>JAYUEN010000471.1:0-30863 GCA_043739185.1 Bdellovibrionales bacterium
CGGCAGGGTAAAAAAAGCCGACCCAGTAATATGAAGCGATATGAAAGACGAATAGGAAGGCAAGGCCGCCCACTCGAAATCTAAAGTTTTTAAAGCTAAGTAAAAGTGGGGCGGACAATTCGATTAAAATGACTGTTATTGCCTGCCACTGCATGAGTTCAATTTTATTGAAGGGAATTTTCCAGGAAAGACTTGCTCCAGTGAGCCATTCATAATTGAGTTTCAAAGAGGCCGCGCCAACATAAAAACTGAGCATCCAGATATTGATCCAGAACTTTTTATTCGAAGAAAATAAAAACACCAAAGTTATAATATGGGGCATGAAATGATAGTTGCCCATAAAGCGGTAGTCCAGAGATTGAAATAGTAGCTTCATTACTTCGAGGCCAATAAGAAGAAACCATGTGGACTTTTTGAATATTGTTGATTGCAATAGGCCAAAAATACTTAAGATTGCATAGGTTGGCAAAAGTAAAGGAACGATGGGTAAAAGCAAAATTTTGGCTGACTCGCAAGAAGAAAAAAACGGCCAACAATAACTTTGGTTCACATTTGTTAAAATTGATTCGAAGCCCTGGTAAAACCAAAATAGTGCAGTTAAAAGATGAATTCCAATTAGAAAGTGGCTGTAGTTAGAAAGCAAACTGTCGGACTTTATTTCATCAATTTGCTTGTCGGCATATTTGTGAAGCTGCCAAAAATTCATTTAAACTCTAAGGGCATATTATTTTTGTCAGTGAAAGTGCATGCGTTGCATTTTGCATTTTTTAAATTGGCTTGGTCAAATTGAACCTTATTAAAATGACAAAACTCAAAACGAACTCCACGTAAGTCGGCACGTGAAAAATCAACTTGGTC
This sequence comes from Bdellovibrionales bacterium, assembly GCA_043739185.1. Taxonomy (GTDB): domain Bacteria; phylum Bdellovibrionota; class Bdellovibrionia; order Bdellovibrionales; family JAMPXM01; genus JAYTQQ01. The sequence goes on from JAYUEN010000471.1 coordinate 859, forward strand.
AAAATTGACAAAACTAAAATGACCTGCCTGAATTTGGCTATTCAAGTACTTTACTTGCTTTTGATTTTGGTTGTAGAAAATAGCTGCTTTTAATTCAGCATTCGAAAAATCGACATTTTCAAAATCGGTATTCATGAATCTCGAAAATTGAAAGGTCGCATGCTGAAAATTGATGTTTTGAAATCTTTTATTTGAAAAAATAGAGTTGGTGATATGCGATCCGTGAAGGTCGGAGTCAAACAGTGTTTTTCCAAAAAATTTGCGTCCATCAATATGGCCGCAGGCGGCCATATTGAGAGCTGAATCTTGAGCCAATCTTGGTGGGCAATCGCCTTCTTTGCTAAGAGCCACCATCGCAACCATCAGCGCCATCGCAACCATCCCCACCTCCATCGCCGGTATAACTTGAGCCGTCCGCACCACTCCCATCACGAGGGCCTGCGACCCATGGGATAAAGGTATTAAATCTTGTAAATCCGGGGCAGGTAATAATAGGTTTGCAAATTAAGGCACCATTGATGTCGATACGATCAATCGCAGTGTGAAGCGGACAAACGCCAACAAAAAGAAATCCGCATATTTTTTGATTTGCGCCATTGAGACCAATTACGACTTGAGCAGGTGGACAAAGTCCGACCAGGGGCAATATACAACTGCCATCACCAGCATTAAATGTGCCTCCAAAGGATGTGCAGTTTTGAGCTAGACCACCATCAATTTTAGACGGGAAGACAACAAAATTAAATTTATTAAGGTTTACTGAAGTGACTACTTTATTTACTGGCTTGAAGCTGAAGGTTCCGGTAAATCGATTTTGTGGATTCATGCAGCCGCCTACAGGCTGACAGATCGGTCGCCAAGTCACTGAATACTGAAATGAACAAGTGTCGCTGCCAGCGGCAGCGTCGAAGCCATTGCAAGTGCTGCCATCTTCTTGAAGACCTAAAGCTGCTTGGCTTGGGTCCGTCAATATTTCGCCTGATTCATCAACCACTGAAATTGGCCAGTCATTATTTTTACGGCCTGCGCAGTCGGTATGGTTTTTAAGACAATCCATATTGGCGCTTGCAGCAATGGTTCGCGCCAAAGCATTGCCTGTACTAACTGAACTTATAATTTTACCGCGCACCTGAGATAAATTAAAACTGTGATTGAGAGAAGTTCTCATTGAAATGACGGATTGAAAACCATCAGATAAGATAATAAATCCAATGAGAATAATTAACGAAGCAACCATGGCTTCGACGATACCCACTCCATTTTGATTTCGAAGTCTTTTTAAAATTTCCAGCATTCTAATCCTCCACCAGGATTTATTTTTACCGGAGCGAATCCAGAGCCACAGCTTTTGTCTAAAAAGCCATTGTCTCGACAAACGCTTGTTCCATCCGGTTGAAAGCCTACAAAAACTTGGCCTAGGGGACAAGTCACATCAGAAACCTGGCAAGTATTTGTTACCGGGTCATAACTTCCGTGAGAAGCGCGACAACTCGCTGCCAATGTTCCAGCGGCACTTCCGCGTAAAAACTGTTTTTGAAAATGTTGAGCCAAATTAATTTTAAAAAAGTCGTCTCGACTTCCTGAAAGTAAGATTTGAATATTGATTTGAATTTTGGGGTCGATGGCCACTCCGTTTGTGACCGAAAGTAGTGTCGGAGGACACGCACCTGCGCATTGAGGTGTCCAGGTAATTGAAAAGGCAAAAGGGCAATTGTCGTTTTTAACGGCCGCAGAAAATCCTACACAACTTGTTCCGTTGTAATCAAAACCTTTGCCGCTTGCAGGATTACCACTTGCCAAAACAGTAACGCCATCTTCGAGATAGACATCAAAAGGAGTTGTGCCTGCGGCGCAAACAGAGCCGTTCGTGGTTAAGCAATTCATGGCCGCGCCACCTTTAGTAATTATGGCTTTCCAGGCTTCATCGTTTTCAATGGTCCAGATAACACTGTCTTCAAGAGTTTGAAGCATGGTCACGTCATCAAGTTTCTTTTTTGATGCAAAGCTCGACACAAATGAATTTGAAATGACGATCAAGCCCATCGAAACTGAAAGCACAATGATCAGGGCCATCACCAAAGAGCTACCCTGTTTATTGCTTATTAGCCGAGCTCCAAATTTTTTTTTGATAATTTTTACCATATGCTACCCGAGCTGGTTCCTACTGGATCCGTGCAGCCTGGTCCGCAATGGGCAATTCCCGTATTGTCTATACCCAATAATACCTGACCTCTGGGGCAATCGACACCTTTGAGATGCTGGCAAATTTTATTATTATTATTGTCAAAGCCAACCAGATAATCACCTCGAGGACAAGGTCCACTATAAAAAGGCAAAGTGCAACTTTGATCGGGGTTAAGAATGCCGCCCATTTTTGTGCACGTATCACTCAATGTAGCCGAAAAATTTGATTTAACATAAAAAATTTCAAACGAAGAAACGTTCATATTGCCAATTTGAGAAGTATCTTTAGGGGCAACATCTAATGTTACTTTAATTTGCACTACAGGATTCAAACAGCTTCCTGCGCTTGGGCAACCCGGTGCCCAGGTGGCAACGAATCTATAAGGGCAACTGTCATTACCACTAGCCAGATCAAAACCAGTGCAAGGTACGCCGTCTTTATTAAAGCCCTCGGAGCTTCCTGGCGTAGAAACTCGCGAAACTTGATTTCCTTGCGCATCGTAAATATTGAATGCTCCGCCTTGGCCGTGACAATCCGTTTTGTTGTTGAGACAGGCAAACACGCCAGCATTGGCTGGGGCACTGATTGAGTTTGTAAAAGCGGTATCGCTTTTTAAATTGTTCAAGAGCGTTGATCGAATATCGCTAATTTTAACAAATGAGTTTGCGGACTTCGACATTTCTGACGAAATCTTCAAAACTGAAAACGCAGTCGTGAGTGCCATCGAGCCTAAAGCAACGTAAACTATGGCTTCAACTAAACTGAAACCTAAAGCTGTGCTCAACTTATAAGACTTAGGGCCCCTAGTCTTCATTGACGTCTCCCGTTTGGTCCGAAAGACTTCGTAAAATGGATTTTTTCATATAGCGAAATCTTTCATTTGTATAGCCTGTATAGGCGGTAAGCTCCTTGGTTTTTTTGTTTTCGACTAAGACGGCGGGTAGCCGATTCATTTCTGATGGAGCTTTGATTTTACTTCGAACTACATGAAAGTGTTCAATCGCGGGCATAGCTTTTAATTTATCCTTTACGGCTAAGTTAATTTCTTCATCTAAACAATACCCTAATATTTGAATTTTGCCATTCGCTTCGGGATTCTCTTTTAGTTCTTTTAAAGACAAATAGGCCTTCTCACAATATTCGCACCACGAGGCCCAAATAAAATGCACTACAATGGGGGCGTCCGTTTTTGGGGTTTGATCTGTGACCTGTGCAAAAGCTTCTTTTTTTACCTTGATATCATTTAAATATTCTTGCAACTTCTTATCAGATGTTGAGTTCGTAAAGCCTATTAGGCTCTGGGGCCCAATGAAGACAATCAGAATCAGCGTCAACAATGATTTAATCTTTTTACCTATCAAAGCTTTTTCCTAAGTAAATAATTTAGTCACACCTTAGTATACTATGATTCAATTTTGTTGCTAACCATTAATGTTATAGAATCGATACTTATAAATTGTTTTTGGTCATATTCTATAGGCGAAATCTCAAAATTAAACGTTTCTTCAAGCCTGATAATGAGCTCAACAAGCGCCAAGCTATTTAATTGTTTATTGATCGGTTCTGTTGAATCAATTGTTCCGCCTAAATCTTCGACAATTTTTGATACTTTGGCTTTTAAATTCAAATGAGACTTCCATTTCTAGCTTTGATTTTCATCTTTTCGCTAATCCAAAATGTATACCCTTCGATCCATTATAGGTTTGCAACTTATCATCAGTTAAAAAAATTACTTTTGCTAGTATTTCTGCGGATAAGTTAATTCATAAAAATGCTTAACAAGAGTTTCTGACATAGACTTTGTGATAGAAGTTTGGAACCCTGAGTACAATGATATCCGCCGCGCATCAACTTTGTCAGAAACTAAGCCCTGAGTTTGTATATCAGGGCATTCACAAGCTTATAAATAGACTCATCAGGCTATTGAATCGAATTTTGTTAAATGAAAGCTATCTTCAGCTGCGCATCGGCGTCAGCGTTGGCTTGATTTCGACTCTCTATATATTATTTTTCAGATATGTTTCAAGGTCTCCTGAGCTCACAGGGCAAAGCGTAAGTTTTTTTGAGCTGCGCTATTTTTGGATTATTCCTAGTTTGGTGCCACTGGTTCTTATTACTGATTATATCGTTTTACTCTGCCGTGGAGCGGCCCAGATTTCAATTTTTGTCGCCTTTGGGCTGGCCTTTTACTTCATACCTGAAATGACTTCTTATGAGAGCTTCATTTATCATCCGCTCTTGATTCGCGTCTCAATGTTTTTTGTTTTGTCATCGCATATGTTTTTTCTCTTTGCGTGTCGAAGTCTTAAGGTTTCGACACGCCTTATGATTTTCTTCTTACTAGAAATGGGCCTCATTATATTCTTTACCAAATTTGGGCAAGAACATTTTCTTGAAAGTTTTTGGGTCATTCAGCCGTATCGATATATCTTTATATTTTCTGTATTGTCTGCTGAGTCGAGTAATCATATTGGTTTTAAATTTTTGAATCTTCGTTTCTTTACCTATTTGTTGAGTCCAACCAATTTTATTACGCCCTTGCCGTTGCAATTTAAACAGTGGCATTTTAGGGGTGAGAGACATCGCTTGAAAGCTAAGGCTATGTTCTATCTTCTTTTAGGACTAGTTGCACTTATGGGAACGGCGGTCATGCAGCTGTTAAAGCATAAGGTTTTTTATTTGCATCATGGTTCCTACCTTGCATGGTTTCTCGGCGGCGGGTTTAATTATTTATATTTCTTTTTGTTTAGTTATTCGAATATTACAATTCCGACTGCACTTTTTTGGTGGTTCGGAATTGAAGTGCCAGAGGCATACGATTTGCCGCTTCTTGCAACCAACCCACAGGATCGCTGGCGTCGTTGGAACTTTCATTTTTATGATTGGTATTTTAGGTTTATATTTTTTCCGATTTATAAATCGACGAGAAGCCAATTTTTAGGAGTGATGACGGTCTTTGGTGCAACTTTGTTTATTCATTTAGGCGGCTACAATCACGAATTGCTTGGAGCGGTTTTTACCAATAATTTGTCGCGTACTTATCTGAAAAAGATGGCATTTTTTATGGGGCATGGATTATTGGTATATATTGGTATGCGATTCACGCGCTGGTTTCCTGCTGGCGATAAATTGAGTGGTTGGTTAAGCGTCATAGGGATGTTTGTGATCATGAGCTTTTTACATTATATTTTAATGTTATGAAATTAAATCCATTTTTAAGTAAAAAAGAACTCGCTCTTGAAATATCGATAGTTCCTTTATTAATCTTTAAAATTGGCTTGATTTTATCAATTCTGATTCAAGTTTACGCCTACTTTCGCGATTCGAGTTTAATATACGGTAACCAAAGCCTTTTCCCTCCTCAAATCGCCGATCTATATTTAACTTCGGGTGTCTTGGCGCTATCTCAAAATGTGGGGCCGCAGATTCTCATTGTAATATTTGGCTTGGCAATTTTAACGCTATTTAAGAGGCCTCAGCGATTTTCCTTTGGCTTGCTTGCACTTTTAGAGATTCTTTTAAATCAGCGAAATTTTATTTTCAGCAATCGTGGTGATTACTCTTTGGTTTATTTCTGTCTGATGGCTGCGCTTGTGCCAACTGTTACTTTTAACAATCGTAAGCAAAAAATTCGAATCGCAGAAATGTTTCCTCTCTTTTTGCTTCACTCAATCATTTATTTTTTAAATTTTGTATTTAAGATTTCGAGTGCTTGGGGTAGGGGAGACGGCCTCAAGTTCACACTCAATCATGTTGAGTTATTAAGGTGGCCGGTGAAGCTTGATTCTTCTCAAATGCTATTTTTAAACTATTCGGCGATTTTGACAATAATGTTCGCAGGATTTTCAGCTTTCATTTCCGTTCGTTTGTCTCGTACAAGAACCTTTATGAGTGTGCTAACGATTGGTTATCATTTAGTAGCGAATCTATTGATGCGTCTGAGCTGGCTTTCAATGCCATTTTTATTTTTAGAGATTGCTATGTTTTGCTTTCGTTCGACCGAAATAAAACCAGGTAAGGGGACTCCAGGTATTTTTCATTGGACACAAAAAATCGCAATTGCTCTCTTGCTGATAGGTTTTTTTGGAATTAAGGATGTCGGAGACTTGAGTGTTTTTGACGGACGACAAAATATTTTTTTGGGGCACAATTGGTATATGTTTTCGCCGCCGCCGCCAATGTCGGGCGAATGGCGGGCTTTGATTAAGTCGTGGGATAAAAATCGTCCCATTTATATGGCTGAGCTCAGGCAAAAGTTAGGGTTCTTTTTATTTCAACATGAATACAAGTATTTTTTTAATTTACGGAGAACTGAACTGCTTCCTGTGGTAGGGCGCTTGGGTCAGAAACTATGTGAGATTTATAAAGTCGAAAATCCAAAGGAGATTCAATTGATTTATTCGGGACGATTGTTTGAGAAAAGCGAAAGTTTCGAGATGAAATACCAAGCTGTGGATTGTACTGCACGTAGTTTATAGCTTTCTAGATTGAGTGAGAAGCAGTTGGACTCGATTTTGACCCTTAGCTAAATAGACTTGCATTATAAAGTATTGTTGGGCCAATATCTTAGTAGTGTAAACGATCTTTTGGGAGAGCAAAATGAAAGCACTTAAAAAGAAAATGTGGTCCCGTAATTTTAAAAGAAAGTTAATTGTAAATTCAAATATTCAGCTCGTCCTGCTCAGGTATGCAGTAACGATGGGGATATTATTTCTTTCGCTGGGAATGTTTATTGCTTTTTCGTTTGAAAAAATGCTGCTCATTAATATGACTGGATTTGACTCATTCGGGAGAAATGACAAGATTGTTTTTTCATTATTGATATTATTAATTATCGTAGTTTGTTATTTGAGTATGGTTATATCCAATCGCATAGTGGGACCCATTTATAGACTTGTTCGACATATGGAAAACGCTAAGAATACTGGCCAGTATAATGAAATTCACTTTCGTGAAAACGACTACTTTAAGGAACTCGCCATTTCATACAATCAAATGTTGACGCGTTTTCGTGAAAACGACACCAAGAAATAGGTCTACCTCTCGCTTTATGGCTGCTCCTGAAAGTGGTGAAGAATAGAGCTCAATGGGCTTCCGTGAGCCGAAGCATTTGCGGCCGCCTCACGCCAACTTATAGGAATTGGATCCGATATGTCCCATACTTGGGTGCTGAAAGCAGGGTCAGCAAAAGTAACTGCCTGTGCGTCGGCAGCAAAAGTCCAAATGAAATCGGGGTGGCTATTCGAGTACCATTCACCCTGACCTATGATATTCATATTATCGTCGAGTTCGAGATCGTAGATGAGGCGAAGCGTTTTGCTTGGAGCATTGGGCATGGCTTTGCGGGTTGGAATCACCTCTACTAAATAAGTGATATCAAGCGAGACTCCTATGATGAAGTGAGCATCGGGCGAACGGTGATCTGAGAATTTGTCGATCGTAAAATCTTTAAGTGGGATTGCAGTGAAGCGCAAGCTTGAACCTTCCTGCCAAGTCTGCGGATTGAAATAATGATAGCGATAGGAGACGACAGGATAATTCCAAATCTCAGCATCATGACCAAGATCCATGACAAAACTTCGGTGATGCACGCCGAGCTGATTGATGAGGGCCACGTGCCAGGTGCTCGGATTTACTCCTCTGCAAGCGTCGTCAATTATTCTACCCACAGAGTCGCGCGGCAGTTTCGCGATTTCACAGCGATCACCCACAAAACGTGTTTTGGGTGGTGAATTTGCCCATAACATCGATTGCAAAGCCTTGACGTCTTGAGGGTAAAAATTCACCGACAATCCGCTCGGTGACTTGAAGGTAAGCGACCCCGTAGGGATTGCAACCTTCATCGAGGCAGCTGCTGCCCATCCGTGACAGATCCCTGCCCATGACGGGACTCCGTTTGCGCCCTTTATATATTTACTACCCTGACTCCATGAGTATTTTGTGAGACTGAAGTTAGTATCGCCCACCAAAATGTCATATTTTTCAGCTGGCGAGAGAACATCGATTGCCTCAGCGTTACCCTCAGCGACAATAGCCTCAGGTGGATTGTCATTATAATAAGCTAAATTGGTTTCCCAATTTTTTGTACTTATCACTTTTGGATCGGCGTAACGAAATCCTATAAGTCCTTTACGGAAAGGCCAGTAGGAGTCCGCCCAAACGCCATCTGCTGCGCCACCGACGGCAAGATTTTGCAATTGCATCTCGCGCAAACTATACACGAGAGTGCCAGGGTCCACGAGTACCTCCGGGGCATCAACTCTTTTTGTATTTGTTGCATTTGGAGCCGGAGAACTTGCGACATTCATAATTAGCAATCGATATTCATTGCGAAGTCGAACATCAGCCACTGATTCGTCGGGCCGTATATATCCCCGCGAATGCGTCTGACCATTTTCATCAACAAAGTCTGGGCGCCGTTCTGCCATTAATGCCGGATTATTTTGAAATGCCTGCAGATATTCTTGCAGACTATCAAAGGCAAAAAGCGGTTTTGAGTAAGACGCTATAATTATAGACATTATAAGTATAGACACGAAACCAAAAGCTAATTTGTCGTTTTTCATAGCGCCCCCCGCAGATAAATAATTTTACTCCAGCAAAATATATACCGCGGATCTTTAAGATCTAGGCGAGCGAGGCATAGCGCGGAAGCTCCCGAGAAATTGATGGGGCTTTTTCTTTGATGAGCTTTGGGGCTTTTTAGTACTCGTTTGTTTCAAAAGTGATCCTAACTGAATTGCAAAGCGCATTGAGGACTGGTCCGGCAGTTGCAGAATCTGCACTTAGTAAAGATTTCTATTTAATGGTCATGCGATTTCAATCCTTAGGAGGTTTTATGAAATCAAGATATTTAGTTTTCGGGCAACTCGCATTGGTGATGGTAGCAGCGGCAGCTTGCCAACCGAGAGACAATGATGCATCAACATCCGCGACTCCAGTTGCGGTAAAAGCAAGTCCTGTCGTAAGAGTGGATGGAGTCCCTGCAAACAATGCTACTTCTGCACCAGCAGCTTCGATCTCGGCCAATTATTCGGTGTCGTCAATGCAGGTTTCAGTAGATAATCACGAGCTCAGTTTGACCGATGATTCAAGTATCGCAGCTTCTTCTGTCATGGCCACAGATGTATCTGCGCTCAAATCCATCGACTCTGCGACTTTGATGACCGATGGCACGTTGCATCTTTATTCAGGTTCAATAATCGTATTTGTTATCAACTCTTCATCTTCAACAATAACAAAAGCTCCTGAAGGATTCCGTGCTGATAGTTTCCCAGCGACTTTCACTCCTGCAGCCACTGCGCAATCTCCAGGAAGCGGAATACTGACATTTAATTTCAACGAATGTAAAGCGGCACCACAACAGCAGCAGCCACAATTACAAGGCAAAGAGCAGAATGCACAACAGCCACAATTACAAGGTAAAGAGCTGAATGCCCAACAACCACAATTGGTAAGCAAAGAGCAGTCTTGCAATAACATGAAGGTAATCTTGAATTTGTCGCAAGTTATTCCTCAAGTAAAGCAACAGCAAGAACCAAAAGTAGAAGAAAAGGCCCCTGTTGTACAAGCGCCAAAAGAAGAACTTAAAGCGCCTGTTACTCAAGCGCCAAAAGAAGAATTAAAGGCACCTGTTACCCAAGTGCCAACTCAAGCTCCGGCACCCGCTGTACAAGCTAAGTAATTATTTTTGAGGGAAGGTTTCGGCCTTCTCTTTTTCGCTCGATTGAGGTTTTCTGATGAAATACTGCGTGTGTTACTTTTTTCTCAGTCTTGTCGCGCTACTGACCGCTTGCTCAAACCAAACTTCTCAGTCAGCAGGTCCCATCCCTCTGGGGCCGACACCAGCTAAGAACTCCGAGCTTATTAAGACAGTACAACTAGAGCAAGTCTCGGGCATATGCCTTGATATCAATAAATTTTCAAAAGCTTTTTTGGCATTGGATCCGGGACTCAAACTTTTGCGAGTAACTAAAAACTTTAGCTTTGAATCAGAGCATCCTGCACGTGAAGAATTTAAGCTGATCGCCGCATACTCAGCATTTGAAGTGAGCAGGGATCTGCTTAGCAATGTAAATCCCTTTGACGCTTATTCGCAGACAGACTGCAGTACTGTAGAATTCATTGGAGCGGATCATTTTTCTGAAAAATATACTGTCAAACACTCCTCGCCCAATTCGATATTAGCTCAAACTGATAAAAGAAAAGAAGTCGGCTTTACTTGGATTTCTCCAAATCAATTCGCACTACACCTAAGGTATCCGATTTATGATCTCCCATGTACCGAAGGTTCAGGCTTTGTTAGCGTCGATAAAATTTTCGATTGGAGCGAAGATCAACCCCTTGCGATTGACCTCAACACCTCTCCTCTGGCCATTGATCGTGGCTTTCTGAAAACCTATGCGGATATCGTCGACTATACATTTGCAGATCTTTTTCTCGAGCTTAGCTCTGCTGGTGATTTTAATTTGCTGAACTTTCAAAGGCTGAATGAGATGGCAGCTAGACCCATTCCTCACAAATATATACTTTGTAATCAAGATGGCGACAGCGTTGTTATCAATGCAAGCGATTCCGCTCCGGCGCCGACGCCTACGCCAAATCCTGATGTCATTTCTGTTGGGCCGAACCTGCTTCGAGCATATATGAGGAAAAGAGATTGACGATTTCTTTCTGATATTTTCGTGAACTGGCACGCCCGTAAGCACTGAGTAATTTCTAATTGACTTTAAAAGATCTCCAATACAAATTCAGCTCTTGCTATCAGAATGTTCAATGTGGGTTTTAAATGAATCTTAAATTTCTTGTAAGTGTTTCTCTTATCATTTTTAATGTTAACGCGGCTTATTCGGGCAATTGCAAATGGGAATCTTCTTCTTTAAACGAATTAAATGGAATAGTAGTAAAGGGCAATGAAGTCAAACTTGCCGTTGGCAACTACAGTGGAAGCTTTGAGCAGTATACTTATTATTTTAAGCCTTACCATGCAGATTTAGGCCGTAACAGTCCATTTGAAGAAGTGCGGGGAGTTAATTTTGAAATGATTTGTAATTTAATGGATTGTAAAATTACCGCAAGAGTTCCGCATTCCGCAAAACTTATGGTTCCAGGAGATCAATTCAATATCGGCGGTATTTATTGCAATTTTAATTGCAATAAAAAATCCTCTTATTTTTGTCGCTGGCAATAATCGATTATTATAATTAATAGTTGAAATCTCAAATAGCAGTTTCTCTTAGCAAGCGTTCTTCTAAAAATCATTAAAAATGAAAACAATAGTAAAGCGTTCAAGACCTCTCGATGATAGGTCTTGAAGTATGCCTAGAATACCTTAACTTGATATTTCAAGGCAGTCATTTTTAAAGAAAAGCCGGGTTCGGTTACTTTAATCTGGGCCAGCAATCGCAGCACTTGATCTCACTCAAAAAATTTGCTTCACTCAGATCTTATGCCTAATAATTGTTTTAATCTTGCCCTTTTTATCTTTTTAATTAGTTCTTTTAACGCTCGAGGAAATTCTATGGAACGACATTAATTCAGCTCAGCAAAGAGGTATTATACCCAAGACAATAAGGCTTTTTATACGCAAGGAAATCCCGACTCACCGGACATTTTTGAACTAAAAAATGCTGATGTGAAAACTTTTAAAGAATTTGATTTTGCCCCATTCAAATCGCATTATGCACAGACCATGGCTGCGGACTCTAGAGGTTTTTATTTTCATAAAGAATTTGCAAATTTTCAGGATGCCCATTTAGCAGAATTCTTGACGCCATTTTTAGCTCGCGTGAAGAAAAAATTTTATTTAATTAGTGGTGGAGATGCCTCGATCAAAGCTTTAGATCTTGAAGCGAGTACCCGAATGATCGAACATCAACGTACCGACAATTCTCACCATTATTTTAATAGCGAAAACACGATCTATCATCAAAATAACTTTTTGGCAGAATTTAAAAGATTGGAGTCTGTGAATTTGTCTAAATTTGAAAGTTTTGATGGGTATTGGGCGCGTGATGATCAGCGTGTATATGTCAGGGACCAAATTGTCCCAGAGGCTGATCCAAAAAGCTTTAAAAATGGGTATGTAGGATACGGCACAGACGCAAACTTTGTATTCTGGCTAGGACCAAAGCCTTTTAAAATTGCCAACGCCGACCTCAAGAGTTTTAAGGAATTAGAATCTTCAGAGGATGGATATGATGCCGAAGATAAAAAAGGAGCTTTTATTGGTGGCAAACGTGTTTCCAAAGATAAGAACTAACGGCTACATATTTAGAAGTCCCGACTTAAGCCTGATCATTTGCAAACGAATGGCTATATGAACTCTTTCAATTTAAGATAGTAAGTATGAAACATCTACTCATTGCTCTTGCATCGGCTATGTCGTTTTCAGCTCATTCAGATGACAATATTCCAATAAAATATGTCTGTTTTCAGCTGCCGACACTTATCAATCAAACTTTTGAATCGGGCCTTCTTAGTTGCAACTCCGACGGAAAACCCCAACGAAATGAACGTAAAAAAGTTTGCTCTGAAACTGCTTTTTGTCTTGTCGACAATCCTGATTTAGAGGACAGCTTTAAATCAGCTGGCTATACCGGAGGAGAAAACGCCCTTGCAAAATCCCAGTATCTAGCTCTGAATTACCAAAAAATGGGAGTCAATCCACACACCTCGTTTTTACTCTGTAATACCGAAGATAATGGCGACTGCCCGCACCCCTCACGCTGCCAACAGGATTTGCTTTACAATTTGAAATCCAATAGTACTCCAGATGCATTTGGCGCGACTTACTTTCGGGGAGCGAAACCCGCGAGAGCAACAAATTGAATATCATTCACAAAATCATATTCCTTCTAGCCTTTAGTTCGTCGGTATTTGCCTCAGGCATTATGAATCTTGAAGGCACTATTTACGGAAAGACCGATAAGACATTTATGATCTTATCCAAGAACGAAATTTTCACTCTTAGCAAGGCAAAGCTTTCTGATACTCAGAAGAAGACAATAGAGCCAATGAAATTTGGTACCCCAATCACGATGACTGTCCCAATGGATGCCGTCATTCAGGTTAAAACTAAAAAATGAAAAGGGCCGCAAAACCTCAAGCCAGGACTTAAAGGGCCCTGGGTAGGATTTTGAATGGCTATATCTATTAAGAATATTATCCGCCAATCGACTTTAAACACTCGGATTGGCCTCCGCTAAGGACGAAATGAATAATTTATTTACAAATGGAGGGTGGCGGAAGTAGAGTCTCGGGTACTGAAGGCATGCCCTGATTATCATATTGAATTGGAACCTTCTGATCGTAGCAAATTCCTTTGCTGTTAACGTAAGTTAATATGACCGAAGAGTTGGAGTTTTTTAATGATACAATTTGTGTCATTTCATCTAAGCTTACGGACGCAAGTGCTAAGCGAAGAGTACTCTTACTCAGCTGAAGTGGAGTGCTGATAGCAAATGCCGAAGCTGTGAAAACCGTCGCCATTAGAAAAAATAAAGACTTCATTTCGATCTCCTTTAAATATTAATTTAGTCACTGAGGGGCTAATCTAGCTTAAATGTTTATCTCTTGCTAGAGAGTATGAAATCATTTCTTTAGCCGTGCCAAATTTTGATATTGATTCAAATTACAGAAGCAACTGGCTCAAATTTGATCTGTAAGCGGATTAAATTCTCCCAACAAGCTATTTGCTAAAATAGCTTTGCATGGAACTCACTAGAGGTGCCAGAGAATCAACGTTGCACGATGAGCGAATTAAATTGGACATCAGCTCGCCATCAAACATTTGGAGTTTCTTTCTGTTGGCGCCGATAAGATCCCGATAGGACGGGTAAGGAGCGGCACTATGTGTTTTTTCTAATACGGCACGGCCGATGGCGTATTCAACGGGAATCCAATCTAGATCAATTTTGCCTTCAGTGAGTCCACCAGCCAAAAGCTGATGAGCGAATTGAGTATCCTCATTTATTATCAACATATCTTTAAGAGCCACATAGTCGGGAATAGGAGCCTGCGCCCAATTTGAAATAGCCTCAATCAAGTCAGACGAAGTTTGCACTTGTGCAAAAAGAGTTCTCGAATAGTCAGTGACATAGGAGTCGAAGTGGTTACTTGCTTTGGCCCGCGAAAGAAAATAAGTTGCGCGCTCTAACTGACCAGTTCTCCTCGCGATGATGGCTGCATATAGGAAGGGGGCTGAATTCGTTGGATCTTCGTCGATCACGTCCTCTAACAACATGAGAGCTTCATCATTATCGACTTGTAAGTGTCTGCCTTGAAGAAGATCGGCCCGAGCTAAGGCTAGTAGAAACCTACCTTGAATAGATCCCTCGGGTTTCACACTTTCCGAGTTCGAGTCATACCAGGGCCCAACTACTTTATTTAGGATGTCGCGGTTACGCGGCAAGAATTCATTGCTTGCGATTTGGGAATTGATTTTTTCCCAACACTTGGTCTCTTCATCGTCTAAATCTGGGAATAAGGCTTGTGAATTCGTAACAGAATTCAACTTGCGGTCTTGATTTTTTATGGTCGAATTGTCAGCCCTGCGGCTCGTCGGTTCGATAGACGTGACACTCGGATCCAAGGCTCTCAGTGGAGTTTCGATTGACGAGCGCTTTGAAATCAAAGTCCCGCGAAAAAATAGCGCTCCAACTACAAGAACTAAAAGAAACATCCATTTTTTTTGCATCTATTTCAATTTTAGCACCAATTTTCGGAATGGAACAATATTCTTTTTTGACGTATTCGCTTTTAAAGCGGCACTCACTCTCAAGCTAAAGGTGACTCTAACTCTCTAATTAGACCCCAGAATCACTACTCAGCTGTATGGCTGTCTTGACTATTTTAGCGACGCTCGTAACTTGTCAGCTGAAACGTAACATGAGGGAGGCGAAAGATAATGAGACATGAAATCTGCGACATTCATAGCGTCGCCATTGAGTCCGTTTGTGCCGCTAATCAAAACCTCTGGAGAATCGATTCCTTGAATGGCAGAAATAGACACAGAAAATTCTTTTGGAAAGAAATTAGGTGAATCAAAGTACCCGCCGTGAGTTGTGAACTGAATCTGCTGGGCCTTTGGGATTGGAAATGTCAGTTTGAGCTTGCTTCCATCAGCTGTGAGATACTCTACTACTTTTGCATCAATTTGAGCACCTGATTTTAAACCCACAGCAACAGCAGCTAATTTTTGAAAAATAGGCGCAGTCAAAGCTCTATTGGCGGCTACATCTTGATTGTTTCTTTTCATGCCGTTTCTTTTTTCTAGTATTTGAGTGGCGAGAGTTAATTTCTCATCATCATCTCGGCTATCAGCGTATTTTTTATCTAGAAGCTGTAGTTGGAGATCAAGAGAAGCTAATTCTTCATGACGTTTAGCTTGTTCTCTCACAATTCTGGCTTCGTCAGGTGTCAGTTGAGAAACGATGCGCTTCATAGTTTCAGATGCTATGTCGAGGTTGATCGCAGTGCTATAAACTTTATAGCCGGCCTTGATTTGGTCGATGCAGACATTCTTTTGCGCGTCTTCGATTGAAGTTTGCGCAGTTACGGAAAGTCCTACCAATAAAACGCTCAAAATTGTCAATGCCGATTGCATAAGAACCTCTTTACGATTGTTTGATATCTAAAAACAAGATTAGGTTAAAGGCCTGCAAAACTCCGGCCTAAAAACAAATGAATCGAAGTCGAGGTTTGGACAGCTTGCCATTAAATAACAGGGGAAGGTCCCAAACACTTGGATGTGGTCAAAGATATCTAAAACCTGAATTGAAAACATTTACTGCGCTTTTTGACTATTTTCTCCCGCAAACTTTCTGAAGTATCCACACTCTTGAATTATTTCCTGATAATATTTTGTATCTGAAAAGTTTTCGATTAATACCTTGAAATACTTGGGCGAGTAGGTGGTCACATCCTGCCGCTGCAACGACCAAAGAAATGCCCAGGTTTCACGTTTCGAATTACTAACTTCGCTATAGAGAGAACTAAAGAATTTGTTCTCCTCTGTTTTTGCGTCAAGAATTTCTTATCATAAACCCGACCATTATCGGTGTCGAATTCAATCTCTCACTAAAATTGACTATTGAAAGGAAGAAGATTAGTTTTTATTAATGAATCCAATTCGCATCATGCTCCTCTTGCTAATTGTGTATGGTCCTCCAACCTCAGCTGCCGAATCGACGTGGGTCAGGTGCACATCGCCTAACGGAATGTCGAGTAAAATCCAGAGAGGAAAATGCTCTTCACCCACAGACGTTCAGACTTCTGTAGCAGTAGTCGTAGGGACGAACCCAAGTCTACAAAGGCCCGCAGTTGAGACCGTCAAAGCCTCAGCCTTGGCCGAAGCTCGAAAATCCTTTAAAACAACTATCCGCCCACAAGTATTAACTCACCAGAGTATGCCTAAGGCGCCCGAACTGATTTTTCGAAACGTAAAATACCTTGCTCCGGTCGGAGACTTGGGTGCGTATGTCACTCCATCTCGCAATGATGGCAAAAAGTATCCCGCGATCATCTGGATCACCGGAGGTGATTGCAATTCACTTAGCGATGTGTGGACTCAGGCAGACAGACTAAATGATCAAAGTGCATCGGCGTACCGCAAGCTCGGTATTGTGATGATGTTCCCTTCGCTAAGAGGCGGAAATGAAAATCCGGGGACAAAAGAGGGCTTTTACGGTGAGATCCAAGACGTTCTGGCCGCGTTGGATTATCTAGAGAAATTGGATTATGTGGATCAAAAACGCATTTACCTTGGAGGGCATAGTACAGGAGGAACACTTGCACTTTTGGTAGCTGAGTATTCTAATCGCTTTCGTGCTATTTTCTCATTCGGTCCAGTTAGTAATGTATTGTCTTACAGAAGTCAGCCCAGCTATATTCCAATTGATATTTTAGACAGTAAAGAAGTGGAATTGAGATCGCCGATTTTCTGGCTTTCTAGCGTTCAATCACCGACGTGGGTCTTCGAAGGCACTGGCGGCAATATCGGACCTTTTCGTGAAATGGCCATGGCATCGAAAAGCAAAATTATTCGTTTTATGGAAGTCAAAGGCGCCAATCATTTTTCAATTCTTGCACCGATGAACGAGCTGATCGCAAAGAAAATTCTTGAAGACAAAAATCCTAAACTCGAGATGTCTTATTCTTATAGTGAATTGAATGCACTATTTAAGTGATTTTTCTCGAGGTTCATACTTGTCAGATTGCAATAAGGACTAAGCCCTTATTGAGTCCATATCACCTTTGTTTGAAACGAATTCTCAGTGAAAGTTTGGGTATGGCTTCAAAATCAATTAAGAAGGCGTACGCGCCTCTGATTGATTCGGGTATGGCGGCAACTTCAGAGCAATCTCCGGAACGAACTCTTTTTCGACTTAAAAGTGGCGAATCCTTTCTTGGGTTTTTGAATTCGGAAATTGTGGGTACGATCACAATCATGAAAGACGACAATCTTGAACCAATCCCGTGGTTTAAAAAGCCAGGAGTATTCTGGTTTCAGCAATTCGCTATAAGGCCAGGATTTCAAGGAAAGGGATTAGGAGGAGAGCTTCTCTCATTTGCAGAATCATTTGCCTTGACCGAAGGCGCCAACGAGCTAGCTCTTGATACCGCAGAAGTTGCAAAATCGCTTGTCGAATGGTACCGAAGTCGCGGCTATAGATTTATTGAGTATTGCCAACTACCAGGTGTTTCCTACCATAGTATCGTTCTAAGCAAGAAGCTTCACATCGCCGTGTCCGCTGTTGATTAATTTCACTTAACTGAAGAAAAAACCAGATACTTGAAGACGTGGACTGCGTGTACAAAAACGCCTATGAAAAATCGGATCGAATTATGTGCTTTCAAGATCTTTATTTGGACCCCAAAATTCATATAACTCCTGATCTCTTCCACTTTACTCTCCGCGAAATTGACTAAGCAGTTGAGAGCATGCGATATTTCAACTCTTATCGTGAGTCAGGAAGGAACCAATAATGGATGTGCGTAAGGGCCAGTTAAAAGTCACCTTGACCGAAGCAGAATTTAAAAAACGTATGCGTGAAAAATTTTATGATCCTGAATTTGATTCAGTAGAAAAAGAACTTCGAAGTGTTATTCAGGTGGCTTGGAAAAATTATATTGAATATCGAAAAAGTCCACGGTCAAAACTCGCTGGCTCAAAATTTGCCGATCCTAAATTTGAGCTCCCAATCGAGTGGCTTGAAACCAGTGATAAACTCAAGAAAGCAGAAAAAATTCAAAAAAATGCTAAATCAAAATCTCGCATTCTCGTGATTTGTGCTTCTCCACGTAATGATCAAACATGCCCAGGTGAGATGTCAAAAACCTTTCGTTTGGCTGAGATCGCTAAAAAAATTATTGAACGTGAAAGGGGCTTTGAATGTGATTTCCTTGACCTCAGTAGAGTCACGGCTGAGTTTGGCAAAGTTATTTTTCCGTGCAAAGGCTGCGTTTCAACTGCCATGCCTCTTTGCAACTGGCCTTGCTCTTGTTATCCTAACCATGCATTAGCACAATCGGGCGACTGGATGGCTGATATTTATGAAAAGTGGGTTTTAGCTCACGGCGTGATGATTGTTACTCCAGTGCACTGGTATCAGAGTCCTTCCGTTTTGAAACTGATGATCGATCGGCTTGTTTGCGCAGATGGTGGCAATTCTGATCCGACGTTAACAGGTGGCAAAGATCCAGCAAAAGCAAAAAAACTAGAACTCGAGGGCTGGGATTATCCTAAACATCTTGCAGGCAGAGCTTTTTCTGTCGTTGTTCATGGTGATGCAGCAGGTGTTGAAAACCTGAGACGTATTCTTTCCGATTGGCTTACCGATATGCATTTGATTCAGGCAAGTGCAAGCTCTGTCATTGGACAATATATCGGTTATTATAAACCCTATGCGATAAGTCACAAAGAGCTCGATAATGACAAAAATATTCAAATCGAAGTAAAAAATGCAGCAAAGAGTTTGCTGAAACAAATAAAGATGATTCGTTCGGGAGCCTACGTCAGTCCTGATACAGGACTGACGGATCCAAATCAAAAATAAATTCTAAAGTGATGAATATTTTGGAATTTAAAAACCATTAAGGCGCCGGGAAGCACCAGTTAAAGTGTTCCTTCCATCCTTATAATAAATACGGACCAGTGATCGTGGCCGAGACTAAAGTGGCAGCGGTTACGGCAATCATCTAACGCTTGAATCGATGAATTTTCGTAGTCGATTTTCTATATCGTGATGAGACTGCAGCTACACAATCAGTTACATAACTGGAGCCAGTGTGAGTGAAGCATCAGACAAAGAAATAAAAAACTGTTATGTTCATTTTATGAAAATACTTACAGTAATTATAATGAACTTTTTGCCATGGTCCTCTTACTGTTTAGGTTGTCAAATTAATGTACACAACAACAAAGTTTAATCACTTGGTATTACAATATTTGAATTCACTGAACATTGAATTTTACTATTCAACACTTCTTCAGCTTGAATACCTATTTAAAAGTCCATTCCTATATTACAATAGCTATAAGGCATGTTTAGAGACGCATTTTCTATATTTTGAAATGCTCAGAAATGGGATGAAAAATGAATTCTCGAAAAGGCTACCATCTAAGAGTTGAAGTCATTGCAATCCTTACACTCTTCTACTTTATGCTTCAAGCTTGCAGCCCGGGCGATACATATTCGGTTTCAAAAGCGTCCCTTAACTTAAGTGCAAATTCGGGTGGAGTAACAGCTACGCCCGTACCCATTCCGAATTCAAGCAATCCAGCTAATGGACCATTGTGCTCTTGGCAATGGGCTGATGATTTTGCTCCACCAACTCCGCTCAGTCTTCGGCCTCCCATTAGGGCTATAAATTGTACTCAAGCTAATATTGGTCAAAAACAAAATGTGATTGATAGCTCGGCCGACTGGACATGTTTGTGTCAGACTCCGCCGGCTGCGAGCCCGACTCCAACGCCTACGCCACCGCCGGCTACTAGCCCAACTCCCACACCAACACCGCCCGTAACAACAGATGGATGTCCATCCGTTACACCAATCCAATACGAATTAGATGCGGCAAGCCCCTACGTAAAGTTTAAGACGGGACATTATGCCAGCCAATCGTTTAATGTTAGCAGCAGCGGAATGACGGCTCTTTCGTATGTAAAACTTGAAGACCAAACGAATGTTGTTATTCGGCTGAATGTAAGGGCCACAGATACAACCTTAGGAAAACAATGGCCAGCTTCAACCGCGTACGCTGAGGTTAGTGCAAATATCGGGTCACAATACATAACAATCTCAAAATCTAAATGTGATTTTTCGGCTTCAGCTTTTTGGCTCACAGTGCCGGCTCCGGCACCTCCAGAATTTCGGGGAGGGTCATACTTTTCAATTAATGAACCGAACCGATTAGCCACCAGCGGGGCTACTTTCAATAATTTAACAACGGGTACTTGGTATATTAATATTAAAAATTTCGGAACAAAGTGCAATGTGCCTTATGATGGCAATTGGTGCGATATACTTTTTGAATGGGCTAACTAGTTAGTAATATCGGCAATCAAGCGCCTTCTTAATCGACCTATCAGCTTAAAATCCACTCTTTGTGAAGCCGAGTAGAATAAAGAATTTACCTTTGTAAAAGCGATAAAACACCAAGCAAAACATTTTCCACGGTCGCTAAAATAAATTTTCGAATTTTGAAATCAGGTCAGCGATTTTTATCACAACTCCGAGAGATAAAGTGTTAAAGAGTCTCCAGCGTCCGTGAAATAGAGCGGCTTGCATTTCACAAGCACAAAGAGTCGACAGGGTTCGGGGCCAACCGGTAAATTTCAAGGAAGGAGACGTATATCCATTGAACGAATACTCGAGAAGCGAAGGCCAGAAGACTCGAGCGGAACGCCCTGAATACGGAGTTGAGAAACCGTACCATAAAAGCTTAAGCAAAAGTGATAATTCCGGCAGAAGCTAAGTCGGGCAGAAGTAGCTTGGGTGAGCACCAATGTTTTCGAATTTTGACACAGGTAAATTGACTAAATTGAGTAGTCGTTTCATATGGCCCTAATGTCAGCTTCGCAATTTCTTTACAGCGAACGTTCATGCCAATTGAATGCATCACTCGATCCCGCATCGACTTCGTTGAACCCTTGCTCGCGCATCTGACTAATCTGAGCAATAAATTGATCTGCTTCGCTGAGCATCCACTTCTCCTAAGAAGCGGATACTACTTCTTTTGGATTGAGTAGGTTAGGCGTGTAATAGGCAGGAGTTACCCAGCTCTGCCGTCAACTCTATCAATAAATCTCAATTTAGAACGATCTCGTCTTGAAACAGCAAAGAATAAAGTCCCCATTTGTATGGGAATTCGGAAAACTTATCGTCAAATAAGTTCATTCAAAACTTACTCAAGGCAAGTCATTCTTAAGAGATCAAGGGCATCGTGCCTTGAACGAAATGATGTCCCTAAACAAATAGCGGGGAAGTCAAAACACTTTCAAATAGGGGAACCACATGAAAAATGCCACGAGAAAATTTAGATACCAAATCAAAGACCTTTATAAGAAGACGTATGATTCTTTGAATCACGAAGGAGAAACCAGCTATGACCTTTTGAAACGGCTACTCAAAGCAGCGACCATCACAAGATTTCGCAAACACATATTGCTGGGCATTTGTTCGGCAGCTGTTTCATTGGTGATGTTTCAAAATATGACCGCTGGTGATTTTAAGAACTTAATAAATAGCAGTTATCAAAATATTACCGTCAGTATCGGTACATTGCCTCCAGGTTACTTAGGAACAACTCGGGTTAACGGACAAAATGAAAGCATCACCATTTCAAATGCGAATCCAGATGGCGTGCAATTTGTAACTATGGCACATGAGTTATTTCATGCAATTACTGCTTTAGACGATGGCCCCATGAATGTTCAAGTTATAAATATGAACATTCCCGACAACTATCTGTATAGCGGAAACTTCACTGCCAGCGAAGTTGGTGCATATACGCTGGAGTTAGGTCTTTACGACAGCCTTTTTGCCGGGGCAAGCAATCAATATATCGCAAGCAACGGAATGAACCTCTTTAATAGCGCTAAGAATAATTTAATACAAATGTCCAACGCAAGTAATGCACTCATAAGCAAAATAAGTGATATGCTTGCTCAACCAGGTGTTGTTGATTCATTGAGTAACTCTGGCAATGCCAGTATTGGGCAGCAAGCTTTATCCATAGTTTGGTACGCCGGAAATACTTTTGGAATTGTTTGCTTAAACTGCAATATACCTGGAGCAGTTACAAATGCGTCTCCAAGACTAAATTTTAGTGCTGGTAAGACGAATGCAATGGGCGATAACGCAGGCGCCATGAAATATATCATACCCAAAATCCAGAATCTAAAGACTATGTTGGCAGAATTTAATCCGAGCAATCCTCGTATGCGAGCTTATTTAGAAAGGGCACAAAATATCGTTCTTGCAAAAGTCAGAAAGTCCCAAACCATAGTAGGTTATGGCCCTTATGAAGCTGTTAGCGGAGCCGTTGCAGTTAGTCGTGGGCCGATTTATTATGGGGACTTTGAAATGTTTTATCCGCCTGACGCAGCTTCTGCAACCCCAATAAAAAAAGGTACGGTCGAGATGAGGTTTTACGACCTCGACGGAAATCTCATTCCTGCATCTGATGTGATAGTTACATTCCCAGCTAAATCCGACAACACTCCAGTAGGAGGCGGAATTAACCAGAACCGAGACGCAAGTATTCCCGAAAGTGGAACTTCGGGAGGACCAGTGCCAGATAGCTTCTGGGACCAAAACGGTAGCGGCGGCTTTGGCGGCGGCGGCGGCGGCTTTGGCGGCTATGTTTTTGAGGAACTGCGTTGATAGGGAAAAAACATTGAGAACAAAGTTTATTGAAAATCGAAAACTGAACATTTTTAGAAAAGGAAAAAACAATGAGAACTTTAATTAAAATATTTATAGCAAATTTGATCATGATTTTGGGTTCGAATTTTACAAACCAAGCCTACGCACTATGCTCAATGAGTATTTTCAATTGTCCAAATTATCCCAACTATACGATGGACGATTTAAATCAAATTTATTTAGCTGGTGGTGACCTTACAAACATTATTCACAATGACGAAAATGCTTGTATTAATACTGTAAATAAAGCGCAAAAGGATTGCGGTATTAATTATCCAGTAATGGCTGGATTTGGCCTAAATGAAACATATACGAGCATGACATTGGTCCGATCCTACCTACCAATTGTTTCAGATGTTCCCTTGACTTGCCCCCTCACTTATTCTGATACAGGCGTGCAAACTTCGGTGCCAGTCGGGACAAGTATTACCGCATACTCAAGCTCTATAGACCCTGACTGTGCCCCACAACAGGTCACGTGTAATCTCAAATCAGACGGTACCCTTGGTCTTTCAAGCGCCGCCTCATACAGCAAATGTAATATTGGCGTCCCCTCTCCCACGATTAGCTGCACTAAGCCTTCGTTTGCAGTGGGTGAATATATCAATTGCTCAATTAAAAATGCAGATGTCGATACTCTCTGTTACCAAGCTGGTACCGGTGCAGCTCCAATGAGCTCATGCGTAGGCTACGGCTGGCTTTTCAACCCTGCTACCAAAACTCTAACAACCCCTAAGAATTGGGCTGTCACACCAGCGACAATTGGGAACTATACTCTTTACGCCGTAAATGCCTCTAACATTTATCTCTGGTCAACTTTTAGGGTCTCTTATGTGCCCGTCGCACCAGTCATCAGTTGCACACAATCAACATACCTTATTGGTCAGACGATCAATTGCACAATTCAAAATGCAACACCGAATACGATGTGCTCTCAATCAGGAAAATCGAGCGCGAGTTCATTGCCCTGCACGAGCTACGGCTGGGCCTACAATTCGGACTCAAATACGCTTAAGTTCAATCAAGGATCCGTGACCCCTGGTGCCTTAGGTGACTACACATTGTTCGCAGCCAACGGCAATTTGGTTTCACAGGTCAATATTTCTTATGCAGAGTTGGTTCCGACAATTAGTTGTACGCAATCCACCTACCATGTTGGTCAAACTATGAGTTGTACGATTCAGAATGCCGATGCTTATACTCAATGTTCACAGTCCGGTACCGCTTCAGCTCCCAAGCAAGATTGCCCAAATTACGGTTGGGTCTATCATCCGAGTTTAAATACACTTACTTTTTCAGGCACGGTCACTTCTTCGGTCATTGGTAACTATACTATAAATACATCGAATTGGGTTGGTGCTTCTTCGTCATTTGGCCTTACTTACGCGCCTTAATGACGTAGGACCGTGAAATACAGAGGAGGTGTAACGTATTATTATACAAGGAATTGAACATACAAACTGATTTAGAGAAAACAAAGTTTTGAAATTTAACTAAACAAGAAATAGGGAGTTTTATGAAAAAATTAATGTCTGTACTTTTTATGATGACAGTCTTGTCCGCCTCTTCAGCGCATGCACTTGTCGATTGGTATTCTGATGCGCTACTATTCCAAACAGAAATGCTCTTAAACATTTACCAGGCCGAGAGAGCCATTAGTAATGGCAATTATTCACAGGCCTTTTCAAATGCTTTGATGGCGGCAAGTAACGGCTCAATGTCAAATGGCTATGCAACTATGGCATCTGGTTCCCAAGGGATTCCGACGACCGACTTGGTGAATTCCAATAATGAAATGATCAATCGAGCTGATTTCTTACAGCAATTTTCTGAACAAAGAGGCGGTGGTTCCGGTGGTGGTAAACCTCCAGTTCCTCAGGAGGCTTATTAAATAAGAAATTTCAATTCACGTGTGCGGTCGCTTAAATATAGGTGACCGCACTTCGTAACTCATGATGCGCGCATAATTGAAACAATAGAAAACGGATCGATGGTCAATACTGAATTCAATCTCTCGACAAGCGAATCACTGATATCAATGCCAGCT
This sequence comes from Bdellovibrionales bacterium, assembly GCA_043739185.1. Taxonomy (GTDB): domain Bacteria; phylum Bdellovibrionota; class Bdellovibrionia; order Bdellovibrionales; family JAMPXM01; genus JAYTQQ01. The sequence continues at coordinate 26,021 of JAYUEN010000471.1, forward strand.
TCTAATGAAATCTATTTGTAGTTTCGTTGCCATTGACCGTACATATTGTTTGGCAAAATCCAATAGCGAGAAGCTACAGTCTCTAAAATGAGCAAACTCAATAGAGCTAGATTCCGCGACAAAATTGACAAAACGATAGTGATTCACTTTGTTTAAGCTTCAACAAATGCCGTGAAAATTTTAATTTTGCCTGAGAACGTTTCGTTCCCAATATGATGCTTCTGTTCAAAGCAAATGGATAACCAATTTGAAATGCACTGACGGTCAAGCCAGTATGAAACTGCAAAAACCTCACTTTCTGAACTTTGAAACGAATTTCGACCAAGAAAACCATCATGTTTGGCATCCACAGAAATTAATTTTGAAAGTATTTCGGCGCAATCCGTTGACAGGCCTTTCAATGGACTCAATACCGTGACAACGTAATAAGAGCTTAAGTTTCCTTTGTTAGTCTCTGTAGTTGAAGTTAAATGCTTTTGCATAAAAACACTCAGTGGGTCCAATTGGTAATTGCCAAATGGCTGGGTCAAGCCATATCCAATCTTTTTATAAAATCGTATAGCCGCATGTTGATGAATCCCTGTTTCAAGGCGACTTATAAAAATCTCCTTTTCAACTAAAAACGTTTCTAGGACTGCAATGATACATTCAGCAATGCCCTGGCCGCGGAAGGACTCTTGGACAAAAAATCGCTTTAACTCTCCGTAATTATCAGATTGTTTAGAGGCGCCAATTCCAAGCAATTTATTTTCTTTATATGCACCCACCAAGTTACAGTTGGCTTCTGCTAATATCTCCGGACCATCTAAATGATTGCTTTGTGCTGGATAGAGCTCTGCTTGGTATTGGTCAAGCATTTGAATCAGATTACTAACTTCGTCGTTATAGGGCGAAACTCTTTTAAGCAGCAAGTCTTCAAACATATTAGCATACTCCGTTTGATTGGGAGGCAGAGATCGAGCCATTTTTAAAGCAGTAAACGGCGGCTTTGTAAAGAAAAGCATTCTTGTAAAACTCAAATATCAAGTCAAAATGAGGCATATCAATTTAACTACGGATAAATCAATTTCAAAATGTTCATCTCAAATTGAGATACAGTCTCTCTCTACTTCAGGCTAACTGGGCGTCTACCGATAAATCAATATGATAAAAGATGAACCAATGTCGAGTGATGCGCATTCGTACGCCAGCCTGTACAAGGCCTTAGATGAACAAACTAGAGCCGGAAAGCTCGTTGAAGCCCGACGTACAATATTGCAAATTTCTCCAAAAAGTATCCCACGAGAATGGGCGCCCTCCTTCGGAGAGCTAGGTTTTCGACTTCAAGTTCCGATGTTTACTTTGAAAGTCCTACATCGCTTCGTGTATCCCGAAAATCAATTTGCAACGAAATCAACAGAGAAAGAGAGGATGATCTTTGCGAGTGCTCTGTTTAGTTTAGGCGCCTCAACCGAAGCTAGGGTTTTACTCAAAGAAATGAATTCAGAAGAAAACCCTGAGGTACTTTTTTATAGCGCCATCGCTCACTTCACGGATTGGAATTATAGCGAATCGATTCCGCTGCTAATGAGTTTCATAGCTTCGAAGCAAGTAACTGAATACCGTCGCTTAGTGGCAAAAGTTAATTTATCCGCAGCTCTTATCTTTTGTGAATCTTATTTCGAAGCTGAAAATTTAATTGCTCAAATTCAATCGGAGTGCAAACAAGCTGGCCACCATTTGTTACTGGGAAATTCTTATGAACTAATGGCCCAATGCCACATCTATCAAAAGCGCTTTGATGAGGCTCTTGAATCACTAGAACGAGCCGGTCAATTATTAAATCAACAGTCTGGACTGTTTTCGCTTTTTATAGAAAAATGGATGGCAATTGCTGGTGGTCTAAAACATCGCACCAGAAAAGAATTATTAGGTTTAAGAGAGGTCCGAAAAAAAGCAGTTGAGATGCGACACTGGAATTCAGTTCGCGAATGTGATTTGTTTGAAGCTGTCATCACTCACGACCGCAAGCTTATACGAAAACTGGTTTTGGGTTGTCCATCTCAATCCTATAGACGGCGCGTGCGTAAACTTTTTGGTGAGCCCGTTGCGGCCAGAGGTAGTGAAGTATTTTTAATTGGAAGCACTCACGGAGATCTCGACGAAGATCAACAGAAACAAATAGCCATATTTGATCCTTTTGAATCAAAAGTTAAGACACAAGCCCTGTTCAAAAAACCAATGCTAATGGCACTCTTTGACTCCTTAACTCAAGATTTTTACAAACCCAGTCATTTGGGTTTTATTTTTCAAAATATTTACCCTGGTGAAAAGTTTGACCCGTTCTCTTCTCCTTCACGGGTATTGCAACTTTTGCGACGACTTGATAGTTGGTTCATGTCAAATGGGAGCGGACTAAGAGTAGAATTTAGGAAAAGTGAATTTCGCCTGAGGTCAGAAGCCCCAATATTTGTTAAAATTCAACGCGAAGTACCTGTGTCTGCAAATGAAGCTAAGTTTTCAGAACTCAGAAATCATTTTTCTGAACGCAGTTTTAATGCCGCTCAAGTTCAAGAAAAATTGCAAATTTCAAGGTCAAGTGCCGAACGTTTACTCGATCTTGGCGTTGCAACTGGACATCTAGTTGCGCCAAAGCAAGTGAGAAACAGAATGTTTTCCTTTGCCGGACGAAAAAAATGGATCGGGGAAGCGGCATGATATTTGGTCGCCATATAAATTTTTTAATAATCTGCCTGGTCGCAAGCATTCCCGTTTTTTCGTTTCAAAATTGCCAGCAAATGAACTTTGTCGGCATTGGCTCAATTGAATCTTTGGGATCATCAGCGATCCCGGTAACTAAAAATGGCGAGCCCTATGGTGGAATGACCCCAGGATTGTATTACCACTTTATTCCTAATTTCGCCTGTGAGGGAAACTCAGCACCGGTTTCTTCTTTATCGATTGTAGGAAATCAAGTGACCTTGACTGAGAACAAAGCCTTGAAATGTGGTAGCTCGGTTACTCCGCTCAATTCGAACTTAATAGACTGGTCAATTTACCAAAATGAAATAGTAGGTTACCGCGAAGGAATCTATCAGGGCCTAAGCTCAGCCCCGGCTGCTATCCCAGCAAATCTGGTAGAAGTTTGGTGCCGTGACGCGAATACGACCTCAGGCATCGAAACTATCATGCATTTTAACAACCAAACAAAGGCAGCTGTAAATCGAATTTACTACGGCGACAGTTTTCTTCCTGATTTTTCGGTGACTCGAACTTTAACTAGAAGTGAAATTGTAGTAAGTAGTCCGGGCCTTTTGTCTCTTCACATTCATAGAAATCAACCGGCGCCGCAACTCGGTTTGTTTATGGCCGATATACGAGTTAAAATCAATGGTGCAAACTTCGATCGTATCACTTACTGCCGACTCGGCGGCAGTCTTGACCCAAGCGTTTGGCCGGTAAAGAAAATCACCGATCTCAATAGTGCGTCTGACTTTAAAGTTTCACCAGACTTCAATCGATTGGCTTATGCCACCACCGAAATTGAGGCTAGTTTTATTTTAGAAAATATTGAGGGGGACCAATCTAAACGGCTTGGTGGGCCAATGAATTCTTTGCTATCTGCTAGGACTGCAGGCTTTCAATTTTCTCCCGACGGAAACTCTCTCCTGTTTACTTCAGATTTTCAAAGTGCAAACTATTTGGGTCTTTTTAGTCAGGGCATAGGCGACGGCGGCTCAATGGCTCCATTATCGGTTAACAACTCAAGTTTTAATTCAGATGGTATAGCAAATGACTTTCAGGTGACTCAAGACGGAAAATTTGTGCTCTTTCGCGAACCCGGAGCGAATGACCTTTTTCATAAGGGTTTAAATCTTTATAATTTGTTTTCAAAAGCAACCGATAGCAGCATAAAAACTCTTTTAAATCCCTTGGTTGCGCCAGCACTTTATCCAGATTCTCCGCTTTTGAGCGTGTCGAATTTTCATCTGGTAAAAAACGCAAACAAAGTCGTTTACCTTTGTTGTCAGTATTTGTCTGTCGGAAGTTATACCGGAGATTTGTATAGTTCGGATTTACTGGGTCAGAATATTTTAAATATTTCACCCATTTTGCCGAAAGATTTTACGCTGAATCCAATTTTTGCCGATGCCGGTAGTGACAGCGTCTTAGTCATGGCATCGAATTCTTCAAATAATTTGCTTCTGCCAATTTGGTTCGTAGTCAAGCTAGATGGCTCAGGATCTTTTCAGCTACCTCCTTCAAATAAGGTTTTAATAAATAACAACGCTTTGGCCGCCGTTCTCGTACAAGGTCCCGAATCACCAACAAAGTTGGTGAACTTGAATTCTGGAGCTCAATTCAATATCCCAAGTCCATATAGTTTTCCTCGCGGAGGAATGCCAGGCAGTTATAATCAGCAGCAATTCTTCACCAAAGATGGTAGCTATTTCACGGCTCTAAACGTCCTGAATATTGAAGCCATTCAGCCATTTTCAGTCAATACGAGCTCAGGTCAAGTGAGCCTATTGTGTTCTGATCAGCTCACCTCGAAAGCAAATCTCATTGAGCGAAACGGGAATCAAATCCTAATCGTTACATATGATTTAAAATCACATTTATTGAAAGTTTGGCAAAGCGCTGTTGGAGGCCAGTGTAGGCTTCTCAATTCGGCAATGAGCGATGATATGACGGTCGATTCAATTGAAGATTTAGTTCTTTCTCCAGATCAGAACATTTTGATGGTTCGTCTCGGTCAAGACGTCGCGGTAGCGCCAAATAAACCGTGTCCCAATAAAAACGTCGGTGATGACGTAGAAGAGGACATAGGGTATGAGGCTTTCTATGGGTATAGTGAAAGTGG
>JAYUEN010000472.1:0-1045 GCA_043739185.1 Bdellovibrionales bacterium
TTAAAAATTCGCTTTGATTGACGTTTGTCATAAAAATTCCTTTCATTGAAAATGGGTATTAAGCAGTTTGTTCGAGTTTGGATCTTTGACTATCGACGAAGACTGGCATCAATGTGAGAAGCTTAGGCTTCGCATTGAAGAAGTGCTCTTTGTAAGACACCACCAAATTATTCATAAGGCCTGCTTCTACGTATTCTTTGCAAGTATCCCATGAGCAATCACAGCAAAATTGATCTGGTCCTAGCGTGAGAAGCTCTTTACTTCCACACTGACGGCAATTTGTTCTGCGTGGCAATTTTTTACGAGGCACTTTTTGCATTCTTGTAAGCGATAATTTCAGTTTCACTTTTGACTTCCTATCTGCCTTTTTTGAGGCGGTTGCCTGTCCTCTAGGGCAGAAAACATGCCAGCTTTTTTAATTTGGTGAAAACTTCTGTAAGTATTCGATAGCTGTAGAAAATGCTGAAAAGAGTATTTTTTTGAAAAATTAGCACTCGTTCGGAGAAGCGCACGAAGAAGAATTCAATATTTCATAAGTTCAAATACTTAACAGAAACGTGCGGAGGCAATAGGAAGGCTAGCCAAACTTCCGAAGTTTCGAACGATCAATAAATAAATAAAATCCGAAAATATGTAGATATGATTTTTGAAATTCTAAAGGTAGCTCTTAGAGAGCTCTTCCATATATTTACTCTTGTGCTCGATCTATTCGTCTTGTAGACTTAAGCTTACAGGAGGATTTTATGGCAAAAAAGAAGGCTACTAAAAAAACCGCAGCAAAGAAAACCACTAAGAAAAAAGCTACTAAAAAGAAGTAAGCTCGAAAGGGGCTTCTCTGCCCCTTAGTATTTCGTAGAGATATTGTCTTATCAGTTTTCAATTGAGTCGAGGTAGCTGTGACTCTGGTCCACACAATCGTTTGGATTGTCGCCGAATAAACTCAATCAGATGATTTCAATTTGAAATATAGCGTCCTTAGACAAAAGCTTACAGCCAATCTCTGCACAAGACTCTTGAATCCCAGGTTCGTCAAAATGACCAGTGA
>JAYUEN010000473.1:0-10372 GCA_043739185.1 Bdellovibrionales bacterium
GTGGTGGATTTAAAACAAAAACAAGCTCGCTTCATGCAGACCAGCAAAAAGCAAAGCCCAGGCCAGTTTTAAGCCTTTACAGTCTAAGGGCCCAGTTTAAAGGGCCCAGTTTATTTTTAGTTCATCAGTAAACTTTGTATTTCCCAGCCGTCTTTTTCCTTACATAAAAAGACAAATGCAAAATCACCCTGCTCTGAAAACTTTTGCGGAGCCAGGGCCCGACAATCCGTCGGCACATCGATATTCATATTCGCCGGTGCCACTAGGCCCTGTTCGGTTGCCACCCAGAGGTAAACACTTTGTGAGGAAACCTGAGTCGCATCAACATAAAGTGCTGGCTGCAAGGAGCCTTGATTGCGATAACTCACCGGAAAGAACAATTCATCGAATACGCTTCCTGGAAGTAAACTAGATCGCTTGATCGACTCTTCAGTTCGCTGAATGACTCCACTAGCACTTGAAGTTTGCAATATTAGATTGCTCTTGGATTGTAGGAAGGAGTAAAAAACATTGCCTTTTTTAAATGCTTGCAAAAATCCGAGCAGATAATCTTGCGGCGTCGTTGAACTAATCAAAGCGCGATTTTCAAGCTGAGCTCCACTTTCAGAAAGAAAATTAAGCTGGGCTTTGGTCGGCGTCACAAACGAAGAAAACATGGCCGACGAATTGTAAATAGAATCACCACTGCTCAGATCAATAACCTGATTGATCGGGTTATTATCAAATTGGCTTGATTGAAACCCCGACTTCAGCAAATTATACTCGTGCTTTAAGAGCTGGTGCGAATTTGCACTGATCACGACATAGTTTTTTAAATCACTTTGTCCATAACTAAACAAAATTCGAATCGAACCCTGCGCCAAATCTCCAGAAGATTGCGGAAATATAGCTACCAAATTGAGATCAATTTTATAGGCAAGTTTGAGTTCTTCTCGCAAATGCTTTCGAAACAAATAGTTGTCGTAATTTCGAGTTGCAAAAGTCCACTTCTGAGCTTCAAGTTTTGGTTCAAGAAAAAACACGCGTTTTTGTGATCGATTCGGCTCGAACTCAAACGGATCCGGATTGAGATCGGCCTTAGGAATTTTACCGCCGCCTATAAAAACAGGTAATGCTCGACCGGCCCCATTACTATTGGGTAGTTCACCTGAAACCAAATTGAGTTTAGCATAAGCTGCATTGTCAATAACTACAGTTTCAGGAGTAAATTGTATTTCCGGCGCTTGCTCAGTCGCCTTCAGGTCAGAATTCAAATAAAAATAAGCGATGTATTTTGTCTTTTTATCCTCAGCGAGTGAAATGCCACTGAGCATATAACCGCGTTTTTGATTTTCAAAAAGAGGCCCCTTCATGACCCACAACAGCGAAGTCATTTTAGGATATACGAGAGCCGGTTGCTCTTCATAAACTCCGTTTTTGAAACTAATAAAATGCAAATGAAGGCCATCATCTGACTTTTCAGACCAATAGTATTCAGGTGCGTGAGCAGTTAAATCAAAATCACGAACTGTCAGCAAAGGAAGTTGCTCTTTTGCCTTTGTTAAATGAATTGCAAAGCGTTTCAAATCACGATCAGTCTTTAAGGATCGTGATACTTGAAATATATGATGAAAAACTCTGGTCTTGACTAGTGGGCTTGATATTTCAACTGAAATGTGAATTTCGCCAGATTGGGAAAGCTTTAACAATGTCCCATCAATTTTGAGATTTTGCTGCCCGTCTTTGGCAAGCGCGATCTCAAACTTTGATTGCGAATCAATTCTGAATTGAGGAGATAGTGACTGAATCGTAATTTGCACACGATCCGCCGCCGCCCAATAGTTCTTTATTGGTAGGTCAAATTGAATTTTCTGAGAAGGAATCTGGTAGATCAGGCGATCCAAGGATTTAAAATCAGGAGCTAGTGCTGGCTGAGAATTCAGCTTTATAGCTTGATCTATCTTAAGCATTCCAAACTGGGTGAATTTCGAATTAGGGGCCACCTCACTACTCGACAAAAACAGTCGCGCTTTGACTTCGTTTTCTGAAATATTAGGAATTATACCTTTGAGGATCGCAACCGCTCCGGTTACGAAGGGTGCCGCCTGACTCGTGCCGTTTAAGATTTCAAAACCCTTGACTGAAAATGAGAGCGAATCAAGATTACGAGAATAGAGGCTGAGAATTTCTTCGCCTGGCGCATTGAGATCAATATGTCCACCATAGTTAGAAAATGGCGCAATCGTGCCGTCAATCCCGACCGCTCCAACACAGATGACTCCCGCATAAGAGCAAGGAAATACCGGAGAAGTATGATTATTGTTGCCGGCCGCTGCAACTATACTAATTCCTGCTTTTTGGGCCTCAGCAAAGGCTTGTCTGAGATACTCGGCATCTAAAGATTTTGGCCAGCCCAAACTCAAGTTGATGACATCGGCCTTCATTTTAATTGCGTACAAGATTGCTTTTGTCATTCGATCAGAAAGGGTTAGCCCATGATAAGTCCCACCGTTATCACTCTTGCTCGTAACTTTAATTGGTAAAATTCGAATGCGATTTGAAAGGCCACTGACCCCTTGGCCGTTAGACTTTTCAGCAGCAATGATTCCTGCGACATGTGTCCCGTGCCCCAAATCATCATCCGGATTATTATTCCCATTTGCATCGGCAGTTGTGAAATTCCACCCCATGCAATCGCCGGGATAACCATTGTTATCTTTGTCGGTTTTGACATCAAACGGGATTTCACCTTTGTCACATTCAATTTCATTTTTATAAATATTATTCATGAGGTCAGGGTGTTTGAGATCGACCCCGCTATCTAAGACCGCAACCAAGACTTGTTTTTTCATGAGTTGATCGACTTCTTGATTTGCCGGTAAATTCACATCAGCTGGATAGGTAGAGCTGCTAGAAGCCGGCCGCGAATTGATATCATCAATCTCCCGCATAATTTTTTGATCGCGCCGAGCAATGGCCCACTGATAGGAAAGCAAGGGATCATTATAAGGCAAATGTGCATCCGTTGTCGGCACCACCGAAAACGAATCAAGTGAAAAACTTTGATCCACGCGTTTTACATTTGAGAGTTGCAAAAGTTTTTCTTTAAGTGTCGATGCCTGTACCGAATTTCGAATTTGCAGTCGATAAAACCTCTCAAAGTATTCGGACTTAAAGCTGTCAAATCTCTCAACTTGCGCCACTCCAGAAATCTTACGTATCGCTTCGATTTGAGTCCGCAAAGGAGCTTTCTTAAATTCAATGAAAAGTGAATTTTCTGAAGGCGCAAGCGCCATTCCTTTTTTAACCAAAAGAATTTGAGCACTGAGAACAACAATCAGTAAAACCATCAACTTTTTCATTTTAAACCCTTGTACACTTAAGAGATCTTAAAAAATCATTAGATTCTAGAAAGCAGCCAATACAGAAAGAATTCGCTCTCACTCATTTCTAAATTCGTTTGTACAAACCTGAGTGGTCCATTCACTTTTCGACTTCCTACTACGCCTATGGTAGTAGAGACCAGTGGAGTTTCGCCGCGCTCATCCTTGTCGCGAAAACCACTGATTCGAGCTTGAATAAATATATTGTCCGGTCCGCCCACAAGATTAATTAAATCCTTGCCAGGAAATAAAAGCTCAGCGGTGCTAATAAGATTCGCGCCATCTTCAGCTGCTTCTTGATTACGCCCGTCTACGCTCTTAGCTAGAAAATCATTTTGTAATTGAATGAATTTCTTAATAATTGAATCATGAAAGGCCCGGGTTTGAGCAGGAGTTACGCCCGTACTTCGGCCTTGAGTCGTAACTGGGGTTTTCGGAAACTTTGCATATTGCAAAAATAAACTGCGCACATTTTCAGGCGAGATATGGGTAATGAAATCGATGCCGGATTGATAAATATTCATTTCTAAATCAATCACGTAGAGTTGAATTTTCTTAGCATCGTTTAAATCCGCAGGCCAAAAGAGCTGAACCCCAAATTGTTGATTGAAATCACCGATAATTTTAAGGGCTTCGACCTTAGTAATATTCCAACCCTTATGATTTTGGCTTATATTGGCATAGGTTTCTCCGAGTGGGCTATTGGCCTGTTCATTGACGAGCTCTGACTCAAAACTCACTCTTCGAGAAATGGCGTTTCCATAGAAACTATCTCCTGGATTCCCACTGCCGGTATTGTCTAAATAAAGATCTGTTCTGCCCGCTTGACTTTGAATGAAGCTTTGCAGAGCCTCGAGCGCAAGACTCTGATAGTCTTTGCCTTTGCGAGTAGCAAGTGCTCGATATAAGAAAGACTTTTTAACCCCTTCTGGAGAGGTCGCAGTTATCTTATCACTAGTTCTCAAAGATTTTGATTTGAAAAACAAGAAACCAAAATCTGTCGATTTTTCATTGAACTCATGAGCGATTTGAAATGGCTTTTGTTTGGACTCTACCATTTCAAGGGAATTTTCAAGGAGCAACTGGCGAACACTTAAAAGATTGGTCACAACGTCGGGATTGCGTTTCTTATCTGAATCAATATTGATCTTAAAGAAATCTGTCTGCTCATGGCCCGAAGCTCTTGAAAAGCCTAGATTCAAGATTTGAATTCCATGAGTTCCGATTCCAAGTGAAATTCCAAAAGTATTGACATCACCCGGGTCGCGATAAACTTGTATGGTGCTATCATCTTTTTTAAATATTTGTAGGCGATGGATGATTACTTCCGTATCAGAAATTCTTGCTTGCGCTGCCACTGCCGTTGCAAGTGTATAACCGATTGAAAGCCCCGCGGTCGCATTTAAACTATCAGTAATAATGAGCGAATCACCTGTGGCCATGCTCTTAGTTAAGAGCCCAACCGTATCGGTCAGTAACTTCTGTTGATCTTCATCACTAGCTTTTGCGTTCATACTCAGAAGTGGATCAAAGATTTTACCGAGATCCTTCTTAAACAGCGGTACCATCATGTTTTTATATGGTTCTTTTAATGCTGCCGCCATGCTCTTAATCGGTTTGATATGAGTATAGGTTCTGGTGAAACTTGCTCCTGCTTGACCAGAGGGAAACAACGCAGGATTTTGAATGCCGTCAAATCCCAGATAAAAACCCGCGCTCACTTGAAATCCAAAACTATCTGCAATCTGAACAAGATTATCTGTTCCTAAATAGCTACCGACGACAATCTCACGTGAAGCAATCAAATGCCCAGCAAAACTCGGTATGGTATACATTCCGAACGGAATTTTATGTACCGTCCCGGTATTGATAAGCTCTTCAATTTGCCCGATGGTTTTATCAAGTTGATGATTGTAAACCTCTTGAGCAATATTGGTATGAGGCAATACCATATTATTAAATTGAAAAACTAAATTTTCAATAAGCGATGAATAAAATTTCGATTTAAAAAATGCTTTCACTTCCGTTGGGGACACCGGAGATATTGGATCTCCAAATGAAAATCGTGAAGCGTAATTGGGCCAAATCTGTTGAGTGAGTTTACCGTCTACAAGCAAAGAGCCTGCCGAAATTTTTGAGTCCACATTGATATCCGGAAATTTAAAATTAAAAAGTGAAAGCAAACTATTACGACGCGACAATAATTTCTCAACTAAAAGTGCGGAAACCTCTTGCGGAAGCTTTGCTGCATTAACGACCTCAGTAAAATCATTTCTAGTTAAATTTGCAATACGACGGGCGATCCAGCGTGCGTCTTCATAAGACGGATTGAATTCTTCTGCACCTTCAAAGGGTAAATAAATCCCTTCACTTATTACTTGTCCTGACGTCCAAGAAAAAATATTTATACTTTCGGGAGCATCTAGTAAACTATAGGGAACCTGCACCGCATTGAGTATGCGTCGCCCCTGAACGACACTTGAAGTTGTCGCACCCAATGCCAAATTATAAATGTGGTCATCAGCAGACAAGACTAAAACATCTTGCAAACTAATAGTATCGGACTCGGTATTATTAAGATCTAAAACCCAGCGCTCCGGATCTCCAAAAGTATTATTTCTAATTTGTGAGATAAAATCTTTTCGGCTAAATGCACCGTTGAAGCGAATCTTCATCTTCGGCATATACTGCATTGACGGAACGACATATCCTAGCTTTTCAAGAAAGGCCTTTCGTAATAAAACATTGTGCATGGTTTTACTTACCAGCACTACATAATTACGATTCACACCTTTTTCATCGACTACAGAAATTGTAAATCTAAAATTCCCTACTCGAGAAACTAAGTCTGCGAGAAAGCGATATTCACCAGATTCTTTTAATCCCAAACTATATCCGGCTAGATCGAGAGGCTTTGGCATTTGGTTATGCCACAGATCCGTATTTGCATTTGGATTGAGAAGAGAAATATCTTGGCCTTGAGCCGCTAGTGCCGTGAGCTCATCAGGTAGGAGCACCCTATCTTTATAGACCACATCACTTGCCTGTTGTTTATCGCTGGTTTTAGGAATCAAACCAGGAAAATCAATGGGCGAAGAAAGTCCCATTTGAGCTGAGAAAGTTGTTAAAAGAAGAAGCGACAAATTTTTAAAAGCGAAGCTTAAAGTTTTCATCGATCGTAGTAAATAATTGAAGACGTCGCATTGCACAAGGCAATTGTAAGTATTGGAAATTTTTGCAAAAAAAAGCCCCTGAATTTCTTCAGAGGCTTTTAATATAATTCGCAAAAGTGCACCGGCGAAAACTCGCCTACGCAGTTTTAATTACTTAGAAACTTGAAAAAGACCAGTGATGATCTTGTTCATATGTTCTGGGCCAACGCCATTTGCTGTCGCAGCTTTATCAATAAGAGAATTCAAGTCAGTTGAATCGCCTTGAGTTTGCTTTTGAAGAGCAGCTTTTACGTCAGTGATTGAAGAACCGATAAGTTCTTTTGAAAAATTGTCATAATCTGCATCGGTCATGCTAGATTTTGGAGTATTTTTCAATTGAACAGCAAGACGTGCAACTTCACGGCTACGTTCTACGCTCAAACCAAATACGCTTTGGATGTGCTCAGCTGAAGCCTTCACATTGAATTCTTCTTTCAATGCAGAAAGTTTCTCTAAGTCTTTTGAATTAGCTGAAGTTTCTTCAAATACGATTCCGCTGTATGGATCTTGATATTGATTTCCACCGATGTAATCAAGGCCAGAGAAAATATTTGCAGCACCTGAGTTTACGTAGTTAGAAATATCAGTACCTACTGACCAACCGTCAATATAGTAAGCTTCGTAAGTGCCGTTATTATCGACAACGATATAACCATTTTGAAGTGTATCAGTCTTAACGAGAGCAAGATTAACACCTGCATCAGTATAAGCGCGATATACGAATTCAGAAGCTAAATCTGAATGGCTAAAGTAGACTCCGCCAGTGCTAGTAGAGCCGCCGCCGCCGCCGCAAGCAACTAAGCTTAGCAAGCTAAGAGCAACAATTGATTTCGATACGAAATTTGAAAAAGACATATAGATCCCCTTTTGTGGTGTCATTTTCGGATTAATTTCCGATTTGTAACCTTGTAATGAAAAGACTGTGCCAAAACAAGTTATGTTATTTTGACACCACCTTTAACTCACAGCGATGCTTAAATGAGAACGAATTGAAAATGAAAATTTGGTAAAAATTATCAATTTCAAAGTTTGTGACTTTCAAATTGAATGAAAAAAATTAGCTCAAGCTCGATGCGACATTCGCGTTTTTTGCAAATTCTTAATCCTTAGATGGGTGCAAAGGGGTCAAATCGACCCCACAATGCTACGAACTAATTGGGCATACTAATGATAGCGCTCATCCCCGAAGTGACTTTATAGAAATAGTAATCGAGCATAATGGTAGCATAGCGATCAAGCTGCCCAGTATGACCTGAATCTACCCATCTTTGATGTGCTGTCTGTGGACTAATTCCCATAAACAAAACCTCGTAAAGCGCTGCCAGAAGCCCAGTGCGATCTTTTCCGAATTCGCAATGAATGAAAACCGGCTGCATTTTGGGATCACTCATAATTGAAATCGCTCGAGTAACAGTGGCTTGTTGCGTCAAGGTCATAGTGAAACTACTAAGTCGCTGCGGAACCCAGTTCATCCCAAGATTTGCGGCTGTGAGTTTCTCTTGCGCCATTACTTCATCTAATTCGCCTGGTTCAACGGTGCCAACAACAGAACCCAGTAAATCATAATCGCCACCTTGAAGATCAATGATAGTTTTTACCCCCGCCAATTTTAGTGTACGCAAATCTTCAGGCTGAGGCCGGCCACCGCGGTAAACTTTTGCCGCATCAATTATAAAGAACTTAGGAATATCCTGAGATGCCTTAAGTAAGGCCGCTGATTTTGTCTGATCAGGCTCAGCGAATGCATTTGCCAATAAACCAAATAAACATAAAAACAAGCTAACAGCTTTAATCGACTTCACAAATCCCCATTTTTTAATTACTTAACCCAATGCACTTTCTGAGTCGCTTCTTGTACGGACTCAATCTCTGCGCAGAATTTTTTCATTAAAGGTTCAGCAAAGTCACGCGAAAGAATAGAATAATCACTCAATGCGCAAGTTTTAACCGGAGTATTTTCGTTGGTTACATTAACTGCAAAATGAATCAAACTCGAAACTGGTGAAAGCGTGGCAATACTAATACTTAATTTTCGATCCAGACAAAAAATATCGTCACCTTCTCTGCGAAAATTTTTGGCCTCTTGTGGAGCCAATTCCCGAACGATTTCAAGTGCTAACCCCGCTAATAATCTCTGCATTAATACGCCTGAAAATAGCGGAGTTGAAAACTTCTCAACTATGAAATGAAGCATTAAATTGGATCTGATTTCACTGCGTGCCAAAAAATCTTCGCCGTCCACCATATGCTCAAAGGGAATATCACAGGCTCCTTGCCAGGCTACAATCGAATCCCCCATGAGAGAATATTCTAAGTAAGCAAATAAGGATCTAAGCTGAGTACCATCATATTTGAATTCTTTTTCTATCCATTTATATTTCATTTTTCATCCATTTGGTTGCTATGTGATTGAGCTTGGCTGCTCTGATAAAGCGCTTGCAAGATTCACATTGCTGGCAGGGTTTGAGAGCGTCAAAGTAACAGGGCCAAATATTTTCAAAATTGATCTTAAGCTCAAGGCCTCGCTTTATAATTTCAGTCTTATTGAGATGACTCGTAAAACATTTCACTTTCACCGCATTGGCGGTAGAAAACTTAAATGATTCATTTAGACTTTCGATAAAGCCGACAGAATTGTCTTTGAAAGTCGCGGCCTCTTCAGCGTTGAATCCAGGTATGATCCAATCTGCATTTAGACTTTCAGCGTATCCGGCAGCAATATTGAGTAAAATGCCGTTTCGATTTGGGACCCATACTGACTTTGCAGTCTGTTTTGAAATCCTCAAATTATCAATTCGGACCTCATTGGTGGGTACCTTTAAATCTCGATCAATGAGAGCCGAGCCCCCAAAATCAAGCATCCATTTGAGATCAATACTGTGATGTTTTATCTTAAGTTTACGACAAAGCTTCTTTGCAAAATATAATTCCCGCTTAGCCGCTCTTTGTCCATAGTCGAAAGTAAGGGCCAATACCACGTCAGACACGCGAGCCGCTTCATGAAGATTCACACTCGAATCAAGTCCTGCTGACAATAAGACGATCGAGCGCATTTCACTTGATCCTATTTTTTAAGGCTGCTTTTGGCTTAGCGTGCTTCTTAGTCACTTTAGAAAGCTTCGGCTTGGCGGGCTTTTCTTTATCTAAACTTTGGCGTATGGTTTTGGCTCGTAATAAAACCGCTCTCCCCAAAAGCGCAGTGATCCCACTTTTTTCGGCCAAATCGTTCGAAAAACTCTTAATTTTCTCAAATGATTTTGAAAGGCTCGAAAAACTCGAATTCGGAAGCTCCAATAGCCGTTCGTCAATTTTACCTGAACCTGCTTTTGGTGCCTTTTTTGATGATTTGCGGACAGATTTAATCTGCGTCTTAGCAGCTATCTGCTTCACTTTTTTAGATTTTTTTCTCATGGGACTAGCTACTTACCAGTCCTCATTCACTTTCACAAGATTTTTGATCTGGAGCTGAATGCTGCGATTTCCGAGAAATTCATTCCAACTGATCTCAACTAAAGCTTCTATGGAATCACCAACATTATAATCTGTACTCTTGGGTCCAAACCAAATTGCCCTCAGTGATGGAGCACCCTTGGCTGCCAATTCCAAACTCAAATGTCCACCTTTAAGGCTTTTAACTTTTTGAATTTTTGCACCCACAAGTTTAAGAAGTGGCGTCGCATTGCCAACTCCCAAGGGTACAAAATGATCATACCAAAGCATAAAATCGAGCGAAATTTGCTCAAGCCTTACTTCAGCATCATATTGCAATACTTCATTTGTAGATGGTCTTGATTCACT
>JAYUEN010000474.1:0-1040 GCA_043739185.1 Bdellovibrionales bacterium
TGGCACAACATGAAGGCAATTGGGTGGCACACGATCAAAGCAATCGTGTGGCACAAGGCCTAAGCAATTGAGTGGCACACGATGCCGGCAATTCGACATTAAGTCTCATTTTGCAGGCTACCGTTCAAGTTTGTCGGCTTTTTACAACTCCCTTGAGGAATCGAACTTTCCCGAGCAAAGTTTCGAGTTTTTAGAGCAATCGGAGCGCGGCAGACTCAATTCGATGAGTTGGAAAGAGTGCTTCCCGGACCTTTTACAAATGAGAATGGATAAAATTCCTGCAAAGTAATCAGGTTTAGATGCCATTAAAACTTAAGCCTAATTTAAGGCAAAATACAAAAGCTGCATCCAAAGTATAAGATTTGCGAACCAGCTCAATGCGAAAAATAAAACTCTCTTTTGTATTCGATTTGCTCCAAGATGTACCCATGAATGTAAAAGCCTAAACAAAATAAATCCCCAAGCAAATAAAAGAGTCGTGAAATTCACCATCCCTATCGAGAAATGAAGCCCTCCACAGATTAAAAACAAAAGAGGAACCTGAAATTGATTATCATAATGACGACCTATTGAAATCGTCCTCTCATCAGGTGGAGTGCCTGTAAATGCTCTAAAATATTTCACTGATATTTGGCCTGATTTTATTGCCTTCAACCTAGAGACAAATACCAAAACACCCAGAAACCACATATAAAAAACATAAAAGGCCAGTGGATAGATCAATTGATTTTTCATGGTGACGCCACCTTTTTTACTCAATTTAAAGAACTCTTAATTGAGCATAGATAACAAAACTAAAAACAACAAATCAATTTCCACTTTCCGGTGTTTCAAAGTGACACACTTAATAGTTTTAGTCATAGCTTGAAACTCAAAGAGCGAATATTTGATCGTCTTTCAATCGTCTTTCAATCGTCTTTCAAAGGAGAAATAGTTTAAAAAACGTAACTGCTCAGGTCCCTCGAATCGAAATCGCGTGACAGTTTCAGCGGATAACTTATCATTTTTTTTGCGCGATGAGAAAAATGAAAAATATTTTC
>JAYUEN010000475.1:0-1038 GCA_043739185.1 Bdellovibrionales bacterium
TCAAACCTATCTCCAGGCGCTCTGAGGCCCCAATTTAGCTAAATCCGATATCAATGTGTTATGTTACGGGCCAGCGCGGTCGTGCTGGGCTCTGTTTAGGAGCTCTGATTGCGGGAGCCAAATACCGTGGGGAATTTGAAGACCGCTTAAAGGCCGTGATCAAAGAAGTCACTGAAAGCAACGGTCAAGTCATTTTGTTTATCGACGAACTTCATACTTTAGTTGGCGCAGGTAAATCAGAAGGCGCTATGGATGCGAGCCAGTTATTAAAGCCGGCTCTTGCTCGAGGCGAACTCCGATGTATTGGTGCGACGACTTTAAGTGAGCATCAAAAATATATTGAGAAGGATGCAGCCCTTGAGCGCCGTTTTCAAACGGTCTTAGTCGACGAACCAAGCACAGCTGATGCAATTACGATCTTGCGGGGCTTGAAAGAAAAGTACGAAGTTCATCATGGTGTGCGCATTCGCGATTCGGCATTAATTGCTGCTGTGAAACTTTCTCACCGCTATATTACCTCTCGATTTTTACCGGATAAGGCGATTGATTTGATTGATGAGGCCGCAAGCCGACTTAACATAGAAATTGGCTCTGTGCCGACTCCGATCGATGAGCTTGAGCGCGAAAAAATGCAGCTTCAGGTCGAGCGAGAGGCTCTCAAACGCGAAAAAGATGAAGCTTCAAAGGAGCGTCTGATTCACCTTGAAAAAGAATTGCGTTCGATGGAAGCAAAGATTCGAGAGCTACGCGCTCAGTGGGAAGCCGAGCGAAAAGAAATTTCGAGCCTGAAAGACACCAAAGTTCAAATTGAGTCGGTAAAACTTGAAATTGAAAAAGCGGAGCGCGCAGGATCTCTCGAGCGAGCTGCCGAACTTAAATACGGTAAATTACCTGAGCTTGAGAAAAAACTAGCGGTTTATACAAAGCAAGCTGAAGACCCAGAGGCTAAGGCGGATAAAAGCCCTTTTTGCCTTAGCTCAAACCTATCTCCAGGCGCTCTGAGGCCCCAATTTAGCTAAATCCGATATCAATGTGTTA
>JAYUEN010000476.1:0-1037 GCA_043739185.1 Bdellovibrionales bacterium
CTTTGCATCCTTAGACCAAATGCAATGACCGAAAAATCGAGTTCCGTTGGGAGATTTGATTGTTTGCAAAAGTTTTTTAGATTTGAGATCCACAAGACACGCCTGCTCGCCCCACTTCAACGCAGAAAACGCAAGGTGAGGGTCTTTTGGACTGGCTAGCAATTCATGGCCAAAAAATGGAATATTAATCTCAATGCGCTCTTTTGTTTCCCAATTATAGGCGCGAAGAATTCCGAATTCAGATTTTGCAGTTTCGGTATTCTTAGTTTTATAAGTTTGGCCGCTGCTTGAAAGTATCCAATAATTATTTGTTGATTTTGTTTTGGCCTTTGCAAAGGCAAAGAGGCTTTGAACTAAAAAGTTACCCAATGCCAAAGTACCCGAATATTTCAAAAATTCTCGTCTTGATCTGCGCATAATTTTTGCCGGCTCCTGATGTGTTTGTCTTATGTTTTATTTCGGTTTGCAATCACCGGACGGGATGGTAATCAAATTATTAATCGAGATCGAACTGATATTTCCTGTATCAACGTTAACGAATTGACCACCACCTGCGCCGGCCATATTCGAAAGAGTATTTGCGGCAATCGCTTCATTTATTGTACCGTAGTAAACCGTACTCACAAAAATGCGATGAGGTGCCATACTCAAAATATCTGAGATCGCAGCATTGATACTCACGAGATCAACACTGCCATCACTATTGACAGCATCGGTCGGGTGTCCATCTGAGAGAAAAATGATTTGATAAATCGGAGCTTTGATTCCTGATAGTTTTATTCCCGGGTCCCCAGCTATAATTTGTTTGGCTACAGAAAGTGCGGCAAGATAGGGGGTGCCGTCTTCATCATATTTTGCGTAGAATTGATCGATTGCAGATTGCATGGCCTTGGCGTCGCCAAAAGTTCCGGTTGAAGCATCTGTAATATATGAGTCTGTACTAATCCCATTGAAGCCAATAAAGCCCCATTTTAGTAAGGAATTGCTTTGATTGGCTTTGAAGAAATTGTTGATTGAATCTCCCCTAAAACTTTTTT
>JAYUEN010000477.1:0-3431 GCA_043739185.1 Bdellovibrionales bacterium
AAAGGCGATCTCCTTCCTAATCTTGGTCGTATGAAGCGACTTATTGAAGTTCATTATTTAAAACCGGTTGAAACTCTCGGTAAAGAAAATGAAATTGCAGAGCTCACATTGTCCGTACAAACGGATATGAAAAAGTGTTTTGATGAAAGACATAAGCTGATGTATCCCGAGAAATACGAATCCTCAGGGCCCGGCACTCGGGCCTCTGATACCTGAATCGGCGCCTGGCAACCGATACGGCTGCCGGCTGCCTTGGATTTCAATTGCTGCCGTATGCCAACGTTAAGTTCCGGGAAAACGAAGCTGCTAGGCTTACAATGCCTGCCAGGTTAATCCGCGATCATAACTTCGAAAGCGACTCGGGGATTTAAGGCCAAGATCCATTTTGAGTTCCAATTGAGTTCCTGAAAAATCAAGAGGAAGAACTTTAAGCAATTGTAAAAACCGAGGTGAAGAATGAAATTTAATCCTGGCGGCTGTGATCACATTTTCCCAGTGAAGATAGGGCTCAAAGCTTTCGCCATGATCCGTGCTTGAAAAAGCGCCAACGAAAATACTGCCATTTGAACTCACTGCAAGTGGATAATTTTCGTCTTTAAATTGCGCGATTTGGGTCCAAATTTTGCCATCTAAAGTTTTAAAAATTCCGCGTGCAGAAGCAAATTTTAAGTAGGGAATATCAGGGCTTGAAACCATATCATAAATTTTGCGATCAAAGAGTTCTGAGGTGGTGAGCTGAAGACTTTCGCTTAAAACATCATTACTTAGGTTTTCGTCATCAATGGCCCACCAAAAAGTACCTTCATCTGAAATTCGAACCTGTCCCCATTTTTGAAGTTCACGTGCCAAAACGGTGAGGACATTGGCATCTTTTAGTTCGGTAAGCACAGTTGAATCGGTTGAGGCCTCTTTATGAAGCGGAATGCGCTTAAGACTTCGACTCAATTTGGGGTAGGCAGATTGCAAGGCCAAGGTTCTGAGTGTTACGGCTTGAGCTTTCGAAATGAAGCCCGAATAGTTTTCACTATGAATTTTTAAATGGTCTTTGGTTTCGCTTAAGACTTGATAAAAGTGATGTGCAGGCAAAACTCCAATTGCAAGGGAGTTCAATCCTGAATTTGAAAATAGATTAGTGCTTGTTTTGAGCCAAGCTCGCCCGGGCTCGGTGGCTTTAATTCTCAACTCATTGGTACGTAGCCAGGAGGTTCGGGGGCCTGAAAGAGGTATCAGTCGCTCGCAATTGACCCAGTCACCTTGAACTTCTAAAATCCGGAGTTTTAAATCCGGAGGCCAGGTATAAGAATTGAGGCTTTCCATATGCGGACTGGTACGAATTCGAACCGCATCTTTACTGTAAACGAATTCTGCAAGATCAAGAGGGGTGAGGACGTGATTTGCCGGCAACCATCCAATCTTATTATCTAGAGTCTTAATTTTGTACCAGGCTTCGAGGCGAATATCATGAGTCTTACGTTCTAAAACCTCTCGAGGAAAAGAGCCTGACGAAAACATACTATTTGGATTGAGATAAACCGGAACTGCCCATGAGGTAGCTGTAATGACTAAAAAAGAGATAAACAAGATAGCTTTGAAATGATGCATTAACTCTTAGTTTGATGGGGGTATTAAGAATCATCAAGACCAGAAAGATCGCTTGAGACTTATGGTGGCTTATGAATAGAATGACACTCATGACAACAACTTTGGTCCAGCCTCTAAAAATCAAGATATTCGGTGCTTTATTTTTTATCTTGTTTGCGCCTAAAGGCGTAAGGGCACAGGACTCTTTCGTACTTGATCCGAGTTTTTTTGATCAAGCAAGCGTCGAGCAGGAGCGTTTAGGTAAAGTCTTTTTAAGTGATCTTTTTCTTTCTCCACGTTTTGACTACTCCGAGCCAAAGTCCGGAAAATTTTTACTCGGAAACTCCTATCTCGCAGCCGATTGGACACGTGGCGAACTGACTTCGGCACATTTTGCTTTTGGCAGTAAATCCCTCATTGGAGTTCCGGCACGCTATGGAGCAGTGAATGGCGAGGAGTTCGCAGTCGTTGAAGCCTATGCGCAACTAGAAAGTGAGTACGGCCGGATACGATTGGGGCTTCAGCCAATACCCTTTGGGCTTGAAAGCGGAATCAATGAATCCAATTTGAGATTTGAACGCAGTTATTTGTTTAGTCATGGATTGATGGGAGTTCGTGATCTCGGAATTGGCTACTCCATTACCAATGCCGGCTTTTTTAATGACTGGCTGGTACACAACGGAGAAGGTGGGCCCGATCTTGATAATCAAATTTGGTTTACGACGCGCATAGGTTTTCATCAGAACTTCTTCACAGGTGGTTTGAGTGCTCAAACCGGAAGAACCAATCCGCTATCGACTGACCCAAGCGGTAAATGGATTTCAACTCCCGCCGGAAGCTTGGGTACGACCGGAATCAATATTGATCAAGGTGCAAAACTACGTTTTTTCAATTTGTTTTTTTCCTATCGCTCAAAAGATATCGAGGCGAGTTTTGAAGTGACCACAGCGGATATTTATCAGCTACAAAGTGATTCGCATCCCAATACCGGGCATATTGATTTCTTTGTGCCCTTTAAGGAATACTGGGGTGCTCTGCTGCGCTATGATTATTTGGACCCAAAAGATTCGCTCAGTCCGACTAGTCAACGCTATACAATCGGTGCTTGTTTGCGTTCGCGATATGAGACCTCAAATTTGTATCTTTATGCAAGTCGAGAGGTTTTGCCGGCGCCAATCAATGATTCACATCAGGCCTTGTTGGTTTGGCGAGTGAGTCCATTTGCAAGAAAAGAAAGATGAAGGAGAATATATGATTAATTTAATTGGTGTAGTGGGAAGCGGCCAAATGGGAAACGGCATCACTCAGGTCGCGGCGAGCGTCGGCTACAAAGTGATTATGATGGATGTTTCAAATCAAGCTGTGCAAAAAGCCATGTCGACTATTGAGTCGAGCTGTGATCGATTGATTAAAAAAGAAAAAATGACAGCAGCAGCAAAAGCTACTTTGCTTGCGCAAATTTCAACCGCCAGTGAAGTTTCGGCACTAAAGAATTGCGATGTTGTCATTGAGGCCGCCACCGAAAACATTGATTTGAAATTGAAGATTTTTAAATCCTTAGATGAAGCGGTGAAAAGAGAAGCCATTTTGTGTTCAAATACCTCGAGTATATCGATCACTAAAATTGCAGCGGCAACCTCGCGTCCCGATAAAGTTTGTGGAATGCATTTTATGAATCCGGTCCCACTCATGCAATTGGTTGAAGGCATTCGGGGCCTGCAAACTTCGAATGACACTTTTACCAGTGTTCGAAATTTAGCTGAGAAAATGCAGAAGACCTTTATTGAAGGTCGTGATATGCCAGGATTCATTGTCAATCGTATTCTCATGCCGATGATCAATGAAGCGAT
>JAYUEN010000478.1:0-3427 GCA_043739185.1 Bdellovibrionales bacterium
GCAAAAATTAATCATTCCACTGAAAAACCCTGATAAACGGACTTTACACCGAAGGTATTCACGTTCGGTAGTCGCAGAAATTGAATTTATCAAACTCTGTCGGAAGGCAGGTTTTGCGCTACCTGAGATTAGCTCGATGCTCAAACTCTTTCGTGGCTTTAGGCCGCCAGCAAAACTCTTAATGGCGGCGGTCTATCGAACTCTTGAGCGCACAAGAAATCAAGTGAAAAGCCTTGAGGAGGTCGAGCGTATTATGCTGATGAGGATGCGTGACCCTCAGGGCGACATTGAGAAGCTCATCAATGAGGACAGAGAGATATGGCGACTTCGCGGCCTTAAAATGAAAGCTGACTGAGTTCAGTCAGAATTGCTCGCTTTTCTGATCAAAAAAATGAAGCCGATCTGTTGACCAATGCTCAGGCGAGCATCGGAGTGGAAAAAAATAAGTGTCATGTAGACAGTATCGATACTCAAACTTTAACTTCTCATTGGTGAAACTGGTAGATTTGAGCTTCAATATTTTTTCATCCGATCAAAAAAAGTGGTCAGGGTCTTTAATATTTGAAGCTCGAAAAAATTGAAATCTATATTGAGCGATAGCAAAAATTTACTCTTAAAATCGCCTTGAAATCATCTAAGATTATTCACTCAAAACCATATTACTTTGAATCGTCGCTTGTATCAAAACTTAAGGCCACATTGTAGACTCCATCTATGACCTTTGACATCCTCTCGTAATCTAGTCGATCAAAAGTATCTTCAGCCTTGTGGTAGGCCTTATTTCGCAAGAATGCTGTGTCCGTGATCATGACGGCCGGGAATCCGAACTGCCAATAACTTCTATGATCAGAAAAATCGATACCGTAAAGTTTTGAAGGCCCATTCATCGAATAAACTGGCATGTCAGAAGCGGGCTGCATGGCTTGTTTGATTTGTTTCGTTAAGGAATAGTTACTGAAGTTAGAAACAACGGCGATGAAATTACCTTTCGAAGGATAAAATAGTCTCATCAAATAAGCCGGAAAGTCTTGGCTGCCCCATTTATCTGAGAAGTAGCCTAGCATTTCTAGTGAAAGCATAGCGCGCACATCAACACCATGTGCTTTGAGGCTTTGGGCATGATAAAAGCTGCCCATTTCACTTCCTCCGAAAAAGGGAGGCTCTTCAGTTGAGTATGCGACGAGTTGAATCGAAATATTCCGCGGCGAATGGATTCTTAAAAGTCGCGCAAGTTCAATGAGTCCCGCGACCCCGCTCGCATTATCATCCGCCGCCGGATACTTTTCGCAAGAGTCATAGTGGGCACCGATAACGAGTAGCGGATTCGTCGAAGTGCCAAAATGCGCAATGATATTCTTATAGTATCGATGAAAGCCTGAATATTTTTGCTCTTCTACTTCACTACTGAATTGCTCAAATTGAGATTTGATATAATCGGCCGCTCGATTTAAATTTTCAATAGCCTCGAAATCTCTTGGAAAAAAATCTTGGGAAATTTTTTTAACCTGTTCTTTTAAGTTCACAGGAGAAGCTTTGTTCGAGACCTGAACTTCTTTCAATTTAAAAATAATTGGTTGAGCGCAGATGATCCAAAGAGCCAAGAGAAAGATCACAACGATCAATAAAAATTTAGGACGTACACGAAGCTGATTTTTTATTCCTGTGAGTCCTGTAATAACGATCTCCTCATTCATTTTGACAGAAGGGGTGGTTATAACGCTACTCTATTGATTTTGATAAGAAAAATATTGCCGGGCCACCGAGTTGTTTTGTCAACAGGCACGAAGCCGCGACCGAAAAGTGATATTATCAGTTGTCGTTGTTCTCTGCCGACACTGCCTGGGCTATCGGTGTAGGCAAGCTAATGTGTAATTAAATGTCGGACCTTCGCGCCCAAGTGACATGATCTAATGGGTATGCGATTAAAGTCAATATTTTGACCCAGCTCGTGGATAGCCTTCACGCGCAAATCAAACCTCAACTCAGTGGGCAAACTATTGAATTTCTTCGGAGATTTATAGCGCCTAATGCTTCCGCTTTGTAGGCCAATCTCATACATCTAAAACGCCGCCTAAATTGCACGACCTCTTATACGAATTTTTGAGCCATTTCTTGTAAGCTTATTGGCGTGATCGTCGACATCGAAAAATCACTGAACAAGTATCATGGGTACAATTCATAGATAACTTAGCTAATGACATGTTTTTCAGCTTTTGCTATACATATTGCGTGAAGCGATTTATTTTTGCAGTACTAGCAATCTTTTTTTTACTGGCGCTCGTTCCCTCGCCGCCAAAGGCTCATTTCCACATGCAATCGTGGATGATTCTTCTTTGCTTCATTCTCTCGTTTTCGTTTTGTATAATATCAGTGTGGAAGCCCCATCTTATATTGAAGACAGGTCCAACATTGCCAGTAAAAATATTAGAAACTTTCTCTGTCTTAATCGCCACTTCGATCTTAATAATATATATGGCCTACTTTACGCAGCTAATTTATCTTAAATTAACATAGGCTGTTGATTGTTAACTGCGGCTGCCAAACTGGGTGATTGAGATCTTGTGGTGTTCGAAGGGAATGAGTCCCCGTCTCTACGAAGGGCGATCGATCAGACTAAAAACTTTGAAAATTAAAGTTTGAAATTCGATACAGAAATGTCGTCAATATTCTGTCTCGACAAAATATAAAATAAAAATTACGGAATTTTACTGAATCAAGTGGTTTTGGTCAGGATCTACCACTTTCGATTGGGATCAACGATATATCTGTGAAGCTCTTTAGATCAATTTGATCTGCTAACTTTTTAGAGACAATGATAAATTCGTGAGCTTCTCCTAGTCTAAAAATATCAATTCCAGAAGGTACTTTTTTTGAATTGATCACTAAACGGTCAAAAAAATACATGTCCTCGTAGAGCTCGTATTGGCTTTTTGCCAAGTCTGCACAAAAAATTAAGCCAATAATATTAACTGCTCGATATCCCAAAATATACGTAGACTTTTTTTTATTCGTAAGAATTTGAGTATCGTAATCATCGAAATTTTCAACCCCAAGGCGTCTTAAATGATGAACAAATTCCTCTTTAAATACTGGTTCCGGGAGAAACAATGTGGGAATGATAGCCCCCTTCATCCTAGGGTCAACATTAAATTTAACCGGCGGATGAAATGATTCGTCGAATTTTTCTCCAAGAGTGAAACTAAATTCGCTATGTGACGCAAAATCAATCATAGTTGTGTCATCATCGATTAAGGAATTAAGTCGAAAAAAAGAGTCGGAAATATAAACCTCCGTAATTAGTATTTCGTGTTCCGTCGAGTTGATCAACAAAGGAATGTTAAAGCTGCAACGCAGGTTCGACTTCGTCGGGAATTGTCGATTTTGAAACTGGGAGTTTTTCACCTAAAAGGCTCGGAGTTTTTGATCG
>JAYUEN010000479.1:0-1034 GCA_043739185.1 Bdellovibrionales bacterium
TCGCGGAAGCGGGGCAAATTTTGAACTCGACACTGAATTTTGACTCAATTTTAAAAAAAATTCCTGAAATTGTGATTCCCGAAATAGCTGACTGGTGCCAAATTCATATGATCAATTCGCAAGGTCAAATCGATCAATGTATTGTGGGAAACCAAAATGCTAGGCAGATTCAGTACGGGGAAGAACTCAATAAAAGCTACCCGATAACTTTGGAAGCTACTACTGGACCCGGAAAAATTATTCGTTCGGGTAAAGCTGAATTAATTTCTGAAATAACTTTTTCGCCGGAAAACTGTTCGGGTGATGAAAATAGTTATTTTAAAATTATGCAAGCTTTAGGTTTTAAATCTTACGTCGGCGTTCCTTTACGGACGCGCGACCGTATCGTAGGATGCCTTGGACTTGCCATTTCTGAATCTGAAAAAAGATATTCACCAACGGATTTAGAACTTCTGGAGGATTTAGCTAGCCGCGTATCTTTAGCTATCGAAAATGCGCAGCTCTATGCAGAAGCTCAAACAGTGAATCGCATTAAGGATGAATTCCTGGCGACTTTGTCCCATGAGCTAAGGACTCCGTTGAACGTTATCTTAGGCCATGCAGAAATCTTGAAAGCCGAAGCCCCACAACTGGGAAGCGATCTGGATTTATCCATCGACGCTATTTATCGAAATGCTTCTATTCAAAACCAAATTATTGGGGATCTTCTCGATATTTCAGGAATTATAACTGGTCAAATTTCATTTCATCCACATCTAATTTCGCCGAACGAAATTATGGCTACGGCGGTAAAAAGCATTCAGTTTACTGCCGTAGCAAAGCAAATTGATTTACAATTGAAAACGGATGGTCATGATTTAAAAATTGCAGGTGATGCCATTCGTTTTCAACAAATAATTTGGAACTTATTATCGAATGCGATGAAGTTCACGCCGAAAGGTGGTACCGTTACTATATCTTGTTTCAGAGAAAGTTTTTCGCGCGTGATTATCGAGGTTCGCGATACCGGTGAAGGAATTGATCCCAATTTTATT
>JAYUEN010000480.1:0-1031 GCA_043739185.1 Bdellovibrionales bacterium
GATCATGATTAATTGACCCGTGGATTCTTTGATTCCACGAATAACAGCGGCCCCTTTACCCTGGTTTTTATCTTGTAAGATCAGCTTAAATCCGAAGATCTTTTGAGCTGCAATAAGAATTTCCCGAGACCCGTCTTTTGAAAAATCATCTACAAAAACCCATTCTCTTTTGATCGGACAGGGTGATTTCATAAAAATATCGATGACCTCGCGCAACTGGCGAGCCTCGTTGTAAACAGGCACAACGACACTGAGTGTTTTTGCAATAGTTTCCATGTTTCTAAATATATCCAGATGGTTTGCAGTTGCATGGCTTTTAGCGTTAGGAGTGGACAAAAAGAATGCGTAACAACCGGCCATAGGCTCGAATCTTCAAGCAATCAGGAATCCATTTAAATCCCCAGCCCGCCTTACAGAATTTCGCATCAATCTGACCTTCAAAGCGTTAAAAAGAGATTAAAAATCAATTGGGCTAATCTAATTCTTTCAAGACCTTAAAAAAGGTCTTGTCTCCGCACGGAGTCTAAATTGTGGAATCATCATACTTATGAAAGCGGAGCTGTTAAAGGTCTACAAGCTAGATATTTTTTGTATCTATTAGGTAAAACGTGCCAGAGCAATCTAAGTAAGAGGAGAAATGAAGTTCACTGTTCATTTGCGTGCCGCATTATTAAACAATATCAAGTCCTTTCAATGCTGCAAGTGATATAGACCCTAGCGCGGTAGCTTGGCTATTCTATTTAGCATTAAAGAAATGGAAAAGGGCAATGACGACTCAAAAAAAGGTTCTCGTGACGGGCGCTGACGGTTTTATTGGTTCGCATTTAGTCGAGCTCCTCCTTCAAAACAATTGTTCGGTTCGAGCTTTGGCACTTTATAATTCTTTTAATAATTGGGGCTGGTTAGAGCAGCTGGCAAGTCATCCAAATCTTGAAGTTGTCACAGGTGATGTCAGGGATCCTTTTTTATGCGAAGAAATCTGTGTAGGGATTGATGTTGTTTTTAATCTGGCGGCTCTCATCGCAATTCCA
>JAYUEN010000481.1:0-3401 GCA_043739185.1 Bdellovibrionales bacterium
TCAGTTGAGTTTTGGGCATGAGAAATTCAACCTGAATTCTTTCGGGAAATCAAGATCTCAATTCCAAAAGTGTATCATTAATTTCGGACCTATCTATAAATAAGCTTTTAAGATTATGATCGATCTGAGAATGAGATATTTTTTTCAGAATCGTGATTAATGTTTTTATCAAGTTGAAACTCGATTCACCCTGAATGAAAAAGTGTCCGCCATCGAATGTTTTGGAATCGAAAAAATCATTAGTATATAATTTCCATTTTTTCAATGCCGCAGGTGTAGCCGAAAGATCACTTTTGCCTCCCAAAGAAACAATCGGAAAATCAAAAGCTACCACTTTGTGATTTGAAGCCGAAACGACGGCTTCGAAGTCAGCTCGTAAGATCGGTAGCAATAGTCTTTGCAAGTCTCGATTTGCTTTCATTTCGTAAGGAATTCCGCCATAGAGACTATTGAAAAGATCGATAAATACTTCATTATCCATATTGCGAAGGACTTCTATTTTTATCAAATTTTTAGTTAGTAGTGGCGGACGACTACTCGCCGGAAAGAAGCACCGTGGACCGACCTCATTATTTGCACGCTTGTAATTCAACCACTCGAATGCCAGCCGTGCGCCAAAACTGTGTCCAAAAACAGCATATGGTTTATCCATTTTATCTTTTAAACCAAAATTCAGGGCCTCAACAAGTTCACTCATCGATCCAATCAGAGCCTCATCACTTCTCTCTTTTCTTCCTGGCAATTGTACTGGACACAACTCGAGCCATTTTGGCATCTTATCAAACCAGGAATCAAAAATTTGCGCTGAACCGCCTGCATAATGAAAACAAAATAACCGAATTTCTGCATCTGAATTTTCGCCATTGCCACGAATCCATTTATTTATTAAATGACTATCTGTTACCACCGGCATCTTCTCGACAATTTTTAAATTGCCCGGAGGCCTTGGCCCGCTACCCGATAGACGATCCAACTCTTCTTGTAGGCAACCTAACAAGGAATTCACGCTCGGATACTTATAGAGTAGGCCTTGAGGCAAATTCAACTCTCCTTCAAAACCCTTTACTATCTCATTCTTCAAATTGATCGCTGCCAGCGAGTCCATCCCATGTTGAGATAAATCAGAATCAAAATCACTTTTTGAATTGAGAGTTACGCCAAGAGATCGCCTTACAACGGCCAGAATGAATTCCTTCAATATCTCTTCTTGTCGTTCTCTTGGACTCTCCCTAAGTTTTGCAAAAACAGTATCCTGGGGTTTTGTAGTTTCAATCGAACTGATATCTTTTAAACGAACAATGCCCTTTTGCAATTTCAACCGCAGCCCTCTCAGTTTTCCGATCTGTTTTCCTTCCTCACTATAAGCATCGATATCTATCAAATAGAATTTACTACTGGGCGACTTGGCTCTCCGCAGCGTGCCTAAAATTTTCATTTTATTATCATTACCCACGTTTAAAAACGAAAGTTCAGAGATGGCTTCGGTCTTCAAAATACAGCTTTGTAAAATTTCAGGAAATCGCGACCTCAAAAAAGAAATACTAGAAAAAAGCGCCAAGTCTGTGAAATTTTCAATACTTTGATTACCCATTGAATTTAAAACAAAGGAGCTCGGATTAATCATTAAAGATTCAATTGTTGAATGATTCGGAAAACTTTCAATAGCACCCCGATCCACCAAAGAAATTTGACAGAGCTTGTCAATCTTAGTTCCACATTTGGCTTCAAATTTCTGGATGTCCAAATTGAAATTCTTTTTCCCAAACAGATTTTTCTGCCCCGTCACATTTGCAACCAAATTATTTTTCCAAGAAATTCGTGAATCCGGGCCGGATTTCTTTTGCCCTATTTGGCTGAAAATCTTGACTCTTTTAGTCCCATGACTTTTCTTACCTTGAAAAATGATTTGGACGATTTGCTTTTTACTGGCATCAAGTATCTGATTCCCATGAAACTTCAAATTCGAAAAGTGTGGATAGGATTTTTTGTCGTGTATTAGAAAATAAGAGTCAGCGAGTGCTCGCAATTGAGTGGCGAGGGGTACCTTATAAGAAAAGTCGCCATCCTTTTCAATGGGGAGCTTCAATAATTCCAAGCTGTAGTTCGCCTGAAATACAATGTCCTGACTATTGGGAAAATCCACTCTAGCTCCGGTCAAACTATTCTCATCAATTTTCGCAGATTTTTTAACGCTCGAACTTATAACTTCATCAAACCAATACTTCTTCCGCTGAAAAGGATAGGTTGGCAAACTCACTTTCTTTCTAATTGGACTTTCTTTCTCAAATCCCTTCCAATCAATTTGAGCGCCAAGTGTATATAGACCACCCAAACTTTCAAAAATTTGCACCCAATCTTCTCGTTCACGATGCAAGCTGGCCAGCCAACTAAAACCTTGAAGGCCTTTCGTAGCCAAACAATTTGCTCCCATGCCCACCAATGTGGTCCCGGGCCCAATTTCTAAAAATGTTTGACAACCCTCTTTGTAAATCGATTCTAGACCATCTGCGAAGCGCACTGCATTTCGGATGTGCTGACTCCAGTAAGATGGTGTACAAATAGCTTTAGCATCTACAAGTTTGCCAGTCAGATTTGAAATGAGTTTTATCTTTGGTGGCGAAAATTTAACTATACTAGCGGTTTTTTCAAACTCATCTAGAATTGGTTCCATGAGTGCAGAATGAAACGCATGTGAAACTCTCAGGGCCTTTACCCGTAGCCCTTCACGCTCAAATTGATTCAAGAGCTTCTTTAGAACAGAACTGTCGCCCGAGATAACGGTATTATCGGGTCCGTTTAATGCCGCTATCGAAATATGCTTTCCATATGTCGCAATTTTCTGATTTACAAATTCTTCGCCAGCATTGATGACCGCCATGCCCCCATTGCGTGGCAATTGATCCATAAGTTGAGCACGTTTAGCAATTAATTTGAGACCATCTTCTAAACTAAAAACTTCGGCGACACAGGCTGCGACCAACTCGCCGACACTGTGGCCCATCACTGCTGCTGGTGTAATTCCCCAACTTTTCCAAAGCTGAAAAAGTGAATATTCTAGTGCGAAGAGCGCTGGCTGTGTATAACGGGTTTCATTGATGAGATCATTTGTATCGGCTTCGTTGAAGATGATTTCGAGTAGAGGGCGATCCATGAGAGGCAATAAAAGTTCTGCACACTTATCAAGAGAACTCTTAAAGCTAGCTTGAGTATTGTATAGAGCTTTTCCCATTCCTTTATATTGAGACCCTTGCCCCGAGAAGAGAAATCCAATATTTAGCTTTTTGTTTCTCGGCGCGGTTCCACGTTTCATTTGTGGCAAGAGTTCTCCACTTTGAATGAAAGACCTTAACCTTTCTGAAATTTCTTCGTGGAATTTGCCGGCGACTGAAAGCCGTTCATCA
>JAYUEN010000482.1:0-1024 GCA_043739185.1 Bdellovibrionales bacterium
GCAAAATTTTATGGTAAAGCTTTTTTTCGTTCCAAGCGCTGATCGCCTGCGGCTCTTTTTCAGACAGATTTGCCTTCATCGGAAAATCAGTAATCGGTAAGTTTAATGTATTTTTAAGCTCATTAGCCTGAGACGCATTCTTATTATCGTTGTTTTGACTCACTTAATATCCCCAAAATGCTTAGTATTTTGGGTTAATCTATCAGGCTTTTTAGATTTTTGTAAGCAATTGCAACCAACATATTGAGGGCCTCAAGGTCTGAACTCAAATTCAGCTTCTCCTTGACCTCCCGAATCATGTATTGGCTGTTAGAATTTAGCTGTGGGTTGGCGCTAACTCCGGCTTGAGAATAAACTGGCGGAGGGGGAGCCATTGAGCTCATATTTTGAATGGGATTTCTGGCTGACGGAATCTCACTTCTCAATTGGGCAGCAAAGTTTTGCGGAGTTTGAAACTCTCTTTCCCGAAATTGATTCGTATTTGCCGTTGGCGCCGCCAAAGTTGGATCTTCAAACTGTTTCAAGCCTTCAGCTAAGGACTTTAAATCCGTCATAAAATTCTGGGCACTCACGGGTGCGTCCGCATACGGATTTGAACTTTGGCTTTCCATTTTCTTTTGATTGTGCAGCTGGGATCTTTGAGTTTTTAAATACAATGCAATCAAGGACTCGGGATTGCGCGCAAGCTCCCGCACAGATTCAGGTTGTGCCTGAAGCCAAATATAGGCTTGCGAAAGCATTTCACGAGTAAACGCCTGCGGTGGATAGAGGTTGCCAGTAGACATAGGCCAAGGAAGTTACAAAGCTTTGAGTGTCGAAGCAATAAAAAAAACCTTAGCACAAAGAAATACCACTCTTCATTTTTCAATGAATCTAACTGGCTTTCATTTGATTTTGGGCACTCAAAAAATTGCAATTAGAAGTTGACACGACGAAAGCTAGGTTGATTTTAGAAAAATTACTTTTGTGAACAATTCGTTAGAACGAAAACTCTGCTCACAAAAGCATCAGTCATCCGTTCTTG
>JAYUEN010000483.1:0-3390 GCA_043739185.1 Bdellovibrionales bacterium
CGCTATCAAAAAAGTCGAAAAATGAAAACTAGCAAGGCTAAGCTCATCCATCGATTTGAGAATCAAATTTTACCACAGCCAAGGATCATGATGGGGCTAAGTAGAGGAAAGGTAACGCCAGGTTAGGCTTCATTTTGGGTCGAGTAAGAGCTGGTCATATAGATTCTTAAAAAGATAAGCATATACTTACTTTTTTACAATAAATATTATATAACATATTGAAATCACGTAAACCAAAATAAATAAGTAAATACTTACTTACTAAATTTGACGTATCGAGTCATGCATGTTAGAACCAGTTCATGAGCGAACTTTACCTTGCTAACAATTTAAATGAGCTGATCGGCTTACTTAGAAATTCCCGAAGAAAGAATACCAAGCAGTATTCATATCGGCAACTCGCGAACAAGCTCGGTTATCGGTCCCCACGTACACTTGCGATGGTCCACAAAGGGACACGTAATCCAAGTGCTAACTTGGTCAAAAAGCTGATTGAACAGTTTGCTCAGTCTGATTACGAAAGTGAATTCATCAAGCTTCTCGCAGAAAAATCAATTGCCGAGAAAAAACGCCTAGAGACAATTCATCTGAAAGAAAAAATTTCTAGATATAAAATTTTTTTTGAAAGACTCAAGCATTTGGATATGAGCGCACCCGAAACAACGCTCGAAGCGAACCTGCAACTGAGTACAAGCGAACTCATGCTCGTCCGTGAGCTTATACAGATATTTTTTGTCGAAATAACAGAAAAATATTCAAAAGGAGGATGTGAAAAACTAGAGCATCAATTTAGTTTGAAAATTCATATAAATAGTTCTTAAGCGCACAGATCGTGCGCGAAATTTTCGCTCGCGATCGTGATTTCTATTGTTGATTTTATTGTTCGAATTTAAGTCTAAATAAATTTTTTAAAGGAGATACTTATGAAAAACCAAAAACTTGCTATTACGATCCTCGCTCCGTGCCTCGCTTTATTGTTAGCTAATTGCACAGCCAAAGTCGATGCAGACTCAGAAACGCCTTCAAACATGCCTAATGCTAATAAACTTTTCAATGAACCAGCTGTTAGTGGTCCAGATATTCTAGGCCAATGGCAATCTGCATGCGTTGAAGATTTCATGGGAAGTGGTACTCGCCAAGTGACTATGAATTTTTCTACAACCTCGAATTTCAAATACACAAATGTCAGCTACTCGGACCGAGCTTGCACAAAAATAGTCAAAACTGAAAATCATGAAGGTGCTTACCAGTTCACAACCAAAATGAGCGATAAGCTTTACCGCATTGATTATAACTACAAATTAAATGGTGCGACTTACAAAATGAATGATCAACATCTCGAATTTAATTCAAACACAATCTATATTTCAGAACTTGTTTTCGGGAATACCGACGTGAATCGCGATTTGCCACTTAAAAAAATCGCAGCGGCACAGGCGTCGCCCATAGGACAAGCTCCTATTACTTCTAGTTGTGTCGACTACAGCGGTACTTACCAAATGAACAGCGACTACTTTCGTATTGAGCAAACAGCTTGTTCAAAGCTGACTTGGGTTTATATTGCAACTTACGATAATCCGACTGAAAGTCGCACCGAATATCTCGTCGATGGACAATCGCATCTTGTGAATGGTAGCCCAATGACAGCAACGTTAAATTCTAAAGGTCAACTCTCGGTTCAATTTCAAAGTTCGGGAGGCTACAATCTCGTAAAGGTTTATAGCTTTCAAAAAGATCCATGTGAATTGTCAAATCCTAGTGGAGAAAACTATCTCACTCGCGACGTTTACTACAACGGCGCAGCTCAATCGGACAGCTGCATGTATTGGGCAAAACGCTAGTAAGAAAATTTAGTCACTGGTTGGGGGGGGCTGCATTTGAACCCCCACCTCTTAACCTAACAAACCTAAACCCAAAGGCAAGAACCACAAGAGTCGCCAAAGTCCACCCTGCAGACAAAACTAAAAACGAAGTCAACCGCCCACCAACTAAAAAAGAACCGATATATCCAGCACTGATTGCGCAAACGGCTCGATCGATAATCGACTCAATTGACATCATCGTAGCCCGATAACGAGAGTCAACAATCGCATCATTTAAAAGTTGTCTTTGAACCGGAAACGAAAGTCCCGTCGCAAAAGAAAAAATACAGAGTAAGACAAGTATCGCAAGCTGTGGCCCCGTCGTCATGAGGGCCAGACAAATGGCCATCACAGCAGTCAAAACAAACACCGCATTGAGATCATCAAACCAATAACGAATAATCTTAGGCTTAGCTGATCCTAGCGCTTCAAAAATCGTCATCGCCGACATAATTGGTCCAAAACTCCATAGCGCAAAAGTCTTCTTTTCTAAAATAGGCTGAAACAAATTGACCTGACAAATGCGAGATAAAACAAAAATGGCGATACCTTGAATCATAATGAGTATAAGAGTTGGGGACTTTTGAAGTGCGACCAAGGATTGGCTAAATTCCTTAAAAAAATGAGACTGAATCACATTTTCTTTAGTCGGAAGATTCAAATTGCTCGGCAAAAACCAAGCAAAGAAAAGCGAAAATATAGCGGCTAAAACAGTTAACCAATATGGCAATGTAAAATGTAGGCCCATTAACCAACCGACAGCGGCCCAACAAAAAACTTTTCCAACGAGTCCGTAGGCGCGTGCATTTCCCTCAATTTGTTTGTACTCCGAAATGAGATTTTTGCTTGCCAGATAATTGTAGAGGTACGCACTAGAAGCCCCAGAGACAAAAGAGCGCGCAAGTGCAATCGTTAAAAAATGCAAAAGAAAGCCCGTGTAACTCTGAAAATAAATTGGCAGAAAATTACTGATGATCAAGGTGATTGCGCCTGCGATCAGACAGCGTCTATGCCCCCAATAATCGGCAACCAAACCAGTCGGAATCTCGAGGAAGCAAAAAAATGTGTAGTAGATACTTTGAATCCTGAAGATCTGTTCGTCGTTCAAACCAATATCATGCTGATAGCGATAAAAAATGGGTAACCAAATCAGGAGCGAAAAAAAGAACTGAAAGCCATAAAAAAGGCGAATTATTTTCTTTGGCGTCATGATTTAGCAAAAGGTCTTAGTTGTAGAATGTAGACACTCTCTTCATTTGCGACCCACTCAATATCAACAGGAGAAGAGAATGTATAGTCTGGCGAAAAGTGAGCCTGTAAAAGTCGCCCAGCAAACGCCAATTTACCAAGTACCTCATGTTGAGGTTTGCTTAAGTCTTTTTGTGCATGGCCCAGTGACAGAGTTCGTCCGCCCCCCTCAACGGTGCTGTAAAGATATTGATAGGGCGGTTCTGTTCCTTGAACAATTTGATTTACCGATTTAGCGGAAATATTAAAATAGACATTTCGAAAGTCCGTAGGGCTCATC
>JAYUEN010000484.1:0-1020 GCA_043739185.1 Bdellovibrionales bacterium
TACTCCCGATGAAGAGCGCGTAAAAGAATTCAAACTCAAACAAATGTGGAAGTCACCGAACGGCACGATTCGCAATATTTTAGATGGCACCGTTTTTCGTGAACCAATTATTTGTAAAAATATTCCACGACTTGTTCCCAATTGGACCGCGCCCATCATGATTGGTCGACATGCTTTCGGAGATCAATACCGAGCCACTGATTTTGTGACCAAAGGAAAAGGCAAATTGACCATTACCTTTCAGCCCGAACAGGGCGCCCCCATAACCCATGAGGTCTTTAACTTTAAAGGCGATGGCGTGGCTCTCGCCATGTACAATACCGACGAATCTATTCGCGGCTTTGCACATAGTTGTTTCAATATGGCGCTCAGTAAAAAGTGGCCGCTTTATTTTTCTTCTAAGAATACGATATTGAAAAAA
Organism: Bdellovibrionales bacterium; assembly: GCA_043739185.1. Taxonomy (GTDB): domain Bacteria; phylum Bdellovibrionota; class Bdellovibrionia; order Bdellovibrionales; family JAMPXM01; genus JAYTQQ01. Next base: position 422 of record JAYUEN010000484.1, read on the forward strand.
TATGACGGCAGATTTAAAGATATTTTTGAAGAAATTTATCAACAGGAATTTAAAGCTAAGTTCGCTGCCGCGGGCATCACCTATGAGCATCGCTTGATCGATGATATGGTTGCGAGCGCATTAAAATGGAATGGTAATTTTATTTGGGCATGTAAAAACTATGATGGCGACGTGCAATCCGACACCGTCGCGCAAGGCTTTGGCTCACTCGGACTTATGACCTCAGTACTTATTACTCCAGACGGAAAAACTATGGAGGCAGAAGCTGCTCATGGGACGGTCACTCGTCACTATCGAATGCATCAGCAAGGCAAACCAACATCGACCAATCCGATTGCTTCGATTTTTGCTTGGACGCGCGGACTCGCATTTCGTGGCGAGCTCGATCAGAACTCAGAACTTATAAAATTTGCTCACACTCTAGAGCGCGTTTGTATCGAAAGTGTCGAAGCCGGAAATATGACCAAGGATCTCGCGCTTTGTATTTATGGCGATAAAATCCCAGATGGCAAATATATGAATACCGAAAACTTTTTAGACGTTCTCAATAAAAATTTAGAACGAGCTATGAACAAATCATAAAAGTGCGGACATTAGAG
>JAYUEN010000485.1:0-1019 GCA_043739185.1 Bdellovibrionales bacterium
GCTATGCGAAGCTTGCTGAAGCCTGCCTCGCACGCGGTAAAGATCAATGTGCAAAACAAGCTTATATGGACATGTATGTTCGAACAAAAAACCTTGAGGCTATCGCTCAACTCGCCCAGCTCGAAGTAAAAACTCATGAAGTACCAGTAGCTGTTGAGACTTACGAAGTTTATTATAAAAAGGGTGGTAAGAACCCAAAAATCTCTCTTCAATATGCTTTAGCTTTAGAGATGAATCATGATTATGACAAATCGATTCATTACTTAAAAATGTCGATTCAACAAAATTCAGATAAGTTAACGGTTTCAGCAACTGGCGAGTTGCTTCGAATCTTGATTGCACAACAAAAGTTTTCTCAAGCTCGCAACGTTCTTGAAAATTTTTGGGGAAGTGCTGAAAACGCAAAAGGCTACTTCAATAATGAAGCAGCCCAGATTCAAAAAGTTCTTGGACCCAAAGGCCCAAGAGTTGCGGCTCGGTAGTCGACTATTTAGTAAGGTCAGTGATAGCTATCGGCTTAGTTTGGTCGCGAATAAATTCAACGGTAGCATACCCGGACATATGACCTACGCCTTCAACAATGCTCACGCTTAATGTTCCGACTTTTGCGCCACCGACTAATCTCAAGCCAGTCGAGTAGCCCATTCCCATGATAGCTGCTCCAGCAGTTTGGAGTGTCTCGTATTTTCCAATTAACTCAAGTGGTGTATCTGTATAGCCTAAACCTGTTGCTACACCTTGCATAAATAAAATACCTGCAGCTTTTCTTGCAGCGATTACGCTTCCGCCCAATTCAACTAATATTGGAATATCAGTTTTAATATTTTTTTCCACGCAAGTGATTTTGCCGTGACCTTTCAATTTGAAATAGCCAACGCCATCTTGAATTCCTCCGCCTCGCACACTGTAGCTTACGTCACAAGCTTTTGCATTTGCTTGACCAGAAAAAGCCAAGACCGCAAGAACTGCTAAAGACAAAATTGATTTTAACATGATATCCTCCATATTTTATTTGTACA
>JAYUEN010000486.1:0-1017 GCA_043739185.1 Bdellovibrionales bacterium
GACGGTGTCATTGATTTGTATGAGTACATAATTAATCACGAAAATGAAGCGGCCTAAAAACAACTTAAACAAGGGGGATTTAAAAAATGAATAACGTATTACCGATCAAACCAACAAAACCAAAGGCTGACAAATATGTCGTCTACCTTGGTGAAGTTGATGAAAACAATCAAGTGATCGAAAAATCGCGAGTGGGTATCGCGCTCATGAGACCTGAGTCTAAAACATTTAGACTCAAACTCTTCATGTTTGATGGAGTTCAATACTTCATAACACCTGTTAAAGATAGTGACGTCAAATACCGGATCGTTTCGCTTGAGGAATACACTTTGCCAGGAGGTGAAGTCATGACTCATTGGAACCATGTTGGCGATGGAGTTTATTTTGGAAACTATATCAAAGTAAATTTTCATTTGCTGCCGTGCGATCTCTTTGTGTCGCTCTTTCCGGCACCAAGACTGAATCAATTTGAACAAGGATCAGTGGCATGAGTCCACGAAATCAGTTCATTCGAAAATGGTCCACTGTAAAAATCGAGAAATCTAGAAACCAAAAGGAGGTTTATTTGAAAGTAAGAAGAGTTTTATCTCACGTATTGTACTGGGCTCTTTGGGCGGCCTTAGTCTACATACTATTTTTTGCTCCAGATGTTTGTCATGCTAGTGTTGAATCGAGTCTGCTCGGACTTAAATCAAAATTGACTGGCGTAGTTTTGCCAGTTCTATCAGTTTGCGGATTGGTATTCGCAGGATTTTCATTTTTCACAGGTCAAGAACAAGCCAAGCAGCATATTATCTATGCGCTTTTAGGTTGCGCAATTGGCTTCGGCGCACAAGCTATAGTTGATTTCATATCACAGACGGTGAACTGATATGGATAACACACTACTCTCATCCACCGTACCAAGGGCATTAGAGGGAAAAAGCAAAATTTTTGGCTTTGAGATCTCTGACGTCTTGGTCCTTTTTACTAATTTATCAATTCAGAATTTAATTTTTGGCGAGACTCCTTTTAAAG
>JAYUEN010000487.1:0-1014 GCA_043739185.1 Bdellovibrionales bacterium
CGAGTCAAAATTTTGGGCCTTTGCTAATTTAAAAAAATCCTCCATCCATGCGGACGAACGCTTCGTTAAAACCGACAAAACATCGACTTTAAAGCCAAATGCTTGCAAGATTGAAATACCTCTTAGCGCCTTATCAAAATTGCCCTGACCACGAATGAGATCGTGTCTTTCTGAGTTCGGTCCATCAAGGCTTACCTGAAAGCCAAGATTTGAAAACTTCTTGAGATAAGTTGCCAAATTTTCATTTACAAGTGTACCGTTCGTCAAAATAGTAATTTGGGCAGCAATCATTTCCTTTGCTATAAATTCTAAAAGTGGCTTGAGGTATGGACTTACCAGCGGCTCACCTCCACAAATGACAATAGACGGACGATATTTCATTTTAAGAATAAGCGTTTTATACTGAAGAAGAATACCCTTCCAATCCTCAAGAGAAATGGCACCCTCGTTATTGTGATGAGGATGATAACAGTGAACACAACGAAGATTGCAGGCATTTGTAATATCAAGCTGAAGTGGTAGATATCTATCCACGTTGATTTTGCCTAGCAAAAAGTTCTCGAGCTTATTTTTTAAAAATCCCAAATATTTCTCCTATGATTTCGCGATTTCGAGATCGACAGCCTGAAGATTAAGTTCATCAACAATCGTTTTTATATTTTTCAAAACTTCCTTTTGGATAAAAACTGCTTTATCGCTTTTGCCTTTGCCCATAAGCTCTATCGACTTTGAAAGCGGCTCAATAAGAGCTGTGATATCGTGCCTAAGAACTCTCATTTTAATCTTGCCGTCTGAAACATATTTACTGCTCATTGCGGACTCGCATTGTTTTGTGCCATGAATTGTTTTTTTCGAGACCATACGGTGTTAATCGAGACCTTGAGCAATTTGGAAGCTTGCTCAAGACTCAAGCCTTTTGCATCAACTTCTTCTAAAACTCTCTTTTCAAGAATCTGCGTTAGCTCCCAGAGACCAGGGAAGTCTTTGCCTAAAAAATTTGTTTTCGCACTCAAT
>JAYUEN010000488.1:0-1014 GCA_043739185.1 Bdellovibrionales bacterium
ACAGGATGGTGGTGGAACATGCCAAAGTCATTATCGACACCCGCAATGTCTGTGCGCGAGCCGGGCTTCACGGGGACAATATTGTCAAGGCCTGAAGCCGGGTTGGCTGAACGGGTCCCGCGCGAATTTGCGATGATGCTCAACAGTCTGTTGCCAAATGGCGACCAGAGGGTTAATCAGAGGCCGGTGGTGGCGCGAACTGTCCAGCCGCGTGACCGAGCTGCCAGCTTCGGCTAGGGTGCTTTTGCGAAATATTTCGAGCATTCACCGATGTTGGCGAAGTTCATTGAAACTGCGGCTGGTTTCAACTCAATTTCTTGTGCAATTGGGCGTCCGCGAGAGACAATAGATCAGAATAGGCGAGCAATGACATGCCCACTTCATCGGCGGACAGCATTACTAAAAATAAATCAGAAGTACTTGATAGTTTTGACAAAAAATCTATCGGTTATCATTTTAGATTGATTGCAATTTCCATTGCTCTTACAGCTTTTGTGCTTGGCGGGCGATGGAGCTTTATCCGTTTGGTGGATCCATTTCTTGCTCTTAAAGCAGATATAGAAAAAACAGTTTATTTTGAAGTTGTCGTTCTTGAAATTCGTCTTATTTGCTTAAGCCTAGGCGTATTTTTTTTGATATCTCTGTCCAAAAAAATTTCCGCTCCTGTAATATATATCTTTTTTCCTATAATTTTATTATTAATTTGGTTTGTAGCAAGCGCTATGTGGACTGTTCCTGAAGCCAATTATTTGAAAAAGTTGATCGATATTGCTTTTTTATTTTTTGGATTGATCTTTGTGGCTTATGCGGTAAATATACCGAATTTCATCAAAGTATTTTTATATACGATGTTTATATCTTTGACGATACTATCGCTCATGGGTCTTCAAAGCTACTTGACCGGCGGATCGCGTCAAGTCAGTGTCGAAGAGATTATCGATACGACACGCCTGTCGATTTTAGGAGGTGGCCCCAATACATTCGGGCGGCAAATGGGTGTTTTGCTGATCATTT
>JAYUEN010000489.1:0-1013 GCA_043739185.1 Bdellovibrionales bacterium
CAATTTTATTTCTTCACCAACTTGATCTAGTCGTGCGGCGTACTCATTCAAATCATTATTGAATGAGATTGCTTCTGCGACAGTTTGATCCGTATTGTGTTGCACGGGTTGCAACGGTGAATCTACCGGTCTTCCGAAAATATCTTCCAATCCGCGAGTAGCATCGTCGACGCCTCTTAAATCTCGGTAAAGACCTGGGTCCACTCGAATCCCAAGAGTTTTTGCTAAATTAAGCGAATCATTGATCCCGCGATTAACGTCTTGAAGAAAACCCAGCGTATCGTTACCAGATTGCAAAATCTGCTTAAGCTGAGCAAGCTGTGCAATCGCTTGTGCCAGGATTTGCGTTAAAACAACAATATCACCGCCAAACATATCGGCACTTACGGTCTCGCTAAAAGACAAACTAATGCAGAGAACAGTACAAGCGGCAGCTAAAAATCGCTTCATATTTTTTCCTTCGTCTTAATTTTTGTGAGTTTTGAGCACTACATACTGCTTTGAGCACCATTTGGAAATTTCATTGCCATCTCTTGCAATAATTCAAAACTGGAGTCGTCGGGACGAGCCAATGCCAAATGTTCAAGTGCTTTCAAATCAAGTGGGTCTGTCGTCGATAGCCAATACTCAAGCGGTGTGCTCTCGATTTTCACAATTTGCTTGTCATCGCCCGCGATCAAAAATGCTTCAGAGTAAAATCCCTTTTTTGAAGTCAAACTCTCAACGAGCTTGAGCTCACGCTCATTAAGTCGCAAAATCTTTTGTAAGGACGGAAGATTACCGCCTGTCTGCTTAAGAAGCCACTTAACAGAGGCGTTCGGAAGAATCGCTTGTGCCACTCGTGAGTTTGCAAAATCATCCATCGTCTGTGAAATCGCTATGGCTGAGGCACGGTATTTTCGAAATGTTCGAAATACTTCTCCCAAAAACCTAGCACCTGCTTCGTTTTCAAGAAGTGCCCAACACTCGTCGAACACAACGAATTTTGGGCTGGTGCGATCACGCTGCACTTC
>JAYUEN010000490.1:0-3325 GCA_043739185.1 Bdellovibrionales bacterium
AGTAAAAGTAAAAACTACGCAAGATTTAGTTTTAAATGACGAATCCTACGCACAAGCAGGGTCACTTTTAATCGGAACAGGCTCTAGCACTGATAAGCGGCTTTATGTGACTTTTAATCGACTTGTGAGCCCAGAAGGAAAATCAAAAAATATTTTCGCTCAAGCCTTTGATTTTAAAGATCGCATTCGAGGTTTAAAAGGACAAAGGGTCTCTGATCAGGTGTTTAAAATTGCTGCAAGTTCTGCACTCATTTTTTTAAGCGGCTTATCAGAATCTTTACAAGACAGTCAGGCCGCAAATTCGCTGGCAGGACAAAGAAAGTCCCTTCGGGATTCAGCACTTAGCGGAGTAGCTCAAGCGTCAAGCGAGCACGGTAAAAAAATGCTTGATGAATTAAATAATGACAACCAAATCGAAGTTCAAAAAGAGACTGAGATGGTTGTTATTTTTGACACTAAAGAAGGTATGAATGAAAAATAGAACAGCTAACGACATCCAAAAAAAAGATGATTTGGCCGACAGGATATTTAAATTTGTAGAACTGATCACAATCGGTTTTTGTAAGTTTTTAATGACTTCAACGCGTGAAGCGTACCTTGGTTATATGAATGGTCTCATGCCGGTGGTGAGACTTTTGCAGTTTAGCTGTGCGGCTTCAGCATTTTTTTCACTCAAGATCGACATCTATTTTTTGAAACTGCTTCATAATTTAATGCCAGGGCTACAGGTTTCAGCACCAACGGGATTTTTTCGAGTTGTCGTTTGGCTTTCTTGTGCCTTTTCACCATTTCTGTTTTGGGGATGGCGGAGGCATAAGATTCTTCAGAAGTTAATTTTATTTCTGCAAGACGTCTTTACGGCCGCTGGTCTTGTTTCTAATGGTAAGACACCAAGGCTCATAATGGACTATGAGACAGAAACAAACTCCCGAGTTCTTCAGTTTTTATCAGACGGTGTAACAGTGTCGCAGTTTAAAGAAAAAAAAGAACTGCTGGAAAATAAACTCTCTGTCAGGATTGAAGATATTCGCGGCCATAGGCAGTATCCAAAACTAATTGAAATTGAATTTGCCGAAGGTGAGCTGAAAACAGTTTTTGAGCTTAGTGATATTTATGGCTATAAAGATTTTACTTTTCCTATTGGGACAACAAGGTCTGAGGTTATCATTGGTGATCTTAAAAAAATACCCCATTACTTATTGGCCGGCCAAACGGGATCTGGTAAATCTACTTTTATCAAAACCATGGTTACTGTATTGTTGGCAAACAACAAGGACCTCACAGTTTACTTGCTTGATCTTAAAGGTACAGAGGCCGGACAATTCATCGGTCTTCCCAGGCTTACGGCGGTCACTGAGTCTAAAGATGCCTTGAATTTTATTGAAGCTATTGAGAAAGAAATAAATTTTAGAAAATTGATGTTTCAAAAGGAAAAGGCTTTCGATTTAATTGGTTATAATAAAAAAATGGTTTCAAAAGGCAGTACAGCTAATTGCCTACCAAGAATTTTATTAGTCGTCGATGAAATGGCTAACCTGATGCCGCATCTTGCGACGAGAGATTTTGACACAATTAAAAAAGCAAGCTTGCTAATAAATTGGATCTCAAGGATCGGTAGAAGTTTTGGAATTCACTTAGTTGTGGGACTTCAAAAGCCAGATACCAGAAATTTAGATTCAACCACTAAGGCCAATCTTGAAGGTATTTTATGCTTTCAAGTCGCTGACCGAGTGCAGAGTCAGGTAGTTTTAGATAATAATTTGGCAGCAGGCCTTGGCGGAATCAAAGGGCGTGCAGTTTGGAAAACCGCAGGTGAAGAAGAAATAGTGCAAGCGCCGATCGTTTCTGCCGAAGCGTTCAAAAAATTTGTTGGAGGAGATTTAGATGGAGATGTTAGAGAAGGAGAAAAACCTGCTCCTAGAGTTACTCAAAGACAAGGAGATCCAAAGGGAGATTCGGAAATTAGCCAAGACAGCTCGTGGAACAAAATTAACAACTGATCGCAGAAAAAATTTACAAATATTAAAACCAACGGGTCTGTATGCTAGCCCCTTGGACTTGCAGATTTTGAGGACCATTTTCAAATGGAAAATTATGCCAAGATTTTTAGTTAAGTCGATGTTTTGGAAAAGTGGAAATGAGAAAACTTTTGAAAAAAAGTTAGAACGCCTTGTTACAAAAGGACTTTTACAACGAGTTGATCACATAGGAAGAATTCGTTTTTTCCAACTGACTCATCAAGGGTTTCTTCGCTTTCGTCAGGGACTAGATGGATTTCGAGAAGAGGGTTTTGCATCAGAAAACTTATGGCACGACTTCCTTACTTTATCTTTGCAACTAGGTCTCTGGTCTGCGGCTAGACCCAGCGGAGTTGAAATTGTGACTGAGCAGGATATTCGCAGATTTTACCGCAATGAGCTGCCGCACTGGTTACCATCAACGGAACTACATAGGTCAGACGGCCTTACTAGATTCAAAAGAGGCAGTGAGTATAAAATTGTTTCTTTTGAAGTCGAAATTAGTAGAAAAGCTGTAGATCGTTACGACCCTGTTTGTCAGTATTATCAGAAAAATACAGATATTGATTTTGTTGTTTGGATGATTCGAGATTCAACTTTGATGAAAGTCATCCAGGAAAGAATAATTTTATCAGCTGATAGTTTAAACCGACACGGCTTTATCCTGGTCGAAGACTTCAAAACCAAATTTTGGGATGCTGCGGTTTTGATGCACCAAAAGGGGTCTGTCAAATTTGTGGATCTCATGTCGGATCTTGTAAGTTTACCCGTCGAAACAATATCGGAAACCTGTCGGGAGAGCATAACTTTAAATTTCGAGAAAATGCTCTCAAGTAATTGATTTTTAAATCATTATCCAGGATTCGCAGTCAGCGTGATTCCTGTGACTGGGTACCCCTACGGGGTCGTTTCAAATAACCTTAATTTTATCGGAGAACCTATGAACTATATCAAGTTTCCTCTTGGAGCCATTGGATTCCTATTACTTGCTGGCTGTGCTCACTCAAGCAAGTCAGCAGTTACTATCGTTGGCGCTGATAAGTCGCCGCCCAAACTCACAAAGCCAATAGCCCGTCGAATATGGATTGAGCCACAAGTTCTTGAGAACGGCTCGGTCTACATTGATGGCCATTGGAAGTACATCGTTCAAAAGGAGTCGACATGGACGAAGTAAAGAAAAAACAAAAAGCTGACAAGACAGTGATTCCACCAGACCGAGTGACACTGAGTCCGGCCATCAGTCAAAAATTAAATGCCTGGATCGAACAACTCAATGACAAATTTAAGGGCCTCATCGAAATCAATAA
>JAYUEN010000491.1:0-3307 GCA_043739185.1 Bdellovibrionales bacterium
ATGATGGAGAACCGAAGCAAGTCTTATAAGTATTTTCATTTTAATGAACTAAGATCTGGGATGTGTGAATTAATTAAAGCCGCCATTGCTGGAGAATATAATTATAAAGTTTTTAAACCAGAATGGATTTCTCGCGAAAGGTTTAATGCTGAAAAAGAAACCAACTCCTACATCAAAATTCTTTGGTCCTTTGGTAATAACGGAGAGTGCTACCTGTTTGGAAAAGAAATTGAGCAGCAGAAAAAAAGCATGCATCAGGCTGTTATTTTTGATAAGTTTGATGATTGGTTTATTGAGAACTTTAAAATTTCAAAATGGCCAAGTGGTTTAGATTTTACAGCCAGACGTTTGCACATTAGATTCTTAATAAGAAAACTAAAAAACGGGCGAGTTGATCTTCTACAGCTTGAACAGCTTCAACAGCTTCAACAGCTTCAGCAGCTTGAACGGCTTCAACAGCTTGAACGGCTTAATTTAACAAACCTAGATTATAAATTAGTAAAGATTCACGATAAGGCAATTATTTATTGTGACATCCCTTACGCTGGGACTGGTGGCTATGGATCTGTTTTTAATCACAAGGATTTTTTTAACTGGGCGCATGATCAAAAAAACCCAGTCTTTGTCTCAGAGTATAAAATTGACGACCCAAGATTTTACTTACTTAAAGAATTTACGCATAGGTCTACGTTTGCGGCAGCGGGCGCTAAGAACATTCCCGTGACCGAAAGACTTTATGGAAATAAACTAGCTTATGATATCATTCGAACAGCTCGCGGGATTTAATCTTTATCAAAATCAACATGAGGGAAAACATTGTTCCAGAAGTTTTCCATCTTATCGATTTGGGTCATGTAATGCTTTTCAAATTTTTCCAAAATTCGAGCCCGCTTTTGTTCATCGTCTGATTTTGGTTTTGGAAACAAAACGCTTTCCCAGACAGAGCCCTTAATTGCCTGCTGTGAATCCAGAAACATTTGTCGTCCGTCGGCGCTGTTTAGAAGGCGGGGTTGGTCCTGGAGGAATTGGATCAAGATTGCCGAGGCTTCTGGCGTTCTTCGCCCAATGGGGATAAAATACTGCTTGAAGTTCTGTAAAGCCATCTTCTCTCGATTGGTTAGCGTCGCCGATCCTGTAACCTTTTTCATAACAACCCTCATGATTTAGGTAATTGCAGCTTGCAATGGTTCTCGTCACCGATCCTTCGAAACGATTTTTTACAATGCGAAATAATGTTTCATATTTCCCACCTTCAGGTTTCCATCTTCCAGGGGCGAGCGTAATGGCCTTTGTAGCGATTTTATAAAGGTCACTTGAACCATGAAACTCTTCCATACTAGGAACCAAGTCTTGAGAATGGCGATCCCTTTTTCTTAAGTGTGATACAAGAATAATTGGTTTACTTTGTTCGAGCGTAAGCATCCTTGCTGTTTTTGCAATCTCTCGCACCGCTCTGTTTTCATTCTCGTCATCATAATCAAAATAATGAACATGATCCACGATAATCAAATCGGTTTCTGTTGCACACTCAAGAACACGCATAACTAAATCACTGACGCCAAAACTTTCTTGTTTGTAGTAAGTAAACAAATTTTGATATGAATGAAGGAACTCACTCGCGGCGGAGGCTTCATATTTTTCAAGTTTTTTTACATATCGACCAAGGGCAAAGTCTTGATAAGAGATGTGAACGTCTTTGGGACGAGCGGGGTCTCCAAAAAAATGTTTTGCAAAAATTTGATATTTGATCCGCTTTTCTATTTCAGAATATTCAGCTTCAAGAGCAATGAAGTGAATTTTTTTACCATTGTCCATGTTGGCTTTTGCAATGTTGCAACAGACTTGCGTTTTGCCGGCTCCGCTGCCAGCGCCAATTAAGATCAAATCGTTTTGTAAAATACCAGCCATCGCATCGTCGAGGTAGTCGATGCCAAACTTTAACATGTTTTTCCCCGCTCTGACTCGGGAATCAACTTCGGAAAAAGCCAAAGTGCTTGATTGAATGAAACTCATAAACTTAAATCCATCCCGTTATTTTTCTTTTTAGTGTTTGAAACATTGTCGTACTGACCTTCCATGATTTTGATGTGTATACCGGGTTTAATTAAAAAATCAAACGAAGCCCGCCAGCCGCTGCCAGATTGACCAGTACAGAACTTTGACGCAGCAAGCTTTGAAATAACTTCACGCCAATAATCTTCGCTTGGGTTTTCTGCCCAACGCAATTCTGTGTTTTTAAAACGCTTGGGGTCTTGAAGACTTTTAACGATTGGAAGAGCTCCTTTTTTTTCATTCCAAATTGATTTTAAAACATGCTCTCGATCCGCGTACGCGGGCGTGTCTGTGGTGTGTTGTGTATGTTCTGTCTGTACTGTTTGTTTGTAGCGTACGTGATCCGAACACGCGTGTTCGGAATCCGTACGCGCATTCTGTAACATTCCGATTTCAGTAAGCTTTTCGACGGTTTTTAAAAGCAATAATTTTTTAATTCCACAAACTTTTTCAGAATGCTTAAATTTTATGCAAATTCGTGCTGAATTTTGCTGAGAAGCCTGACTTAAGATGTAAATCCAGACCTTAATTTCATCGCCCGTGAAGTCCATAAAATCGGCGTCTTCTAAGACGCGATTGCTCATCGCAAACCAGCGGTGATGTTTGATGTCTTTTCTGGGGTTATATTTGCTCCAGTTTTTAATCGTCACAGTCAAATACTCTTGCATAGGAGGGCCCTCTTTTTTTAGTAAATTTTAAATTTGCTTAATTAAATATTGATTTTGGGTTTAGACCTGTGGCACCCTAGGAGCAATATTTTATCTCGCAATTTAATATTAGGCCTAGTTTACACCCGTTGTAAACTAGGCTTTTTTTTTGACCTATCGCTCTATGTCGACATCTGGATCCAAATCTAAGATAAACTCCCCACAAACCAAGCAAAATCCGTTCTCAGAGCCATCCTCATGTGGGCAGGCAGCGATTTCAAATGGTTTTATATCTGCGTGTGTCATGATTAATTAAACCCGCTTTACTAACCTCGGACCTTAATTTTAGACCCAGGCATAGGCTTTCCAGCAGGGCTTTCGTATTCCATAGAGTACTCATCAGCAAAGGCCATCAGTAAGCCCTCTGTGAGCTCGTCCCAAGTGATGCCTTGCTTTTGCCGAGCTAAGTTAGCCCTGCGTTTAACATCGCGGCTGACGTAAGCCTGTACGAGATCCGTGTCTTTATTCTTATTCTTTGGTAGGTAGGCTTTTAAGTTGATCATTGATTTGTTCTCCATGGGCAAATAAGTATTTGTAAGATTTTAAAG
>JAYUEN010000492.1:0-9826 GCA_043739185.1 Bdellovibrionales bacterium
TGCTCATTTCATTAAAAAATGAAATTTCTGAAATAGCTTCCGCTATTAAAACACGGCTTTTTAGGATTTCTGGAAATCTTGACCTCAAAAAGAAAATGCTAGAATAGATTGCTAAGTCCGTGAAGCTTCCGATATTAGGTACACTCTTAGTATGTGCAACAAAAGAACTAGAGCAATATTTCAAAAATTCAAGACGACTTTGATTTGGAAAACTTTCGATCGACCCCTTTTCTACAAATGAGATTTGGCCGAGATTTTCAAGGTGAGCGACACATTTTTTTTCAACTTTTTGAATTTTTGAAACAAATTTTTTATTGCCGAACAATTTCTTTTGCCCAGTGACCTTTACTTCTAAATTATTCTTCCAGGAAATATGTGAGCGAATTCCATTGCCGCCCGGGTTCAACTGACTAAATATTTTTATATTTTTCGATCTCTGACCAGTTTTGCTTTGAAAAATAATTTGGACAATTTTTTCTTCGGTAGCTCCAAGGGTTAGAAAATCATGAAATTTCATATTTGAGAAGCAAGGATTCGTTTTCTTACCATAAGCCAAGAAATAAGAATCACCGAGTACTTGAAGATGGGTAGACAGCGGAATTTTATACCCAAGTTCCAAATTTTTTTCAATGTGAAGTTTTAATAAGTCCATAGTGTATTTGGACTGAAAAACAATATTTTTGCTAGACGGAGAATCAATTCTTGTTCCCGTTAAAATTTGCTGTTCGCTCTTCGAAGAACTCTTAGCCTTTGAAATTACCATCTCTTCAAACCAATACCTCTTTCGCTGAAAGGGATAGGTTGGCAAGCTTACTTTTTTTCTGACTGGATTTTCTTTTTCGAAACCATTCCAATCAATTTGAGCGCCTAGTGTATAGAGTCCGCCTAAACTTTCTAAGAGTTGCTCCCAATCGTTTCTGTCTCTATGCAAAGATGCAAACAAACTTACCCCTTCAGTATTTTTTGCAGCAAAACAATTTGCACCCATACCAACCATCGTGGTTCCAGGACCAATTTCTAAAAATACTTGGCAATCTTCTTTGTGAAGCGCCTCTATACCATCTGCGAAGCGCACCGCATTTCTGATATGTTGACTCCAATAGGAAGGCAAACATACTGCTTTGCCATCGACAAGTTTTCCAGTCAAGTTTGATATGAGTTTAATTTTAGGCGCTGAAAACTTCACTTCTCTCGCTGTCTTTTCGAACTCACTAAGGATAGGATCCATCAATGCGGAATGAAATGCGTGAGAAACCTTCAATGCCTTGACACGAATGCCCTCGCTCTCAAATTGCTGCAACAGTCTGTCAAGTATTAATTTTTCGCCTGAGATTACTGTGTTGTCGGGACCATTTAATGCCGCGATTGAAATCTGTTTTCCATAACTCTCAATTTTTTTAGTTACAAACTCTTCATTGGCACTGATGACAGCCATGCTCCCGGTTCGTGGCAATTGATCCATGAGCTGGGCTCGCTTAGCAATTAATTTGAGACCATCCTCTAAACTAAATACTTCAGCCACACATGCTGCAGTCAATTCGCCAACACTGTGACCCATCACCGCTACAGGAGAAATTCCCCAGCTTTTCCAGAGCTGGAAAAGTGAATACTCCAAAGCGAAAAGAGATGGCTGGGTATAGCGAGTCTCATTTATTAGATGACTTGTGTCAGATTCACTGAAAATGATTTCAAGCAGAGGACGATCCATTAGGGGCTTAAGAAAGCTAGCACATCTATCAAGGGAATTTTTAAAGCTTGCCTGAGTATTGTATAATACTTTCCCCATTCCCAAATATTGAGAACCTTGTCCAGAAAAGAGAAATCCAATATTTAATTTTTTATTCCGAGATGCTGTGCCTCGCTTCACTTGAGGCAAGAGCTCACCACCTTGAGCAAAGGCTCTTAGTCGTTCAGAAATTTCCTCGTGGGATTTGCCTGCCACTGAAAGGCGATCTTCAAAATGAGTTCTACCGGTTGCGGCCGTAAAGCAAATGTCTCCCAACGCAGCACGATCATGCCTTGCAAAATAATCAGCATAATTGATAGCCGCCGCTTTTAATGCCGCTTCGCCTCGACCAGAAAGCGTTAGTAAAAAATGATGTCGCTCAACCTTATTTTCTACTTGCTTTGAACTTCCCTCGTTAGCTTCACTATATTCCTCTAAAATGAGATGCGCATTTGTTCCACTCAGTCCGAAAGAGCTAATGCCGGCTATTCTATTGCCTTTCAATGGAACCCAATCCATTAATTTTTTTGGTACAACGAAAGGAAAATCACCCAATTTTATTTTTGGATTCAATTTTTTAAAATGAACAACAGGTGGAATCTGCGCCTTATTTATTGATAATAGGCTTTTGACAATTCCAATGATTCCTGCCGCTGCTGTTGTATGACCTATATTTGATTTTGAAGATCCTGCGATTAGAAGATTTTTTTGCAGTCGATCTTCCTGGAATACATTGAGGATGGCTTCCACCTCAATGGGATCTCCCAGTGCTGTACCTGTCCCATGGGCTTCGATATAACCCACCTCACCCGGTTTCACTCCTGCGCTCTTAAGTGCATCGCGAATAACTTTTTCTTGAGCTATTCCACTTGGCGCGGTTTGTCCGTTGCTTGGCCCGTCTTGATTGACCGCGCTCCCCCGTATGACCCCTAAAATTCGGTCATTATTTTGCCGTGCATCTTCCAGTTTTTTAAGAATAATGACTGCTCCGCCCTCGCCTCTACCGAAGCCGTCGGCACTCTCGTCAAAAGTCTTGCAACGTCCATCCGGAGACAACGCTCCAACGAGAGACATTGAGGTAAATGGTGTTGGCGTGAGCATGAGATAGATCCCGCCAACCACAGCAACTTTACATTCTCCCATACGCAAAGCCTGGCAGGCCAGATGGGTTGCCACTAACGATGATGAACATGTGGTGTCCACCACAAAGCTTGGCCCGAGCATCCCAAAGATGTAGGAAATTCTTCCAGCGGCTAGCGCATTTGCCGAACCCATTCCAACATAAGGATTCTTCGCTCGTAATTCTTCTGGATACAAAGAAAAATATTCGTAGCTTGGCGAAAAACCGATAAATACTCCAGCATTAACATTTTTCAATGAAGTTGGGGATATGCAGGCATCTTCAAGTGCTTCCCAAGACATCTCTAAAAGAATACGATGTTGCGGATCAAGGGCTTGAGCTTCCGAATCTGCTATACCGAAAACACTAGGGTCAAATTGATCAACAGACGAAAGAAAACATCCAAAACGAGTAATCGATTTCCCCGGCTTTAAAGGGACTGGATCATAATAATCATCGACATTCCATCTGCTTTTTGGAATTTCTTCAGCCGCATCTTTACCATCTGCCATAAACTGCCAAAATTCCTCAGGATTATTGATGCCTCCGGAAAGCCGACAACTAACCCCGACAATAGCAATATCACCTGACTCATGATGCCTCATAGAATCTGCATTATGAAGAGTTGATTCTTTTGATTCTGAATTTTGTGTTAAATAAGAAATGATGTCTTCAATTGTTGGACAACTATATATTAAAGTACTTGAAATTTTTCTTCCAAGCAGCTTGCCCAGTTGACGTGAAATATCGACAGCCTTTAGCGATCCCACTCCCATTTCGATGAGAGGTCTTGATAACTCAAGTTTGCTCGTTTCAATTCCAGTGATTTCCGAAATAAGCTCGGTCACCAGTTTAAGTAAGTCTTCAGATTTAACTTCAGATTGGCCCTCTGTCGGGAATTTCGACTGAGTAGAAAAGTTTTGTACTCCTCTTTCAACCAATGCTTTGAGATCAATTTTTAAATTTCGATTTGTGGGAAATTCACTGACAAAAAATATTTGCTTTGGAATTTTGAGTTCAGATAAGTGGGCCTTACAATGCTCCAAAATATTTTTTTCAGTCAAACTTCGTTGAGCTTTGAATTTAATAAATAAACCTACAATACTGCCCAGTAAATCATCAGGCAACCCGACAGCAACACAGGTCTCGACTTCGGAAAGCTTTTCGACTACGGATTCAATTTCTCGGGGGTAAATCTTATGACCACCCTGATTAATAACCGTGGCTTTGCGACCGAGTATATACAAATAGCCGTCTTGGTCCATGTAAGCCAAATCACCAGTGTGAACCCATTCTCCCTTAAAAACTTTTGCAGTTTCTTCGGGTGAGTTTTCGTAACCGATCGCATTTTGGCCTCGACTTATGCAAAGCTCCCCTTCGGTCCCCTTAACAACTTCATTTTGATTTTCATCAATAATTTTCAGTTTTGTTCCATGTAAGGCAATACCTACTGACCCTGGTCGACGTGGTATTCCAATTGGTTCAACGGTGACGCCCCCCAAACTTTCAGAAAGTCCATATTGTTGATAAATTCTAGATCCAATTACAGATTCAAAATACTTCAACTGTTCTTCAGTAGACGGTGCTGCCGCTATCACCCAAATTTTGACCGACGAAATATCAAACTTATCATTTTCAATAGACTTACATAATGCGGAATATACGGAGGGAACCCCCCAAACAAAAGTTACCTTCTGTTCCATGATTTTTTGCAGCACCTTTTGAGCATCGAATTTTTCAAGTAAAATAATTTTAACATTATTCAAATATGATATGACAATCCCCCACGTTCCAGCCGTGTGTGCGTATGAGCTAAACTGTATGCCGACCTGCTTTTTTAGCTGGACGAATTTTCGAATCGGAACAAAGTCCGAGTGTTCTAAACTTTGAATTGCGCTAAAAAAATTTCCGTGCGATTGAATGACGCCTTTAGGTTTTCCTAACGTACCACTAGAAAAACAAATGATAGCTGGAGTATCTGCTGTACAAACTGCAGTTTCAATCCGATCCCCCAGCTTCGGTAACACTAGATTCTCAATGCAGGTAAAGCCACAATTCGATGAATTTGTTCCAGACACAATCCAATTACTTGGAGGGATTTCTTGCAATTCAGTTATTAAGTGTGACGCGCGATCCGAAAGGCTAATGATTGCGGATAGACACGCTGATTTAGCTATTGCGCTGACTTCGACGTCCGAATAGGAATAGTGAATAGGTACTGCAATCGCGCCTATTCTCCAAATGGCGGGTAATGCGACATGATACAGTGGACACACTGGTAAGATGATGCCGACTCGATCCCCTGGCGATAATCCAAGAGCCCGCATTTTATTGGCTATTCCACACGACAAAATATAAATGCGATTTCTTTTCCAGGTTTCATCTGTAGCTGATACTAAGTAATCGTAGTCCTCAAAAATTTTTAGATTTTTGTCGAGCAGATCAACAATATTCAATTTGGCTCCTTCGCCCTCAAATGCTTAGGGTCTTTCACAAATCAATTACATGCGACTTCGGGAGGTTTCCTTAATGCTACTGGCCAATCATCTCGCAGTCGCGCGCACTTGGGAGTACGCGAAAAAAAGAGAAAAATCGCTGACTATTAGCAGACTCAAGCGCTTTTAACATTTTCATTTTCACTTTCGCTTTCATCCATTTCCTTTTCTACTTTTGTATCTTGCTGAAGCATGTATTCCTGATTGAGAAATATAAAGCCCCGCTCCGCACCAAGCAGTCTACCTATCTCACTTAGTACTGCTTCCGACTGTGCCTTCGGATCAATTGAGTTCAAGGTCGCTAAACTTACTTTCATAAGAGCGGCCATAGCTCGCTCCTCCTTAGTAATAAATTGTTTATTCGAAGTAACCGTTGTCTTACCTGCATGGCGAGTCGAATTCCTTTGCGTTGTTCGCATTTGAGTTGTTCGCATTTGAGTCTCTCGGGCCTTGGTCATAAGTGTCTTTGCCTTTGAATGCATAGTTGTCTTTTGTCCGACTCGTGTTGTGGCGCTAGTAGGTACCGCATCCAAGATTGGGTCGTAGACTATATCAAACTCTTCTTGCACAGCCTGCGCGCGCAAGACCCAGTCATTGCGTAGACACAATTGATAACAGGCCCAATCTTCACTCTCCCCTTGAATTTCGTCATTGAGATCAAAATAAATTTGAGCTCTCGCTCGGAGTGCCGCAAAGAGCCCACCCAAACTTCCTGACTCTTTTGCTATCTGATAGCCCTTATTTACCAACTCAAGTGCTTTTTCAAATTTGCCTTCTAGGCGAGCAAGGCCAGCAGCAATTATAAACCAATGACAACGATGAACCGGTAAATATGCAATCATATATAAATTGTGTAACTCTTGTTTTAGATTGATGCGCGCCCGTTTCTTTTCATCCTCTGTTGTTGCCAACTCCAGTTGTTTAAGTCTAATTTCTGCGATAACAACGTAAATTCTTTTAACTACGTGCTCGGTATAGTGAAAGCTCTTAAAAAAATCGATTTGCAAATCAATGTTGTTACTTATTTCACCCTGCTCATGACCTGTAATAATAAGCATAGAAACTAAAAAGGCCGAGGGAAACGGCAGATCCTTTACCTGATCAACAAGTTGCTGACTCTGTTTTCGATATTGTAATATTTCTGGGTTGGGACCCAACGGAACAAGATTGATTTGAATTTGGCTATAAGCATTGACGTGATTATAATGCGTTTTTCCCTTACTAATAATCGGCAAATTGCCAATGGTTGAAATGGCACCAGCAGAATGTCTTCCGTACACCATGTGATAAGCCCCTGGCGTCGCAAGAGCTGCTGCAGCTTCATGAGCACCGAGATAGCGCATAGCAAGTGAACAAACCTCGTCAACCTGTTGTGGCCAATTAGGTGCACCCAATTGCATTCGACATAGCAGTTCAAAATGACGAACATAGGCGTAAGTCGAAGGATCTTTTTGTTGATCCACCAATGCCATGGCTCTGTCCGCAAAATATTTTTGAATTTTCTTTAGACCAAATGGGCAACATACAAGCGCGGCATGTATGAAGGCCCGAGCAAGTGTCGACCCATTTCCTTGGCGATATGCGAAATCTAACATTCTGAGAGTCAGTAGATAGTAATCCAACCTGTCAATACGAAACCGATTGATATAAGCCGCAGTATAGTAAATTCGACTAAGGACCTCAACCTTTCGTCTTTTCTCTGGGGATGATGAACCTTTGAATTTTAAGCCAGAGGCAAGGCGAACGATAAGAGCAACAAGTAGCCAGCTAATTTGCAACCGCTTGGTTAAAGGATATTTCGGATGCGGAACTTTGAACTTTTCCGCTGCTTGCTTGAAGATGACCCAGGCCTCATTAAGTCTTCCAAAGTAAAAATAAGATCTAATCTTAAGGTAAAGAAGATCCAAAATTTCAATTTCGGAGTCGGTTAATTTTAATGCAAGATCAATGGCGGCAAAAGATTCTTCTTCATTACCAGATTCACAACTTGCAATTGCGTGATCTTTTGCGAGTACCTTCAAACCCACGAGATCCTTTGGAAGATGAGAGGCATATCTCAACGCGGTCGTAGTGAACTCGAAGGCCATATCGTAAGCAAAATTTGCAATGGCCAATTTTGCGGCCTCATGGTTTGCAATTTTCGCCTCTGAGTAATGATCTTCAATATGTCCGCCAGCAAAATGTCTTGCAATATCAAACCACGGCCTTTCTTCGATTGGTTTTGAATTGAGAAAAATGGCGAATTTATCGTTAATCTCTTTCAATGGCTCAGCTTCGATTCTTGAAATCAGTGCCTCACGAATTCGGTCATGTGTAAATCGATACTTATCTCCTTCGACTGCAGCAATAAGGTTTGAACTGGTAGACTCTTGCGTTGCAAAAACCAAATCATCTTCATTTAAGCCCATAGCAACGGCCAAATTTTTCAATCCAAAACTATTCCCCTCAACAGCTGCAAAAGACAAAATCCGAAGAGTTGTCGGCGATAAATTATTTATACGATTCAAAATTAAATCAAAAACGTTTTTCGATAAATCAATATTTGCAATTCCGGCGGCATCAACTTTCCATTGGTTTCCGCTATATTTTAAATGCCCTGACGACAAGAGCCCACGAATAGTTTCAGAGATAACAAAAGGATTCCCATTGGTGACTTTTGCAATTGCATCGAGAGCATCCTTTGGTAAAGAACTGCTTCCCAATTGCGATCCCACAAATGCTTTTATACCCTCTGCACTAAGTGGTCCTAGCTTAATTGGCGCTTCAAGCGCAGCGGCAATACTTTGTTTAAATTTGTTTACAGCAGGTAAACTTTGAGAATCATTTCTGGCCGTCATCAAAAGCAATGCCTTGTTTTTTCGCAATTGCTCGCTGAGTTTTGAAAGTAGTAAAGATGAAGAGGGATCTAACCATTGCACATCATCGATCAAAAAAATTAGGTTATTTCCTTGAGTTGTCAAAAGGCATAAAAAGCGGACAATATCATCATAAAACCTTTGTCTATCGGTTTCGCTGTCTAAGGTACTAAAGCCTTCTGCACTACCAAGAATTTTCTTGAAACTAGTCGAGACCTCGTTGAGTGACCACGAAATTCCAACTGCGGCTGTTTGAATGCGTTCAAACCAAGCTTTTTGTTCATCCTCTGGAAGGGCAAAAATCTTTCTGAGCCAAGTATCAAATGCTTCACGAATTGGACCCAGCGGAACTCGGCTTGAAAAGTTTTGGCATTTGGCTCTGAGTAAAATTGGAGTTGCATCGAGATGAATTTGACCAAGAAACTCATCTGTTAAACGGCTCTTTCCGCTACCGCCTTCGCCCTCAATGAGAAGTGCTCGCCCAGCGCCAGCGTTGGTTTTAGTCCAGGAATCTAAAAGCAACGCAAACTCGGCTTCTCGACCCGCCAGCGGTAACTCTGTGCGATTTCCCCAAAAGAGATCCCTTGCGCCAAGTGGAAAGGGTTTATTTGCCTTTTCGGCGGCCTCAAGCTTTTCGATTTGATCAAGATCAGATTTGAGTCCCTCGGCACTTTGATAACGATCATCTGGATCTTTATCAATTAGTTTGGCTATTATCGCGGCCAAAACGTTAGAGGTCTCTGGTGCTTTTTCTTTTACGCTGGGCGCGCGAATCGAGGCATGCATCCTAATGAGTTCACCGAGATCATCACTTTGAAATGGCACATCACCGGTTAGGGCTTCGAAGAGTGTAATTCCTAGAGAATTAAGATCGGACCTTGCATCGACCGGTCGCTTTAAAATCTTACTTTGTTCTGGAGAAGAATATAGAATAGTTCCAACAACTGTGGAGCCCTTATCATCATTTAACTCGGTCAAGCTGCTTGCTAGACCTAAGTCGATCAGCTTGATATCGCCGTCATTTGTGATCATGATGTTGGCCGGTTTTATATCTCGATGAACAATCCCGTATTTGTGAATTTCAGTAAGTGCTCCGGCAAGAGAATTAGCAAGTTTAATGAAGAATTCCCTACTGGCTGGACCTTTTTTAATATGATCACTTAAGGGCAAACCTTCAATCAAATCCATAACAATATATGGACTACCATTGGCGTCGTTTGCATCGTGAATTTTTACCAGATTCGGATGGTTCAAACGCGCAATAGACGCGGCCTCCGCCCGAAACCTTTGTACGTTTTCTTCATCGGTCAAAGTTAACAATTTAAGAGCGGCAAATTTGCCGTCTTTCTCAACTCGATAGATAATACCCATCGCTCCACGGCTGATCTCACCATGGATGATATAACCACCAATATTCTTTAGCTTAGAAACGCTCATACAAATTCATCGACAATCCGGCCGCGCAGCTTTAGTCAGGTTTCAAGTAGTGGACTTAATTTGTTTTGATATTGCAACTACTAGACTTGCTTGACAACTTAACCCGGATATTTCATGAGATCTAGAAAGATAGCTAGCCTTTTTTAAAATTAAACCCAGATTGTAGTTACTTAGACACCAACATGGGGAAAAG
>JAYUEN010000493.1:0-3256 GCA_043739185.1 Bdellovibrionales bacterium
ACGAAGAGCCGTGTGCGGGAAATCCGCAAGCACGGTTCTGTGAGGGGCATGGTTCCTCACGATATTAACTTATCAGGAGGAACATATGTCTACTCGACCTGGCTGATCACGAAATCCTATGTTCACTCAAATCCGTTCCAGGCGCTTTCGTTCCCGAAGGTCAGAAGGAAGTGTTTGCGATGTTTAAAAGAGAGATCCTTTACAGGTCGCTGGAAAATCTGCGATCATTGTGGAGCACACGCAAGGTACCTCAGAAAATTGAAAATCATCGAATCTGAAAGTGCGGGCTTGCCTGAGTATAGTCGCGACATCTTCAGTCTTTACCTCAGATACCTGCGGCGGATCCAGTTAGAATCTGGCCATTACACAGATGCCGTATTTTTCCTAAAGTTTTTGCAAAGTAAAAAAGAAATTTGCTATTTGAAATCCTGGGCAATGGTTAAGATGGCGTCGATGGAGTTTGAAACTTTTGTCCTGCCAAATGGTCCGATCAGGAGGGGAAATCCGTTTATAAAAGCTGGGTATGTTCTTCAGGAGCTCGGGGTACTGCCAATCCGTGAGGAGGATTACATCTTCGGTGTGGAGCAAAAGTTGGATGGTATGCCTTCGAATCTGAGCTCTCCACTTCGGCAATATATCGCGTATTTGCGACGAACCCGGCGCAGCGAAAAAACTGTGCTTGCGGTCGTTCACAAAATCGCAAGGTACCACGACTGGCTTCTTAACCACGAAATTGACTTCTGGCTAGCTTCTGAAAAAATAGCGCGTGATTATCTGGCTTCATTTAGAACGGACACCATAAAGGCCCGACAGCCGCTCAACCGATTTTATCAATGGGCTGAGCATGAGCGGCACACATTATCAAATCCATTTGAAAATATTGAGACCGGCAAACCACGTTTAAGTTTGAAGGTTTGCTCGCCCGAGCAAATCAGCCGGATTGAAAAATATATTAAATCCCCAAAGTCGGATCCACAATCAGCGCTCCTACTGGCTTTAGTTTTTTATCTGGGTGTAAAGGGCAAGGAGCTTGCCTATGCGGCTGTTGAGTTCGAAAACCAAAGTGTAAAAATAATCTTTTATCGCGGTAAATTGACTTACGGCAATAGTCGCTACAGAAGAGACCAAGTTTTAGTTCTTCCGAAGAACCCAATATGGATAGCCAATTTGCAAAAGCGTTTTGCGGTTGATTGGCAAAAAAAGTTTAATCAGGTTCGTGTGGACATACCAAGACAACCCCTAATTTTGCATCCACGAAACCGACACAATCGACCACTGACAACTCTAGCTGTTCGTCACATTTATTATGAAGCCATCATCGAAGCCACTGGCGTCAGAATCCCACCAAATGTATTGCGACGAGCTGGCGCAGATCTTTATTCAAAGCAAAGTGGATCGGGAATCCTACAGAAAATGGGCTGGTCCCAAACACACGCCTTCAAGTTCACGTGGATGCCTCGCCAATTTTTTCGTCCATAGACATAACTATCAAAATAAACTACAAGTTGATTATTTAAACTTGCAGTTTATCTATTTGAAAAAATCATTATTCAAATTTATATTTTAAAATCCCACTTGGAATCAGTGGGTTGCAACTTATTTTTGAAAAACAAAAAAATGAGATTTTCTCTTCGGATTGATACTTCTTTTTGCGTGCCAAACGATCCATTCTTTTTCTTCGAGACAAGTGGTTTTGAAGCAGTTACATTATGGTTTTAAGATATCAGATGTGATTGCAAACGAAGGAGTAAATTCTTGAGAACTAACTTCCCCACGTTTTAAGATGCCATTCTCATAGTAAGTGTACTTCAGAGAAAGTTTAGCCGGCTCCAATCCAGAGCAAGTGAAATAATTTAAAGTTTGATCTTCAATATTCTGTCCCTTTTTGAAGAAAACAGATTTTCCGGCAACTGTTCCTGCGCAATTCGCATCTTCAATTCTCAAAAGAATAAGTTCTCGATTTTGTTCGCGAAAAGCCGGCAGTGTCACTGAGGTGGACTTTGCTTGAGGCCCTTTCCAAAGAGCCGTCCTTAAGCAAACCGCTTTTTTGTTCGATTTCACCCATCCAGTGCGGAAAACTTTCGGATTTTGAAGTCCAAATGTTCCTGTAGTCACAGAGGCCTCAATCAAGTATTCATAGTCTACTTGATCATTCTCCCAATTCCATTGGAAAGAAAATCCTTGTCCGTACTGCGACTGAGGGTCAACTAGTTGTGATTTCGGCTGACCAGCATAACGAATAGATATGGCGATGCCGCTATATGCGGATAGGTTGTCACTGAAGATAACTGCAGGTTGAAAAAAATTGGATGAATTTTGACGGGTGATTTCTTCGGAGCAGATAGGACTAAGCTGGGCAAAAGCCACGGAAAAAAAGGTTGTTGATAGAATAAACAAAGCGACAAAAATTGTTCCCATTCGGCCTCCATTGGCTCAATAGTGGATCTAAGTTCTAGCAGAAAGGCTCGTCCAAAGTGATGCAAGTTCCTTTCCACTTGAACAAAACCAAATAAAATTCTACCAATCGTCGCTCGATAATTCATGCTCTTTGAAGCTCGCCGAAGAGAAAGCGAGCTTTGTTGATCGGAATTTAAAAAACCGAATTTTTGATTATTGGCGCACGACTTTGGATACCATCAAAAAATTAAGAACAAGTGTCATTAGTCAAAAATGAAATTTCAAAATTAACTTTTCATTGGAGAAACTAGTCGATTTGAAGTAAGAAAAATTTCTTGAAAATCCGAAATCGCGGTCAACTGCCCAGATATTTGAATCTCCAGTTTTCAGTATGTCGAGGTTAACGGTAGCAAAACTTCATCTCAAAAATCGTATCGTAAAGACTTGATTTGAGCGTCCAAATTGAAATCGATTTGACCAAGAGAAACACAAAATAGACTTCCAAATATTGAGTAAGCAAGATTCTGCTTTACAATTGAGACTCCTAGTTCGAGCACTGATTTTTTGAAAACAAATTCTCGGTCGCTTCGAGGGTTGAGCTTATATCATGCATTAGCGTATTGAAAATTTCAGCGTGATACAGCCTAATAGGACAGGATTTGTTACTATCATCAGATTATCTCTAATTGTTATCAACTGTTGGCTTGCAAAAGTGGTCTTAAATTTGCAGATTGTTTTCCCTGATGAAGCTTTCATTTTCAAGTTGTATGGTCATTTTTATTTTTACCTTTGGTTGCGAATCTTCAAAGCAGACTCCTGCAACGTCAACAACATCGGCCCCATCACTTGAAACAAAGGT
>JAYUEN010000494.1:0-9768 GCA_043739185.1 Bdellovibrionales bacterium
GTTGGAGTTAAAATTGAAGATGCCCTCGACTATCAGGATATTCTTTTAGAATCTAAATATTGGCTTAAACTGAATACTGGAATCATCTCAGCAAAAGAAAATTACTCAAAATTCAAAGAAAATTTTGATCAGTTTTTAAATGCTGCTGAGTTCATGACCTTAAATGCAAATATCAGCACGAAAATTACAGATGCTGGCGAGTGTTGGTATGAGACGTTTACAATTTGCTCAACAAAAGAACTTGAAAAAGAGTTCATTACAAAACTAAATTCATTACTTAAAGAATTCCGAGAAAAATCGGAAAAAGAACAAGGCAACATCATGGTGTCATGGGCTCAAATATATACCCATGCAATTGATGGTTCTATGACAAACAAGGAGGTTCAATAATGAAAAATGTAATATTCATTCTATGCACTGCTTTACCTTTCATTTGTAGCGCTGGCGGCGGTGGAGGACTTCGTCCTGAAGCTGCGTTTACATCAAGCAAGCCGGAGATTGTTTACCATATGGGTGAGCAAGATGGGGTTGTGAGATTTGCTTATGGGTCGCTTGTGAACAATCAGTGGCAAATTCAGAAAATTTATGGTCGTCTTGATTATTTAGTTAAAAAAGCAGACCTTATCACTTCGCTAGAAGAATCAAAAAATACTCATGAGTGGGTTCAGGTTAAGTAAGATGAATAATGTTACCGGGTTTGAGCTGCTTCAGCCAAATCCTGATGATCTTTTAAAAATTGCTAATATGAAAATGCCGTTTGGAAAACATAAGGGCATAAACCTTATTGATTTGCCGGAACCCTATGTTGTTTGGTTTTATGGTCAGGGACTGCCAGACGGCGAACTCGGAAGATTACTCGCACAAGTTTATGAAATAAAAGTGAATGGCTTAGAATATCTTTTTAAGGATTTGAAAGATTGATGAATTCACTTAAAGAAATCTGGGACTTTTAAGGAAATAGGTCTCAGGGCAATTTTGAGGGATTCCCTCCCCGATTTTTCGGGCTAAAAATGCTCAACATTCGGGCAGAAATTAAGTAAACAAGTATTTATTGCTATTAAAAAAAGCAAAAGCTCGGGAAACCGGGCTTTTTGCGTTTTGCGTCACGGTGGTATTCCCTATAGATTGCCTTTACTTGTCCCCGTCAGTCCCCGACAATTTGTGTATTAGATATCACACCGAGCAAAGAAAATTTCCTGCAAACTATTTTTTTTGCCAATGGAAATTCAAAGTGTCTGAAGTCGATAACCGGATTTGGTCCGGACACGCAATCGACCAAAACACTTCAATGGATAGGGAACCTTAATGGCAACAAATAACAATCGCACCATGACCATTCATGAATTATTAGGCCAGTATAGAGAACGCATTTCAAACCCACGTGACCTTGGCACAATCTTCGAGAAACTCACAAAAACTTATTTTGAGCGTGACCCCATTTACGCAGCAAGGTTTCGCAAAGTTTGGTTTTGGAACGATTGGCCCCAAAGGTGGGGGCCTGATTGTGGAATCGACCTTGTGGCCGAAGATGTTGAAGGCAACTATTGTGCAATCCAGTGCAAATTCTACGCGGGTGACTATACGATTGTTAAAGAAGATATCGACAGCTTTTTTACTGAGTCTGGCCGAGAATTTAAAATAGATGGGAAAAATAAGATTTCGTTTTCCTATCGAGTCATTGTCACTACCACTAATCGCTGGAGCGATAACGCTCAAAGATCAATTAAAAATCAAACAATTCCAGTAACTCTGATTGGCCTAACGAATTTTGATGAAAGCCCGATAGAATGGTCATCCTTTGATCTTGATAAGCCCGACGATATTGTGCTTAAGGAAAAAAAGAAGCTACGGCCCCATCAAAACGAAGCAATTAAAAATGTACTAGATGGGTATAAAACAAAAGATCGCGGCAAGCTCATTATGGCTTGCGGTACGGGAAAAACATTTACCGCATTAAAACTTGCGGAACAAGTCGCTAAAAAAGATGGTGTGGTTCTTTTCTTGGTCCCGTCTATTTCGCTGTTGTCTCAAACGCTTCGCGAATGGGCTGCCGAATCTGCCGAGCCATTTAATGCCTTCGCTGTTTGCTCCGACCGAACGGTTGGTAAAAACAACGAGGATATGACGAGCCACGATCTGGCTATTCCAGCTACCACCGATACCTCATCCCTAATCGAGGGCCTTGAGAAACTTAAAAAGACCAAACGAATGACAGTAGTTTTTTCGACGTATCAATCCATTGAAGTTGTTAGTAAAGCTCAAAAAAAAGGCTTACCTGAATTTGATATTATTATTTGCGACGAAGCCCATAGAACTACCGGCGTTACACTTGAAGACGAAGAAGAATCACACTTTGTTAAAGTCCATGACCAAAAATATATTAAAGGCAAAAAACGTTTATACATGACGGCCACTCCAAGAATCTTTGCAGAAGCCGCAAAGACAAAAGCAGACGAAGCTAATGCAGTTCTATGCTCAATGGATGATGAGTCCGTATTTGGCCCTGAGTTTCATCGTCTGGGTTTTGGTAAAGCAGTCGGCGACAATCTTTTGACCGACTACAAGGTACTTGTGCTTGCAGTTGATGAAAAAGTTATTGACGGGAAGTTTCAAAGAAAATTTGCTAATGAAGATGGCGAAATACCACTAGAAGATATTGTTAAAATTATTGGTTGTTGGAACGGGCTTTCTAAGAAATTTGTCGGCGAAGAAGCGGTTGTTGAAGATAACAGGCCGATGAAACGGGCCGTTGGGTTTGCTCGCGCTATTAAAGATTCAAAAAAGATAGCCGCTGTATTTCAAGGCGTGGTTCAGGAGTACATTAAAAAGAATCCCATTTCGGATAAAATTTTGAACTGTGAACTCGATCACGTTGACGGGACTTTCAATGTGTTTGATAGAAACGCAAGGCTTGATTGGTTAAAAGCTGATACACCAGATAATACCTGCCGTATTTTGACCAATGCTCGCTGTCTTTCTGAGGGCGTCGATGTTCCGGCCCTTGATGCAGTTATATTTTTAAATCCAAGAGACTCTATGGTTGATGTGGTTCAATCTGTCGGTCGTATTATGCGAAGGGCTGAGGGCAAGAAGTACGGCTATGTCATTTTGCCCATTGGTATCCCTGCGGGCGTACCTCCAGAAATAGCTCTAAAGGATAACAAAAAGTATAAAGTGGTGTGGCAAGTGCTTCAGGCGCTTCGCGCTCATGATGACCGATTTGATGCTGAAGTGAACAAAATTGATTTAAATAAAGGCCGGTCATCGACTATTCAGGTTATTGGCGTGGGCGGTGGTGGCGACTCAGAAGACGGCAAAACCAAAGGGGCTGATGGCAAAGAACAAATCGAATTTAATATGCCAGAGATCGAAGACTGGAAAGACGCCATTTATGCGAAGATCGTAATTAAATGTGGCAGTCGCCCTTATTGGGAAAATTGGGCAAATGATGTTGCAAAGATTGCAGAAAAACATACCGAACACATTAAAAAACTTCTCAAATCTCAAGACCCAAAACCAAAGAAAGCGTTTGAAAAATATCTGAACGGCATTAGAAAAAACATTAACCCGTCAATTTCTGAAGATGATGCGGTCGAAATGCTCTCACAGCATTTAATTACAAAGCCAGTTTTTGACGCTTTGTTTGAGCACTATCAGTTTACAGAAAAGAACCCAGTTTCACAGTCTTTACAAGCAGTGCTTAAAGTTCTTGAAGCTGGGACATTCAAAGAGGACGCCGCCAAACTAAAAGGTTTCTACGACAGCGTAAGGATGCGAGTAAAAGGCATTGATAATCCGGAAGCTCGCCAGAAAATTATTGTAGAGCTTTATGATCGTTTCTTTAAAATTGCGTTTCCAAAGATGTCAAAGCGACTAGGGATTATTTATACCCCGGTTGAACTCGTAGATTTTATTATCCTCAGTGTTGAGACGATAATGCGGAGTGAATTCGGAAAAGGACTCACAGATGAGAATGTCCACATTCTTGATCCATTTACGGGGACGGGCACTTTTCTCGTCAGACTGTTGCAAAGCGGAGTGGTAGATCGTAGGGATTTGGCACGAAAATATCGACAAGAACTTCATGCCAATGAAATTGTCCTATTGGCCTACTACATTGCTGCAATCAATATTGAAGAGAGTCTTCATGGCATCCTTGGCGGAGAATACAAACCGTTTAATGGGGTAATTCTTGCGGATACCTTCCAACTTAATGAAGCTGAGGTTCAACCAGATTTAGTATCCTCTTTTCCAGAAAACAGCGATCGAGCACAAAAGCAGAAGTCTTTAGATTTGCGCGTTATAGTTGGCAATCCACCGTATGCATCTGGCGACAAGGACGACGAGAATAATAAGAATATTGATTACCCTAGTTTGGATGAACGCATTACAAAAACATATGTGGCCCAGTCGTCGAGGAAAATGGGTAAGAGCAAGATGTATGACTCTTACATTCGTGCGATTCGATGGGCTAGCGATCGGATCGCTAACAACGGAGTCATTGGCTTTGTGACGGGTAGTGGATTTATTGAAAAGCCATCAATGAATGGTATTCGTAAATGCCTCGCACAAGAATTTAGCAGTATTTATGTGTTCAATCTGCGTGGCGATATTCGCAAGAATATTCTTAGCAAAGGAAAGGCTTTGGAGGGCCAAAATGTCTTTTCAGAAGGCAGTATGACTGGAATTGCAATAACCTTTTTTATCAAAAATCCGAAATCAAATGGACGTGGGAAAATTTATTACCACGATATAGGCGATGACCTTAAGACATCTGAGAAATTATCAATTATTAGTAATTTAAAATGCGTATCTGGAATTAGCGATAAAGGAGGATGGACTGAGATAACTCCAGATGGCCATTGTGATTGGATAGATCAGAGGAATAGTGATTTCGAGGATTTTGTCATTATGGGTGACAAAAGCAATGGCAATACTGAATCTATATTTTCTAGCTATTCTATGGGGATTAAGACAAACAGAGATGCGTGGGTTTATGGGTTTTCAAAAAAGCACTTAACAAATAGGCTGAAGTCTATGATTACCTTTTATAACGAACAGGTTGAATCACAGCGCGGCCAAAAAGCTAAAGATATTGAAAAGAATCTCGATCGAAATAAAACAAAAATTAAGTGGACCACAGATGTCCAATCCGATTTATTAAAGGGGAAACTACATCACTTTAAAAGTGATGACATTGTTGTTGGTTTGTATCGGCCATTTTGTAAGTCGTGGGTATATGCTAATGCAGACTGGAATTGGACCCGGCATTTGATGCCCAAATATTTTTCATCTAATACCCTGAAGAATGTTGTCATATGCGTATCTGGCGTTGGCGCACGAAGCGGGTTCTCGGCACTAATCAGTAATGTTTTGCCTGATCTGGAGATTATTGAAAAAGGTCAGTGTTTTCCGCTTCATGTATTCGAGCCGTCGAGCAGCCAGATAGAATTGACTGGTTCAATTAAGGATACTTTAACCCTCGAAAAAGCTGTCGTTGTCGACAAAACCAAACCTTCCTATGTACGCAGGGACGGTATCAGTGATTTTGGTTTGAAGCAGTTTCAGGAATTCTATTCAGGCGAACACCTTGGTAAGGAGGATTTGTTCTACTATATATATGGACTGCTTCATTCGCCTGACTATCGTTCACGATACGTTGACAATCTCACAAAGGAATTACCCAGAATTCCACGGGTTAAGAAATCATCTGACTTTTGGTCATTTTCAAAGGCGGGCCGTGAATTGGCAGATCTTCATTTAAATTATGAAACAGCAAAATGTTATCCGGTACAGATCGTTGGTGGTATGAATCAGCTAAAGAGTTTCAGCGATGACGACTATAGGGTAATTGAAATGAAATTCGCAAAAAAGGGCGAAAAGACCACTGTGATCTATAATCGTAAAATAACTATGACAGGCATTCCTGAGGAAGCATTTGAGTACATAGTAAATGGCAAACCAGCCTTAGAATGGGTCATGGAGCGGCAAGCTGTCACAAGCCACAAAGATAGTGGCATCGTCAACGATGCAAACATTTGGGCAACAGAAACTATTGGCAATGCAAAATACCCCTTGGAACTATTTCAGCGGATTATTACCGTGAGTCTTGAGACAAATAGAATTGTAAGCGAGCTACCAAATCTTGAACTTTTACCAGAGAAGAAATAAAAGATTACGGATTGGGCTCTAACTCTGGAGCCTTCGACTTGTTTCCGATTGATTCAATAAGCTCAGTAAAGCGCAGCTTAATTGTGTCTTGAGAATTTGCTGGCTGATACTTTAAGTTTACATAATTGGCGACAGTTTGAAATTCTGGGGTTTTGTCTTCAATAAAAGAAATCTTTCGACCGAGGGCCAGCGCCCAACCGTCTAATCCAGAAACAGAATAAATTTTGAAGCCGGATCCGCCAGCTATCAGAATTGCTTCTTTTGTTTCATTGTTAATTTTGAGTTCTTTTGTTCTCATTTATCCTTACTCGCGGCCAGACTGGATTCTAGTGGAATCGTAAACTTTCATAAAAGTTTGTCATCTGAAAAGCGTCTAATTTGTTTGCTTTTACTTGTTGCGCTAGCATACTGCTCAAATTTAAGGCAATTGATGTTCCGAGTTATTCGCTCATTTAGATTGAGTTTAGAACTTTGATGTCCGGTCACCGGAACAGCCCTAGGTGCTGTGAGGTTACCTCAAAAATTCAGACATCCACCCCACATTCCAAACCAAAAAGGCCACCTGGACAATGGGATTTCTGGCGTGACCATTTTTCTGAATATAAAACTAGTCAGATTTAATTTGTGACTGACCGGAGGAGTAAAATTGAGATTACTTAAAAGCCTTGCTGGGCTTGGATTTTAGACATCAAGAAGTTGAAAAAAAGGGCATTTTTTGATTATTTTTACTTGATTTTTGCAGCTGGAATGCAAGAATTTTATTGGCCTCGCAGTGGTTGCTAGGCCAATAAACCAACAACCCAAAGCTGGAGCTATGATTGGTTTTTATTTTATCGTTTGGTCACTTTAAAGCTAAATCCTTTCATCAGAGTCGGTCAAGGTCTGTTTATTACTTATCTGGGAGAAAGGAAGGCATATGGCAAAAAATGAAAAGACATCTAAAAAAGTCGCAACTATTGCAAGTCAAGGATTGAAAAATCCAAGTTCGCTTACAAACAAGCAAATCAAGACTATTTCTGGTAGCGTATTAACACAAAGACCTGACAAGAAAAAATAGATCAGATATCGCGAGGGAGTAACATCCCTCGCGATAAGTTAACCCCTAATACTGAAGTGGCCGGACTAAGCAGATCCAGATCTTTTGTTATGATTCGGGCGGGAGAAGCTTCGGATTTGGTTTTGGAGCAGGCTGAGGAATTGTGTAGGGAGTGGACGCTTTAGTGACAGATAACCTTCATAAATCAACATCACTTAAAAGAGGCTCTCGAGAGCCTATAACCAATCTTCTCTCTTCATTTGGAGATTTAAAAGAAACGAATTTAAGTGCCATGCTTGGTTATTTAATTTCGATCAATCCTATTTTGGCTAAAAAACTTTTTAATATTGATCTACCTTTAATTGGTGTCTCTCTAGAGCTTAGATCTGAGAACAAAGAAAACCGTTACGACATTGTGATCGAAAACTCAAAAGCTGAATATTTGGTTGAAATTAAGATTGGAAGACACTCCCCTACGCAACTTCATCGATATTTGAAATCTTCGAAAAATATTTTTGTAGTCGGTGAAAGTCTACAGAGTCATGTTGCAAAAAAATCGTTGAGGAAAGTATTTCTAAATTGGGAGCAGATTGCAAAAGGGCTTGAGTCTGCCAAACAAAATGGCCGAAAAAAAGATTTGTATTACGATAAGCTCTGCGATGATTTTATAATACATTTGAAGGAGAACGGCATGCATAAGGGAAAAATTGAGGATGTTTATTTAAGAGATCTTTCAGGAGACTCAGTTGAAATGTATTTCAACCAAAGAATTTATAAATGCCAACCTCAGTATTATGATAAAGGCAAAAATGCTAGATTTTTTGCTCCATACCTCACTAAAAGTAATAGCAAAAGCTCTGGGCTAAGTGTCTTTCGCTCACTTGGTTTCGGGATTAGCTTTGTTAGCCGTATTAAAGACTGTCTTTTAATTTTACCAAAGGATCTTGTCAGTGTTCTTGATAAAAATGGATATTCAAAAAATGATATTAAAGAGATATTTGAAAAGTTTAATTGGAAAATGAATTCTAGAAGAGAAGAAATGGTACTTCTTCTTGATCCTCCTCTAAGACTTTTTCAAAGACCAGTCACAAAACCTGATATTTGGGGAGGCGCAACTGGCGCCATGCCTGCTTTTTGTATTGATTTTGGTGATTTAATTGCAGCATCAAATGGGCTTGAACCGCTCAGTCAGAAAAATAAGAAGAAAAGAAAAAAGAAAGCCTAGAAGTGAATACTATCTGATAAGTAGCATTCCTACGGTTTGAAGGCGCACCAGACTAGCTCTACTGGTAACCCTAACTTTATAAATAAAAAGGCTCGTTGACGGAAATTTTCTGCTATTACTTTTGCGACGTGTTTGGGAGTACCTAAAACAAGAACACTCATTTCTGGGGCCCAGCCGCTTTACTAAGGTCTAGCATTTTATTTTACCCTCTATTTACCGATACAATCTTTGAGGTACTCATGGCTCGAGGTGACACGGCAGCAAGGCTTATTCGGGTGATTGCTTATTTAGAGACGCACCCGCGTGGCTTAACGGCCCCTGAAATTCACGCAAAACTTGCTGACGAAGGCTTTGAGTGCTCTCACCGTACCATCTACAGGGACTTAGAAGTTATTCAGAAAGCCTATTTCCCGGTTGTGAGCGAAGGTCTTGGTGAAGCTTCAAAATGGAAACTTCAAAGTGTTGCCGTTTTAAATGAGAAAATTCAATTCTCATATCATGAGCTGATGGCTCTTTTTCTTGCCAGGGAGTCTCTCCAAGCCTTACGAGGAACAGCTCTTTTTAATCATATTAATAATTTTATCAGCCGCTTAGAAAAAGCCTTAGGCTCAGGGGCTGCAAAAGAACTACAAAATCTTTCGCATTTTGTTGCCTACCGCTCAAGCTCTTCATGGCAAACGGGCGTTGCCCAAGAGGTCTTAGACACGGTTTATGATGGTTGTTATGAGGGTTATATTTTAAATGTCGAATACAAATCAAAAACTGGGGACTCTAAAAATCAAGTGCGCGCTCGCCGCTTAGGGCCTGAAGGGTTATTTTTTGCTGATTCGGGCGTATATCTCATTGCGCTTGATTTAGAAACAAACACTCATAAAACCTACTCATTAAGTCGTATCACTTCTGTTGTTCGTACCGAAGACCACTTTGAAACAAAGAACTTTTCATTAAAAAATTATCTTAAAGACGGCATTGGGATTATGAATGCCGGAGATGTGGAAGAGGTTCAAATATTTATTGAAGAACCTATTGCCTCTTACGTGAGTGAGCGCCGGTGGCATGAAACTCAACAGATTGTGCGAGTTCATAACGGGATTGAATTAAAACTTAAGGTCAGAGTGAATGATGAGCTTGCGCGCTGGGTGTTAGGACTTGGTCCCAGTGCTAGAATTATTTCGCCGATTCAATTACGAGAAAAAATATTAGAGATGAATGAGCAAATTAGAATTAATAATTCTAATAAAAAAGTGGCCTAGGCAGATCGTCCCAGACCACTTGTAATGTGTTTTTAATCTTTTATTCTCTAGGCTCGCCCGTCACCACTTTATCACCCAACACT
>JAYUEN010000495.1:0-3248 GCA_043739185.1 Bdellovibrionales bacterium
AAATATTTTCCCGCCCCAAGTCTCACGACGGCGGGAAAATATTTAACAAATTAAAAAAGGAGAATCTCCCATGCTCGAAAATTTCAGATCTTACCAAAAGGCACTTGAGCTCTACAAAGAATCACTTGGGCATCGCCTTCCAAGATTTTTAAAAGATCAGCTTGAGAGGGCTCTGCAAGTAGTATCGTTTTAAATTTGGCTGAGGGTTCAGGAAGGGCTACC
Source organism: Bdellovibrionales bacterium (assembly GCA_043739185.1). Taxonomy (GTDB): domain Bacteria; phylum Bdellovibrionota; class Bdellovibrionia; order Bdellovibrionales; family JAMPXM01; genus JAYTQQ01. The sequence goes on from JAYUEN010000495.1 coordinate 223, forward strand.
AAAAAGGACCGCATGAGATTTTATGTGATGGCTTTTGCAAGTCTTCGCGAGGTTCAAGCCATTATTGATTTGGAAGATTCACTTGTGGATTTGAAAGCACCGGCTGATGAATTGGGTGCTCATTTGTATAAGCTGACTCACTAAACACGAGTTTTTCGGGTATCGGGTATCCGAAGCTGATACCTGATATCCGATACCTGATCTGGCAACTGTTACTGACGGCAGACTGTGACTGAAACTGAAAAACTGCCGACTGAGGACCGCTGCCTGCAATTATACTGGAGTCACTTCAGGTTTATCCACCTGCAGAGGAAGGTAACGATGCATTACCCCTAGTATCCCACCACAAATGGCACCACCAATATGGGCGCTATACGCAATCGAACCAAATTCAGAAACACTCGAGAGTTGCCCCGCCAAATCAGGCAAACAAAAAATCACCATTAAAATCCAAGCTGGTAATTTCGTGAGTCCAAAATAATTTTGCATTGGCAAAAGCCAGAAGAAAAAATCAACTTTTTTATTCCATTGATGAGCAATTGCAAATCCGACAATTCCGCTAATTGAGGCACTTGCTCCCACCAGCGGAATAGCAGAGATCCCGCTGAGCTCAGAAAATGCAAATGCTCCAGCAAAGCCCGAAGCCAAATACGTAATGAGAAAGACAAAAGATCCAACTTCGATCTCAACAAAACATCCAAGCAAAATCAAAAAAAGCATATTCCAAAAAAGGTGACTAAATCCGCTATGAGTAAATTGATAACTCAACCAATTGATCAACTCATTATGTGAATAGTTAAGCCCCATATAATAAGATGGATGGTTCCTTTGAAGCTCTAATATTTCTTTGAAATGAGTTCTCCAAAAGGCGACCGAAATTTCGTTTCCGTTCACTTTGAATTCAAGTGCATTTTTCATGAACTCCGAATTGCGGATTGCAAGGCCACCCATTTGATGAGCGCTACGAGTATCACCATCCAAAGATTTTTTTGCGACTTCTTTAAGTAACTTATGAAAATCATTTGGGTGAGCTTCGATGTATTGCGAAAATACCAGCCCCTGCGTGAGCACCATATCACGCTCGGAGAGGATTCTCTCGATCTCACCTTGTGATTTATCAAAGTCCTCTAAGCAAACTAAAAAAATGAGCGCATTTAAAAGCACTAATAAATATGTGACCGGCACTTTTAAAGGAGAAAGAATTCCCTTTAAGAGCGGAAAGATCATATGCCACTGCCTTCGTCAGGCATCAATTTTTTTAGTTGCGATTGAATTTTTGCAGCATATTTATAGTTCTTGCGCTGCTTGGCAGCCTTAATAAGAGTTGAATACAAACTCTTCTTATAAGGAAATATTTTTATCAAATTTTCGCCAACAAATGAAACGCGATCAAAGTCGCCTACGCTCAAATATTTATTCAAAAGCTCAAAAGCAAACTTGGGATCTGATTGGTTATTGCCATTTGAGACAAATTCTTCAAAGAAATAATCGAGTTCAATCTTTGATTGCGAGAGCTTTACGAGATCCGCAATTGCCTGAGTCTGGAATTCATCTGACTCCGTTTGATCTGCTATTTGTTTGAAAATTTCTTTAGCTTTTTGGTACTTACGATCGGTCATGAGTTCAATTGCCGATAAATAATCGTGAGCACGCTCTGAATATAGTTTTTTATCAATGTTCACGTAGTCCATGGCATCTGAAGTCAGGCATTTTTGCGCACGAATGTAATTCAACTCGACAACTTCAGGCTGAGGCTCACTATCCAGATGATCATAGTCTGAAACAAATTCGGAACAAGTGGTATGGCTATCTTGACTGCAGCCGTTCAAAAGTTCAGCCGAGCACATCCAACTTGATAGTTGAATGCGGGCTGATTCAGACAAATGAACACGCGAAGCTTGAAAAGCAGCACGGGCTTCTTTCATGCGATCCATTTCCCACATGATTTTGAGTCTCTCTAAATTTAGAAATTCGGCGATATCGGGTGTTGCCGAACTCTCATCAATCATTGTAAGCGCCTCTTGAAGTTGATTCTGACCGTGAAGCCGCCTTTCACGGTGAATTCTCATAAAATCACTGTGAAAAGCTTCGACCGAAGCCGGTGACCTAAGTTCAACCAAATTATTCTCATGTGAGTTCAGTACATCTGAGACAAAGTGACACGCATCACCCTCTTTATTATTCATACAGGCTTTGTCGAGGTAGTCGTTAAAGAGCTTATCATCACTCGAATGAGCAAGTGCTTGAGCGAGGTAGCCCATATCTTTATCTTGATTTCTCCATAGGCTAAAGTGAGCCTCTTTTTCTAAGCAGTTCTCATCAATACTCATTGCCTCATATAATGCGAGAGCTACGGCAATTCGGGTGGGTTCAGGATTCACATCTGAATGCCAATCCCGCACGGCTGAACTGACCTGAGGACAAAGAGTTTCGTTGTTCTCAAATTCTTTTACGATCGTTTGATTTTCTCTCTCTGAATTAAAATAATTAAATCCGAGCACGATTGCAAGAAGGCACAATGCCCATCCGGTGGCTTGAACATTTTTTGCCAATTGCTTTTCGAGAAATAGAGGTGGTGCAACTGTCTTTTTTTCATCTAAACATTTCACGTAAGTATCGCTTAAACGATCATGTAAAACGCGACGTTGCGGATGAGACAGTGATGCAAGCCAAGGAAATCCCATTAAGGCGAATTCCAAGCAGATTGCACAGCTTCGCAAAAAACACATCGTGAGTGTTGGCTTCTCCTCACCGATAACGCTGACCACTCGAAGGCCGACAAAATACTTTCCGGGAGTTGCTCCGAAAAAATAAACAAATAGAGTTTGATAAGCAATAAGGGTCGCAAGGCTCGTCAAGATCATGCCCGTAATCGCAAACGCAATCTCAACCTGGCTACCCGTCAATTGGGCCACTGATATGTCATGCTTAAAGCGAGCAAGAAAGACCGACAAGAGCGGCACAAACAGGGGCATCTCGCCAACAAAGGCCGCGAGACGATCAACAGGAGCCGCGATTTGGCTCAG
>JAYUEN010000496.1:0-29130 GCA_043739185.1 Bdellovibrionales bacterium
GCTATTGCCATTTATACTCACTTGATTTGCGGCACTAATATGAATATCTCCGGTCTGGCCAGAAATATTGTAATTGGGAAGACTATTGACTGTGCTTGAAAATGAAGGGCTCCATGCAATCTTATTAATACTTGAAAAATTACAAAGTTCTGACACTTGACCGGGGGCAGGCGAAGCAGTCCCAGGCGGTAAGGTTATTACGGGACCATGACCATCAGGAGAATTGGTTGGGCCTTCGCTTCTAGGACTTGGCACCGCCGCAGTCGCACTTTGGTTCCCAACCGTAAACTTAACCTGCCCACAGGCTTGAATTACTGGGCTTAAAAATAACAATGCAAGAGAAATTTTGAAGAATTTAGAATTAAACATTTGCGTCCCCCAATAACATATGTGCAATTCGCAGACCGGGCGGCAAACAATATATTAGAATAGGTGTGTCGAGCTTTACAAAGATGAATACAAATTGCTCATTATTTTAAAGATATTTAAAGGCAAATGCCCATAACTAATTTTACAACGGGCACGTTCGACTTGATCATTAAATAGGTCTCATTGCTCAGCTAGAGAAGCCGATATTTATGCTGTCGAAGTTCCACTTTAGCAAACAAAGAACGCCGACATTTTATTAAAAATTCAAAAATTTGAAATGTAAAAAACCTGGCCGATTGCTACATTATTCAGAATGAAAATGAGAAATGACATTTTAATAAATTGGATGAAAACGAGAGCCTTGATTTATTTTGCAATGATTTTTCCGGCGCTTTTTATTTGGCTCCGTCTTGATGTTTCTCCTGATCCAAACAAAAAGTTGCTTTATGGATTATGTAAGCTATTGCAGATTTCAATTCCATTAATTTATTGGAAATTAAATAGAATTGAATTTCGTCTCCCGCTCAATGTGAATTGGCGCGTTTTTATTATTGGGCTTGCGTCTGGGTTATTGATTGCTAGTCCAATCTATCTTTCTTACTTTTTTATCTTTCGGCACTCGCCATGGCTCATGCAAACTTCAATTTTCGTGTCAGCGAGGGTAAAATCATTGGGGCTAACCAGTAGAAACTACTTTTTTATTTACGCTGGAATTTTATCCCTAATTCATTCTGGCTTTGAGGAATATTACTGGCGGTCTTTTATTTTTTCAGCCTGTCGTAGGTTTTACAGTTTGAGACTAGCAATGTTATTAAGTGCGGCGGCGTTTACTCTTCATCATATTATTTTGCTTGATCAATACGTAGGCCATTCGCGCTTGCTTTTAACTGGGGCGTGTTCAATTGTTTTTCTTGGCGGAATTGTATGGTCCGTAGTGTATGATGAGACCAAGAGTATACTAGCGTCTTGGGTGAGTCACATTCTTGCTGATGTTGCTGTCATGGCCATACTTTTTGATCTTTCGAAGCTTTAAAATCAAATGTCCTGCCCTGTGTTCTTTTAGTTGGTCTAGTTTCAATTCTAGAAATCAAATCAGCCTCAACGGCAGCAGCAGCGGCTTGCCGTTTGGCAGTTTTAGTCTCGGTCTTTAGTGGGTCAGTTTATCTTAGTTTCCATTGCAGTAACAAGTTGGAGGAATGACTTGCCCGCAACCGTTGCATTATTCGTCGGTCGTGAGTGTTTCTGCTGCTGACGTGCAAACTTTAAAGTCGCTTTTAGTTAAAGCTATTGATGATGCAAAAAACATAATTCGGGACTCTGCCGAACAAGAACTGCATTCGTTCTCTCTTGATTTTTTTAATCTGAAATAAAATTAAAAATTTTGGAAAAATTTGAAATTTTCTTTTAAAACTCTCGGCAAATGCATTGTCTTTAAAGGTTTTCAATTGAGTCGGCTGTCGAGTATATGTCCCAATCGTCACGATTTTGAAGAACAACTAACCATTTTTGTGATTTAGGACGAAAGCGAAATATCGACCTATATCCAAGCCACCCTCCCGCGTGTTGGTAAAGAAGTCCCTTCGCATCCAAAATGATTTGCCAGCCAAGCCCATACTCATAGCTACCTGAACCAGGTAAACCGTGTGTGCCGCTTATAAAAAGCTCGCTAATAGGAGTCGAGCTAGCAAGATTCGAACTTAAGAACTTTGCCCAAGCCACAAGGTCTGAAGCTGAACCTATTAGTCCTCCGTCCCCTGTAAATACATCGCAAGGGTTTGAAGTATTCAATACAAGACCTCCCGAACTCTGTAATGAATAGGCCCAGGCAACTTTTGCATCGTATTCAATAGGTACTTCAGTACGTAGATAAGCCGTTGCCATTCCGGCCGGCAGAAGCACCCATTTTCTAAGTGCATGTGCAAAGTCCATTTTTGATAGCCTTTCGCTTAGCCACGAAAGAATTAGAAAGTTGGAATTGCTGTACTGAAATGCTTGTCCTGGCTGAAATTCCAGCGTTCTGAGTTCGCGTAGGAATTTTTTTGCCCGCAGTGGTGATGTCGAAGTTCCGTCGCAAGCAAATGTGTAGTCCGCAATTCCTGATGTATGATGTAGCAAATCAGAGACTCGCACTCGAGCATAAACAGCGGGCAGTTCAGGCAACAAAGCTTTTAATGGAGTATCTAGGCTTATGTGATGTTCACGCATAAGTTGCCAGATCAAGAACCCAGTGAACGGTTTAGTGAGAGAGGCAAAATTGAATGGTGTTTGAGAGTTTATTTTTTGACCGCTATCCAAGCGCATATCGCCTTGAGCGCCTGATCTCATTTGCTGATTGGCGATCCCTGTCACCCAAATTATTCCGGGATCGGCGAAGCTAGAGTCAAACGCAACAGTTAACAAGCTGAAGCAGACTAAAGCCAATTGAAAATAATGGGATCTCACAAACTCCCCTTTTTTGCAGATTCTTTCGGTTTTGAGAAATACCACATGTTGGTTAGAATACAAAAGTATTCGCTTCATTGAGAGTCTCCATACTCAAAAAAAAATTCATAAAAACTTTGCCGAACCTTAACCAAGACTCTATGAAATGGGAACTCGAACTCTCGAATGGACAATTTGTATATCGTAAAATTCCGGTCCCATTGTAAGGCCCACTCCATCCAGGCGGTGGAGTCATCAAAGGACTTCGCTCAACCAAAGAGTCGAGGCCGTTTCCACAAACGTATCTAAATGATCCTTGATCTGCATTGGCGAAATTACATTCCGCTTTCACTGTGCCAACTTATAGAACTGTATTTAAAAGCAAGAGGAAAATAAATTTTTTGCTCACAAATCTGCTCACCCTAATAGTTGTAACAATCATTACTAACTAATCCAAATTAAGTGACAGTCAATTCAAGCCCAATTCAGAGTTTGGACAAGCCAGTAAATTCTTAAATGTTTGCGGCCAAATTTGAGGTCCCACTTGCTCGTAGCGTTGTTTCATGCCGGCTGATGCGTGAGCATAAGCTCCGCTTTGAATGCGAATTTCTTCGCGTATGCCTAATTCAAACCAAACTCTTTGCTCAGCAGAAGTAAGACTAATTTGCGAAATTCTATAGGGAACTTCAAAGGCCGCTAAAGATGCCGTACCTTCATCAATAAAAAAGTCATTACAGATATTTCGAGCATTACTGGCCAATCTCACCTCATATTGTAGATGGTGGGTGAGTTCATGAGTCAGGGAAGTGAATACTCCAGAAATATTATCGGGAGACATTGATATTGCAATTTGGCTACGTCCGTTTTTATCAACCCAATAAAGACTCGAACAGTAAGGATAATCTTCATAAGTGCAGACATGAATATCGAGGTTCTCAATTGCATCATGACTGAATTTAAAATTCTCGCCCACAAACGCCAGTATCAAGAGTTGCCAAAGATTTTTTTGGTCTGGAGTGAGTGCTTGGCTAAAAGCAAATTCTTTTAAATAGGCGCTTCGCTCTGTGGGAGTCGTTTTTTGTAAGGGCTGAACCAATAATTCTCTGAAAGGCGAAACTGTATTGAGGTCGAGCGCGGGTAACTGTGCCCATAATAGACAAGGAAAAAACAATAATAAAATGACAAAGATTTTGATGAATTCTCCTTGCGTCGTTTATGAAGCATTTTAGGAGTAATGCTTGAAAATTGTCAATTGCCGCTGGGTCACTTTATATCTGAGATTAGTTCTCTAAATTCACAATGCTAATTTTGGCATTCGATTCATCTACATTGGCAGTAATTCTTGCTTCATAAAAGCCATTGTAGAGCTTTGCCGCTGAATTAGATCTGATGAGAATTTGAGTTTGGGCTCCGCTCGAGTTGGCTTCATAAAGATTTTTGATTTCTTCTAAAGTAACTGGAATATAAGACACTATTGAAAATCGACAAACACCGCTGATTTTTCCCTCTTTACTTAGGGATCCGATGCAATCATTAAAGTTGAATTTTGGCTCTTCAAGAGTGACATTGTCGCGGCCCCTTAAAATATAAGTCAAAATTTCTTTTAAGTTTTGATGAGAAATAGTAAGTAGTGATTCTGAAATACTAGAAAGTTGATTGGGTTGAAGTAAATGAGCCAATTCAAAATAGTTAAATTCTTCAACGGGCAGGGAACTCTTTTTTATTAAATCTTTTTCAAAGGCCTCACTGAGATCCCCAAAGGTTCTGCCAACAAGTTTTGGATCTACCTCTGCCGAACAGACTTTTATATTTGTATAGTTATTAGTAAAACAATATTTACAGTTTGGTCCTAGATTGAACTATTGCAAAAGCTTAGCCATTGGCCAGATAGAATTGACCGCCTCGGAACTTGCGTTTTATGGTTTTATATTCTCTATTACGAGTGAAGAAGGTAATAGTTTCAAAAGGTGGTGACCATTAAAGTATTTGAAAAGCCCCAGATGTTGAGAAGTTTAGGCATGAAAGAAGCTTTGGCTTTAGTTGTAGGGAGTGTGATTGGCACTGGCGTATTTCTCAAAGCTGGCATTATGTCTGTTCAAGTGGGCTCGGCCTACTGGGTGTTAGCGGCTTTCGTAATATCAGGTCTTCTATCTCTTTGTGGTGCTTTTTGCTACGCCGAGCTCGGAAGTTTATTTCCTAAAGCTGGCGGAGAATATGTTTATTTACGTGAAGCTTACGGCGAGAAGTTAGCATTCTTATATGGATGGACGCGCTTTTGGATCGGTAGCCCGGCATCGATCGCAGCCTATGCGGTCGGAAGTGTCACCTTTTTATCAGGGCTGATTTCTTTTGGTAGTCCGAGGCTCGAAGCTATTGCGGCTATTGTTTTAATTTGGATTTTTAGTTTGCTCAATTGTCTTTCGGTTGCCTTCGGCGGTAAATTTCAAGCTTTTTTAACCGCCCTCAAAGTTTTTATGATTCTAGGGCTCACTCTTGCGATCTTTGGTTTTGGACAAGGCGCGAGTTGGAGTCATCTTTCTTCGCATGCAGGTGTGCTCAATGGCGCATGGCCGGGATTGAGTGCCTTTGGAGCTGCAATGATCGGAGCGCTCTGGGCCTTTGATGGTTGGAATAATATGCCTATGGTAGCAGGAGAAATTCGCAATCCTTCAAAAAATATACCGCTGGCATTAATTATAGGGATGGGAAGCGTACTTTTGATTTATTTATTGGCAAATCTCTCTTATTTTTATGCGCTTTCAACTACTGAAGTGGCGAATTCATTTTCTAGAATTCATCCGCAAGCATTGCCAGTTGCTACCATGGCCGCCACTAAGGCATTCGGTTCAATTGCCGCAGCAATTTTATCAATCGCTTTTGTGTTCTCGGCCCTAGGAGCAATGAATGGCTCGATTTTAACTAATGCACGCGTTCCCTATGCAATGGCAGAAGATCAACTTTTTTTTCATTCGTTAGCAAGACTTAGCAAAACCAGTCGAGTGCCCATCATTTCAATTTTGATTCAAGCTATAGTCTCTTCAGCTTTGGCATTGTCAGGAAGTTTCGACCAACTAACTGATTATGTGGTATTCGCCTCTTGGATTTACTATGCACTTGGCTGCGGATCTATTTTTATTTTTCGCAGAAAAGGGCTCAAATCAGATTACCGAATTCCTCTTTTTCCCTGGTTACCACTGCTCTTCATTTTTTCTGCAGTATTTTTGATTATCAATACGCTGCTAACGTCGCCCCGCGAAAGTATTACCGGACTTCTTTTCATTTTTGTTGGAATTCCATTTTACTTTTATTTCAAAAGAAATTATTTGAGTAGAACAAAAGATCCTAATCCATGAGCTTTCACCTGCAAATGCCCGCGTCTCAATTCGGACCACAGCTGGATTACGAAGAAGGGGGCAGGAGGCTTCTTTAAAGCCAAGATGGGTGTCCTCAACTTAAGGCCAAAAGCTTAGTTTTTTATAAATCAAATCTTTGCAAATGCTTGAGAGCTTTAGTTCAAAAAGCTTTGAATTATTAATAGCCTGCGCATTTTTACTAGACTCCAATCTTTGCCCGATTTGACCGAAACTACTACTATGTACAAAGTTTTATTGGTTGAAGATTCAATCGAATACATTCATTTGGTAAAAAAATTTTGGGTGAGAAATTTGAAATACATGCTGCCGAGATGATTGCGGATGCGCGAAAGTTCACATCTCATCATAATTACGATTTAATATTGCTTGATGTACACCTTCCCGATGGCAACCGTTTCAGGATGGGGTTATAGTTTAGTTCGAAATTAGGAACTTCAATCATCTAGAGAGGAAACTGAAAGTGCAAGCTAAACACAACTTCAATTCGATCGACTTAGCAAGAATCAAAGAACTAGAAGAATTTGATTCGGATGGTGATGGTACTTTTTTAGATTCTATCTTAAATTTGTACTTGCAAGAATCACCACAGATAATTTCTAAAATTTCGCTTCATTTAAGTGCCGGTAAAATACAAGAGGTTCAACGGGCCGCCCATAGCTTAAAATCAAGTAGCGCAAATATTGGAGCTGCAATTCTAGCTGGATTTTGCAAGGATTTAGAATTGAGCACAATGCCGTTGGGCGATTTCACCGAAGCAAACTTGAAATTGCTTTTTGAAAAAATTCAGAACGAATTTTCAAATTGTGAAAAAGAAATCAAGAAACTAATTAGAGTTCAAGCGAAGTCTTGAAGGCCTTATAATTTTACTTCGTCAATTTTGCTAGTAACTCATCGGCAGCAGATGCACTCAGTTGAGTGAGTACACCGGTAGAAGGGTCCATTATCATCACTCCTGAAAGTGGCGCATTGGCTTGTCGCAATTTTTCACTTTTCGGAACAATCATATTCAAAACTTGAGCATAGGCCTCGGGTTGCTCTTGAGGAATAATATGACCAGTCTCCGAAAAAATAATCAGGGCAATATTATATTGTTCGCGGACCAGGCGTTGATAGTTTAAAATTTGATCCTTTAACAATAGGGAATCTTCTTTCGCGGCCACGATCATCACGCGAGCAGTCTCTTTGGGGATTTCAAGATTCTTCCAATCAAAATCTTCGCTCGCGTGTGCCATTTTAGTAAAGCCTAGGGCGAAATCAGCTCTTTTTTCAGCGCTAAAATGGTATTTGGCAATCATGCTATCGGCCCTATTTGCGGAAACCGAATGATAGGCCTGATCGATCGCAGAGCGAGAAAGTGTGGGGCCTAAAAATGGGTTTAAAGACTCAGCTGCTTTTAGCATCGAACGAAATTGATCTGCCATAGGCACTGCGGCCTTGGTTGAAGTCATCGGAACACTCTCTATAATCAATGGGAAGCCCTTTAACTGCGCGGAAATGGCCCCGCTAAAAGATAAGCCGACCGGAATAATATTTTTAATTCCCAAGTCTTCGTTCAAATAGTTAACTATTTGGGTGGTTTCGTTTGCATAATCCTGCATGCTCGGATTTCGCTCTCGAAAACTCTTAAGTTCTTGAGTTTCAAGTTGGTTGACCGAAAAAGCTTGACTAGAGAATTGAACGGATACCACGCCAAAACCTTTTTCAACTAAAGCGCGAAGATTGAGCTCGGCCATTAATAAATTCACACCAGGCAAAAGCAAAAGGGTCGGAAAGCTTTTTTTTGCGGGCGCAATGATTTGCACGAAGTTGACTCCAAGTGGAGTTCTAAGTCCTAAGTTTTTTGCTTCGCTTAAGCGTCGATCTACTGATTTGATACGAAAGAAACTCAGGCAGGAGGGGGCCGAAGCTTGAGCGGAAAATGGACCGAAAAAAAGTGCCAAAGAAAGAACAATTACTGCTATCTTGGACATCTCAATTCTTAGGCTTTTAGCTGATTTCAATGACATTCGATTCTTTAGAGCATGAGTTATGCCACCACGCCAGGGTTTCAGGGACATTTGAGCTGGCCCAAAATAGTTAAATTTTAGTCATTGCGGCAGTTTTTGGCTTTTAGAAAAGGAGAGTTTTGACCTTTTATTCATTTGCGGTTAAACGTCGGCTTGCTGATCTTAATGAAGATAGGTTCATTGTAACCAAACAAAGGAATTATTGATGATTGCAATTTATGGAAGCCCAAAATCAAGTACCGGCCGATGCGTGTGGGCCTTAGAAGAAGCCGGCGTTACTTATGAATTGAAATCTGTAGATATGAGAAATAAAGAGCATAAATCGCCGTCATTTCTAAAGCTAAATCCGAATGGTAAAATTCCGGTTCTAACCGATGGAGATTTCACATTGTATGAGTCGATGGCGATCAATTCTTATATTGCCGAGTCCTACAAAAAAGATTTGCTCGGAAAAGCTCCCGCCGAAAAAGCTTTGGTTCAACAGTGGAGCTATTGGGCCAGTTTAGAACTTCAAAATCCAATAATTGAAGTATTCATACAGAAGGTTTTCGTTCCTGAGGACAAGCGTGATCAAAATGTGATAGCAAAAAATCTTGAGAAATTGCCGAGTCTTTTTTCGATACTAGATGGGGCACTGAAAGACAAAAAATATCTGGTTGGAAATCAATTTAGCTTGGCTGATTTAAATGTTGCAAGTGTGGCGAGTATTGCTACGGCCATTGGTTTTGAAACCAAAACTTTTCAAAACTTTACTTCGTGGATGGCCAATTTGGCGGAGCGACCCGCCTTCAAAAAATATATGGAATTACGAAAATAAAACGAAATTATTTTCCGCAAGTATAAGTCATATCTTCTGGACCTCCGCCCATCCCCATATCAATTCGAAGAATGCCGATATTTGCGGCGTTCTTTTTAACGAGAAATTGCAATGGGCCGGAGTTTTCATCAGCACCACTCCAAATAAAATGTTCAGCATCTTCAGATTTTTCAACGGCATAGATGAAAGGCGCATTGGTTGCCCCGGGATCAAGAAATAAGGCCTCTTGATTTTTTGAGTCCTGACAGATCGAAGCAAAAGGAAAGTAAGGCAAGCCTGCATCCGCAATACAGGATACGAGTTCAATTGTATCAGCCGGGCAAAGATTATTTGCGGCAAAGCCATTGATGGCAAAGCCTAAAGATAAAACTGCGAATAGCGCAACAGATTTCATAAATTCTCCTTTGAGGGGTTTCTCAAAGGCTAACAAAGTGAGAAATCAAGTCAATCGCGATTGTGATTTACAAGTGATCTATTGATTGGCGCGGATACTGACGCGAACAAAACTGGCTTTGGAATTCAACTCAAGCACTTTGACGCTATCTATAGATTTATCTTGTGAGAAAACTTGAGTCAGAATTGCGGATTGGCCGTTGGTGAATAGAATATTTTGCCCAGCATACTTAATCGTCGATGAGTCGGTTTCGATTTCAACCAAATAGCCATCGCTGTTGTTACTTATCTCATGTACCTGATACGTATAATCTGAAATGCGCAGGGCATTTGCCTGAAGAACAAGGGGTACTGAGCCAGATACCGTAATCGAGTCTGAAGATTTGGCTGCAAGCACTTGTCCTGACCAAAATAATACGAGGGCCACAGGGATTGCGGCATAGGAGAATTTAATCACTATCTATTGTTCCGATCTTTGCGAAATTTTAAAATTATCATTGCGAAAGCGGGACCATTGAGGGCTTCGTTTAAAATTGAGGGGAGAATCGTTTGCGTGAAATAATTGCATTTGGGGTGACGTAAACTCGTATGCATTCACTTCTGAATAGTGCAGGAAAATGCTTTTGGGCCTCGCAATTGCTTAAATTTCAATCAATTGAATTTGATTTGCTGGTGTCATAAAAAAATGGCCCGAGCGTTGCAATAATATGAGTCGGACGCAAAATGGCATCACGCCAAAAAGCATTAACAACATTTGAAAAGGGGAAAATATGAAACAATTTATAGCAATGACTTTGATCGCACTGAGTTTACCAATCGGCTCAATGGCTTTTGCACAAGAGGGTTTTTCGCCTATGAATGGTGGGGCTGTTGAAGGAATGTATTATCGCTGTGAAGCGATGGGCACAAATCAAAGACGACATTGGGTGCGGGGCGAAAATGAAAATTCACTGATAAAATATGCTCAAATAGGAGCGCTTCGCGACTGTCGAAGGCACGGAGGCATCAATTGCCGAATCACACATTGTTTTCGTGAATATGTAAAACTAGATTCAATGCCATATCAGGAGTAATCGAAGCTTAATAATGCCTTTAAATAATAAAAAGCTATTTGGAAGAGAAACTACAATCCAAATAGCTTTTGTCTTTAGGGCAGACCTTCAGGACTTTATTAGATTTATCAATTAGGCTCCATGAGCCGCCACTAAGAGTGCTGTGTTCTGAATCTTTTGTATGTTCAATTTTGCAACCCATGCAAACTTTCGCATAAGTCTTTTCAAAGGCCGTATCAAAGGCCCGTTCAAAGGCCCGTTCAAAGGCCCGTTCAAAGGGTAGAGCGAAATCATATATGGCAGGAATAACAATATTTAGCTCTTTGTTTATAAAACCAAACTGATTTTTTTCATTTATAAAACGTGCAAAGCCGTCGCTAAAGTAGTCTGCGCCATTATCAAAGCAAAACACCTTTCGAATCCGAGCTTTTTTGTTTATCCAAAAACAGCCCATTTGTCCGATGCTACCGCTGGCTAAATGTTCATGGTCAAAGGCAATTAGTTTGAAAGCACTTTCTTTTATGGTTATACTGCCATCTGAACTAATTTTGGCGCAATCATCCGAAAATTTTGAATCTTCAAGCCCGGGAAAGCGACAGCTTATTTGGCTCTCAGCGCCAAATGCCTTAGAAAAAGAGAAGGCTAGAAAAATAAGAGTCACAATCAAGAGGCTGCTGATACGCCAAAAGAATTTATTCCGCACAGAGCCTCATGCGCTGAATTTCGCCGCTGTGATTTATTTGCGCGAAGCTGCCAATGTCTAAGTTTACGTCCTTTGGAACAAAGCTCATATTGCCTTTGGCATCGATATTGCGATCAACAGTGAAATACTGCAGGCTAAAGCTCTTGTTTTCCTCTTGCGGTGAGCAGGGTGACTCGCTTGCAGGCTCATTTTTAACAAGTACCCGAACTTCACCTAAAAGGGCAGCAAGAGCCACGGGGCTTAACTCAAGCTTTAATGCGGCAAGATCAATGCTCATCTCGCCAGCGTCTTTCACATAACTCTTTTTAAAATGCTGATTTATTTTCAAGTTTGCTAGTTCTGTTTCGGCCTCTTTCTTAGAGTGAAAGGGGCCACGAACCACCGCAAAGAGATTGGGAGTCAAACTTTTGTAGAGATTGCTTATTAATACCCACCCCCCAGTGTCTGCGGCCTTAGATTGGGCTTCAGCTTGCTTTTTATATGAGTCGCTTATGATAAAAAAATCAGATGCCAAAAGCTTCTGAGGAGATGAAATTTGAGTGGCTAGAAAGATAACGAAGAGTATTTTTAGTCTGGTTTTCATTGGTGGCCTCCCTTGGTACACAATTGAGTATGGTGGCCGACTTCCGCAGAGGTCAAACGGCCTGTAGAATGCTGCTTAAAGTTAGGCGCAAAGCCTTGCCAGGGCCTTGGGAGCCAGTTAAACTTTCGGACTTAAAGATGAGTCCAAAATTAATGGGACCTTCGTTGCCGTCGTCGTCAGCTTGTGCGGCCTACAGGAAGTAGGCCTCCGCGCCTTCTCCTCGGACGCCTCGGTCGCATTAATTTTGAACTCATCTAGACATGTGCATTAAATTTTAAATTAGCACCTTCGAGGGGGTTTCTTTGACAGTAAAAGAATATTCAAAAAGCTTTTGCGTTTACCCTTGGATACATCAAGTGGCTACACCAACAGGAAAAGTAAATTTTTGCTGTATATCTGAAAAAACCTATATTCATCACGACAATGGTAAACCAATCAATTTGGCTGAAGATTCTTTTGAAGAGGCTTGGAACACAAAAGATATGCGCGACATTCGAAAGAAGATGTTGTGTGGCGAATCGGTTAAGGGATGCGAGACATGCTATGAGCAAGAAAAAATTGGCAAACGAAGCTATCGTCAATCGCATAATGAAGAATGGTTTAGCCGCTTGGGTAAGAGTGAAATCGTTGATCGCGTCGAAAACTCAAAGCGCAATGACTTTCGCGTTGATAAACCTCCGGTCTATCTTGATTTGCGACTGGGCAATCTTTGCAATTTGAAATGTCGAATGTGTAATCCCTACAACAGTGTCATGATTCAAAAGGAATGGCAGGAGCTCGATCAGCAAAGTGATGGCGAGTATTCTCAGTTTTGGGAAAAATACAATATGAAGCTCGGTACCGTGAGCAAGTGGTACGAATCTGACAATTTTTGGAATGATGTTGAAAAATATATTCCGCATCTTAAAAAAGTTTATATGACCGGTGGAGAGCCGACACTCATTGAATCCAACTATCGTTTTCTCGATTTGTGTCGTGAAAAGGGTTATGCAAATAAGATTGAACTCTTTTTCAATCTTAATTTTACCAATATGTCTGATAAATTCATTGAGCAATTGGCAGATTTTAAATGGACATCAATCAATGCGAGCATCGACGGTTTTGGCTCAGTGAATGAATACATTCGCGGCTCGAGCAAATGGGACATTTGCGATCGCAATATCAATCGCCTGCTTTCGAGCCATGTGTCGACAGTTGGTTTGGGTTTTTCTCCAGTGATTCAGATTTACAATATTTTAAAAATCACTGAATTATTAGATTATATTGAGTCCTTAATTTTAAAATATGATCATGATATTTTAATTGATTTTCTTTACTGCTTTAGCCCTGAATTTCTCGATATGGAGTCTCTGCCAAAAAGTATCAAACTCGAGGCCAAAAAAAGAGTCGAGCTTTGGGCTGAAAATTCGCGCCTCTTGAGGCGACATTCTTCGAAGTCATTTTTCATTAAAAACAGCATTGAAAGTTTGCTCAATCGCTTGAATCAAACTTTGGAACTCGAAAACTCTGAGAAGCTAAAAGATTTTATGAAGTATACAAAAACTCTTGATGAAAAACGCAATCAAAATTTTAGCCAAGCTCTGCCCGAGCTTGCAAGGATGTTAAATGAGTCAGGCTACTGATCCGGTCGATATATACGGCAAAAGATTTGGCCCAACTTGGTGTATTCTCCCCTGGATTCATGCCGCGTCTTTGACTGATGGCAGCACTCAGCTTTGCTGTGTCGCCGAAGAGGTTTCAAAAGTAAATTTAAATCACGGAACCCTCAAGGATTATTGGAAGAGTGATTATATTAAAGATGCGCGCAAGAATATGCTCGCGGGCAAAAAAGTGTCGGCTTGTCGTAGATGTTATGAAGAAGAGGGAAATGAGTATCGCAGCCATCGCCTTATGGAGAATAAAAATTGGCATGATATGTTGGGCACGGCAGAAATCAATGATATCGTCGGCGCCACCGCAACGGATGGTTCACTTGATCGCGATATGATCGCCATTGATTTGCGCTTGGGAAATACCTGCAATTTACAATGCATCATGTGCCAGCCGCGCGAGAGCTCGAAATGGGTTTCCTTGGCTTCTAAAATTCACGATTCGGTTCATTCGCTGTCGCTCAAAGCAGAGTGGAAGTATAAACAAAACATAAAGGTTGAAAATTACGAGTGGTATAAGAATGAAGAGTTTTGGAATGCGCTAAAGGAAACCATTCCGCACTTAAGAGAAATTATCATCGCAGGTGGAGAGCCAATGATAATCAAGCAACATCTCAATTTTTTAAAAGAATGTGCTCTCAACTATGATGTCAGCCATATCAATTTGCGCTATCATACCAACCTTGTTGAATTTCCTGAAGAAATGATTCCCCATTGGGAAAAGTTCAAAAAAGTAGAGTTTTTTGCCAGCATTGACGGCATGAATGACGTCGCCAATTACATTCGCTATCCGTCTAATTGGGAAATCATCGAGAAGAATATTCATTTAATCGACAAAACTTCATCAAACACCTGGTTGTATTTTTTGTATAGCGTACAAGCGCTCAATATTGGGCAGCTACCTGACTTTATACGTTGGGTTCGCTCAAAAGGCTTCAATAAAGAAAAAATGTATTTGAGAAGTCAAATGTTCATTCACCCTGGCTTGATTCATTGGCCACAGTATTTGAATCCAAAGGTTTTACCAAAAAAAATGAAAGCAGAGATCACTGAGCAGTTTGCAATTCTCAAAGCTGAAAAAGAAGAGGCTTTTGATAAATTTGACGGCATTGTTTCATTTATGAATTCAGAAGATTGGTCATCTAAGCTTGGGGTGTTTTCTGAATACCTTGAGGCACTAGATAAAACCAGGGGTACAGATCGCTTTAAAGTATTTCCGCAAATCATGGAATCTCTCCGTGATTTTTAATTTTAAAAAAGTTTTCATTATTGAAGGAGCTTTGTAAAATGCCAAATATCGATTTGGATGCTGATTCAATTGCTGAATCTAAAAATTTTTGTGCCTATCCCTTCTTGCAACTTTCTTCAGTGCCGGCAGGCTTGTGGCGCCCCTGTTGTTTTTATTTAGAAGGCTTGGCAGGCGCAGACGGTGCGAAATTAGATGTCAAAAAAGATTCTCTTAAAGACATTTGGAATTCAGAAGGCCTGAAGAAAATTCGCAGCGATATGCTAAATGATAAGCCCCTTCAAGGATGCATACAGTGCCATCGCGAAGAGAAATTGGGCACAGTTAGCATGAGACAAAGGAGTTTAAAAGATTGGGTCGGTACCAAAGATCTCAAAACGGCAGTGACTCAGGCTCAAGAAAATTCGGGTTTCGTTCAGCAGGGGCCAGTCTATTTAGAATTGAAACCTGGGAATCTCTGTAATCTCAAATGTCGTATGTGCAATCAATTTGATAGCATTATGGTCGCGCAAGAACTCAAAGAGTTGGCGAAGAAATTCAAGGACCGATTGGGTAGCGATTATGATCCTTCGACCTCGCCACGGCTCTTTGAGGAAAATAACTTTGAATTTAGTTTTGATGTCGAATCAATGCCTGATTGGACGCAGCTGGCAAATTTTTGGAATGAAGTAGACAGTTTTATTCCAAACTTAAAAGTATTAAGCTTAGCTGGCGGTGAGCCCACTTTAATTCCTCAAGTTGAAAGTTTGCTACAGCGTTGTGTTGAGATGGGTTACTCTAAGAACATTACGGTTTATTTGAGTTCTAATTTTACTAAAATAAATTCGAATCTTTTAAAGCTGAGCCGCGAATTCAAAATGTTTGAATTTATTGCGAGTATCGATGGGACCGAAAAAGTTTATGAGCTCATTCGCTTTCCCGGAAAATGGAATATAGTCGAAAGCAATTTTCGAAAGGTACAAGCCCAAATTATCCCAGGTCGTCTCAAGCTTTTAGTTAATTTGACCGTGCAAATATACAATATTTTAACATTCACCAATATTCTGCGCTGGATGGAATCTGTCGAAGCTGAGCAAGTTGAGTTTTACCAGCATCCGTTTAATCTCAATATTCTTTATTATCCACATTATCTGCGCCCGGAACTTTTACCGCTGGCACTGCGGGGCACTGCTATTTCTCGCATTCGATCTTATATGCTTGAATCGGTTTTTGTAAAAAGGCATCCCGAGTTAGGGGAGCGTTTAGAACAGCTAATTAAAATGCTCTCAAATGAATTGCCTGAGGATTACAATTCTGCCATCGGAAAATTTAAGGCTTACAATAGTATGTTAGACGAGCACCGTGGTCAAAGTCTGAAAGATGTTGAACCGGATCTCTATAAGGAGATTTATGGAAATGTTTGATTTATTAAAACCAAATGAGAGCAATATCAAAATTGAAGAATCCAAATCGCTTTGCCCACTTCCGTGGATGCATTTGAGCTTCAATACCGATTCAAGCCTGCGAGCTTGTTGCAATACCGACCATGGCGGCTTCATAACAAAAGAAGATGGATCACTCATTTTCAAAGATGAAATCGCGTCACTTGATCAAGTTGCGAATAATCAATTTATGAAAAAACTTCGTAAAGACATGATGGATGATGTGAAACCAGATTTCTGCAGGACCTGCCATCGGGTTGAAGCCAATGGCGCGCCTTCGGTGCGAAAAATCTATGTAGATCAGTACGGCCCAGAACTGAAACAAGGATTGGCGCAAACCAGTCCCGATGGTTCTTATAATATGAAGGTGAAATATCTAGATTTTGCCCTGGGTAATGATTGCAATATTAAGTGCCGTATGTGTAATCCCGGTGCTTCTTATATTTTGAGAAAAGAATTTGAAGAGCTTTCTCGAAAATTCGACGCGTCTTATGCAGAGAGATCTCAAAATTCGTGGGAGATAAATGATAAATTTAAAGCTCTCTTGGTTGAGCTTTTTGATACCACCGAATTGATTCTGACCACGGGCGGAGAGCCATTCATTACTAAAAAGCATATTGAAATTTTAAAGTTAGCGGTTTCATGCGGTAAGGCAAAACAAATTAGACTGATGTACCATAGCAATCTAACTATGATTCCGGATGCCCTCGTTGAACTCTGGAGAAATTTCAAGCAAGTTGATATTCACGGCAGCATCGAGGCCTTTGGTTCCTTAAACGAATATATTCGTTGGCCTTCAAAGTGGGAGAAAATCAAGTCTAATATTGAAAAAATTCTTGAGCTTCAGAAGTCGATGAAAATTTGGCTTGAGATTCACACGGTTTTTCAAGCCCTCAGCATATTGAGATTGCCTGAGCTTTATAGTTTTTTATTAAGTTTTGAGGATCGCATTCCACCCCTAAGTTATCTTATTTGGTTAGATCAGCCTGCGCATTTGTCGCCGAATGTATTGCCGCCGAAGCTTCGAGAATTGGGCCAGCAAAGAATATCAAAGTTTTTCGAAGACAATCAGTCGCGGCTTTTGAAAGGCCGCTTTACTGAATTCAATGAGCAAAAAATTCAAATTTCACAATCTCATTTTCAAAGATTACTAGAGTCTCCGTTTGAGCAAGCGCAATTCGACGAGTGCTTACGCTTAAGTCTCGCGCAAGACAAATACCGTAATCAAAATTTGTTTGAAGTCTTACCAGAGTTCAAAGAATTTTATAGTCCCAGTAATTAGGTTTTGAGGAATTCAATGTCTGAAGTAAAAAAAAATCAAATGCAAATAGAAATTCGTGAATTTCAAACGTGGAGCAAGTCCAATCCGAGTGCGCCTACGTGCAGGGAGATCTACAATAAAATTTATGAAAGTCGCTATCACGGCATTAAACTGCTCGGACCGCAAAATTATTTTGGCGGACTAGATCGTTTGCCAGCAATTGCGAGAAGACCCAAATTTTTAAAGCCAATATGGGAAAGAATTGAGCATTCTCAAAGGCCTCACTATAGTTTTGTGATACCAACATTTTGTCAGCCTGAGTTTTTAACGTCAGCCCTCCGTCAAATTTCAAAATTGAATCGCCCAAAAGGAAGCTGGGAAGTCATCGTTGTTGATGACGGAAGCCCCGAGCAAATACTCGCTACGGTGAAAAGTTATTTGTGTGATGAAGATCTTGGTTATAATTTAAAATATTTGCATTGGGCGAAGCCGCAGAAAATTTTTCGCGCTGGAGAGGCCCGTAATCTTGGGGTAGATCATGCTCAGGGCGAGAATTTGATCTTTTTAGATTCTGATATGTTAGTGCCGCCGCATTTTTTAGATGAAGTCGATGCAAGCCTAAAGCGCGCGACCTTGATTCAGTTTGTGCGTGAGCACATTGACCCCAAATACTCAAATGTGCATACGAGTTACGAAGCTGTCGATTTAGAAAAATGTTATGTCGAAGAAAAGGCATATTGGCAGCCTTTCTTTGAATCTGAGAACTGGGAAGAGTTGGCCTTTTTTTGGAAGTATACATGCTCATATGCTCTTGCCATTCGAAAGTCTGATTTCTTAGATTCGCGAGGTTTCAATCCCTGTTTTACAGCTTATGGATTTGAAGATACCGATTTGGGCTATAGGCTCTATAAATCTGGTAAACGCTTTGAGCTCAATAAAACAAAACTTCTGCATTTGACTCATCCGAGTAAAGAAAGTCTCTGGATTACTCAAATGAAGAGGCAAGAGGCACTTTCTAAAACTGCAAAGATTTTTTTTCTTGCTCATCTTGATCCTGAAATCTATGAGCACTTTCATTTTTATATGATGGATTCAGGTGTCTGGTGGGCGCGATTTATCAATTTTTTTCGCCAAAAAATCAATTTTCAAAGTAAGCCAAAAAATTTGTCTTCTTAAAAATGTGAACGAATCTTTCAAACTCAAACGCGGTAGTCGAATTCCCTTCACATTATTGCGTCCCAAATTGAAAGCCAGCGAGTAAAGTTTCATTGCTACCCAAATGGCCACTCCTTTTTCGGATTTAAACTGCTCGGGGAGCAGGAGTTTGCGCCTCAAGGTATCTAAATCGATAAAAGAATATTTTCGATGGGATCGTCCTTGGCGAAAAGCTTTTTTTACAAAACTAGCGAAGTTGATATTGTGAGCATGCAAAATGCTCCAGTCGAGTTGCAGGCGGCACTGGAAACCAAGGCCCTGCAGCCGCAATAAAAATTCGGTTTCAGCACCACCGAATATAATTTCCTCTTCAAATTGATGTTGGGCGAAAATTTTTCGTTTAAAAGAAATATGTCCGCCGAGCAAATGATAATTACTGCCGTCGAGGGCTTCGCCTGATATCAGCCAATCGGTTTGAATTTGATGGTAGGCTCGGCTCCAAAGGCCAGTCGGACGGGCGAGTTCGTAGAGGCCACCTAAGCCAATAAGATCTGGTTTCGCTAAATGTTTCGCTAAATGCTTTTTAAACAATTGAGGGTCATGAATAACTTCGTCGTCATCTAAGAAAAACAATATTTCGGCTTGTGCTCTTTGGGCGCCAAGATTTCGGGCCACATTGACGCCTTTGTTTTCAGAATTTAAAATTTCAAGTGGCAGTTTATTGCTGAATTGCGCGCTCAAAAGTTCCTGAGTTTGTGTGTCCGGAGGGTTTAAGATCAAATAGATTTTTTGAATATCGCCTAAATCAATATGCAATAAAGATTCAAATAATTTTTGAACCCCAGAGGGATTTGCATGAGAAGCAATGATCAAATCAATTTTCATATCGCCTTAAGATGCGTTTTTGAAATTCAAATTTTAATATCCAATAAATTTTTCGAAAGGGCCAGAGGGGATAATGAAGAGCCAAAACAAAGCAGGCATCTAATATTCTTTTTATCTGCCAAAACAAGCGAACCGCAATGCATCTGAGTAAGCCATAACTTTCAAAGCCTAGCGTCCTTAACTGCCAAAATGACTTAATCAGTAGCGTCTGTAAAAACGGTCGGAATTGTATTCGCCGGATTTGCGCAATACTTATTGTAATAGAACTGATGTTTGGGCTCGCATGATCTTCAGTTGTTTGCTCAAATAGCTGCGCAAGAGATTGAATTTGCCAAGTTTCAAAATTCAAGAAGTCTAATTTTTCAATACGAAAGCTATATTGGGCTAATTCGTGAATTAAAGAGCTCGAGGCCTCAAGTGTCGAAAGCTTGAGATTTTCATAAAAGTGTTCGCCGTAATATTTGAGGTCGTCCTTTAGTTCGGGAGACTCCTGTATAAAATATACGAGTTCAATTTGCGGATCAAAGCTAGGAAGTGCGCGGATACGACTTTCTTGCGCCTCATTGAGTCGTCGCTGACAAAGAATTTGAAGTCCAAAACCCAGATTTAATGCTTCTTTGATGAAATCGAGATTTTCAAGCATTTCGCGTCCTGGCCCGCATTGAATTTGTATTTTTGGGGCAAAGTTCTTAAGCCTAAACATTAATTCTGCACAATCAGCCCTTCCCCAAAAGTGACTCGGGATAATAATGTGATGATGAGCCTCAATTATGCGCAAAATATCTGCAATTTCTAGCTCCGAGCCTGATGAACCTAGCTGGATGCGAGCCATGATATTTTCTGCCGACAGAACGGGAGATATTCCTAAATAATAAAAGCCTTGTTTTGGTGAAGTCATCTGATCTAATATTTGACGGATGATCGCTCAAAAGTCACCAAGCCTATCAATTGTGATTCCCTGCCTCAATGAGATTGGGGCGGTGCCAAGCGTATTGGCCCGGGTCGAGTCAGCGATTCTAGATAAAAGCTTTAAAAATCAATTTTCAGAAATTGAAGTCCTTGTTGTTGACGATGGTTCATCCGACGGCACCACTGAGGCCTTAAAGGCTTATCCATTCATTCGAGTGCTTTCACATCGTTCAACAAGTGGCTACGGTGCCGCATTAAAGACCGGCTTTCAAAACTCTAAAGGTGATTTACTGGCATTTTTAGATATGGATGCGTCCTATGATCCGTTTTCTATATTAGATTTATATGAAAAACTTAAAAATCACTCCCTCGATATGGTCTATGGCAGTCGCAAGAATAAGCTCAGTCGAATGCCGTTTATGAGAAAAGTCGGCAATGATTTTTTTGCTCGCTTAGTAAAGACCATATACAATACTCCGATCCGAGACGTATGCACGGGGCTTCGATTGTTTCGCAAAGCACGTTTAGTTGAGATTTTAGCTCTTCCTCATGACGACCTAAATTTTTCAATTTCGCTTTCGATGTTGTCCTTATCTCGTAAATGGAAGGTCGATGAAGTTCATATTTCTTATGATGAGCGCGCTGGTGATTCAAAGTTGCGGATTATCAAAGATGGCTTTTCGTTTTTAAATGTTATTTTGAATCATCGTAATTCTTTATGAAGCTTTCGGTCGTCATTTCAGTTGGGCGCGATCAAAGTCATCTCGCAAAACTGCTCGACTCAATTAAAACTCAAACGCTAGATGCAAGTGTTCATTTAGAGCATAATAATCTTTATCCTAATCGCGCATCCGGCTATCGCCGTGCTGAGGGCGACCTCGTGCTGTTCTTAGATGCAGATTGTGAATTGCCAAATGCCGACTACTTTTCTCAACTACATGCTCTTTTTGAGAGAAATCCTTTGCTCGACGTGGTGGGCGGAAATTATCTGAATCCAAAAAATGCCAATTCGATTGCCCGTAGCTACAATCAATTGTGTAATTTTTGGACCCATATTGGCGAGGGCCAAAATCTTTTGGGGGGAGTTTTTTGCATTCGTAAAGCATCCTTGAAGACTTGGCCGGTACAAGCTAACTTTTGGGGTGGCGAGGACACACTTTTGTTTCGCGAGCTTAAGACTCAGGGCGTGAAACTCGAAGCCAATACTTCAATTTCGGTTATTCACCATGATCACGGCAGTTTTTTGAAACTTATTCGTAGGGCCTGGATTCATGGTCGGGCACGAAGTGAGCGCAATTTATTTACACCACTAAGGCACCAGAAAATTTGGCAACTTCGGCGAAAGCTTTTTCGAGAAATGAATTTGACTGAAATGTGCATCGCCTTTGGACACTATTTATTAGTTTGTGTCTCTGGACTTCTGAGTAGACCAAAAACTTCGCCACATAAATAAGATATATGCGTGCCCACAAAAAGGGATAGCAGTCTCATCGAGTCTTTCTTTGATAATTTGAGGCTAACAATAAGGACCGTTGCCAGATAAGCCACGAGCATCAAACAAAAATAAATAGGAAAGCCAATTAGACAAATGAGCGCAATTGCGAGTAACCAGATCGGCAAACACCTGCGGGTCAAGAAAAAGCGCGGGTGAATTCTGGCAATCAAGGTTTGAGCCATGCCGTATTTGAAGCTTTTTTGAAGCCATAAAACCAAGTGACCTGCAATATTATGCTCTGCCACTGCAGATTGGACCCAGAGAATTTTTTTATTTCTTTGGGACAAGCGCCAATGTATCTCAAGGTCTTCGCCGGTGCGATCAAGGGAGGAGTTAAAACCACCGATCTTTAGATACTCAAGCTTTTTAACTAAGAGATGAGCAGTTGGAGCATGTTCAATCTCAGACTCATTGAATGATTTTTTCAATTGCGCTGATCCAAAATTTCCGAACCAGGTATATTGCAAAAAACTCAGTCGCCTTTGAAAAGCATTGCCAATCGATATTTGAAGGGGGCCGGCAGCAGCACACATCTCGGAGTTTGAGCTCTGTAGGGCCTCAAGTAAATGTGATAGAGAATCGGGGGCCGGTTTGACGTCGACATCTAGAAAGTAAATCAAAGGAGCTGCAGAATGAGCCAGTATCCAACTTCTTGCTACTCCCATATTGTTCCTTTGAGAGTGACAAGTTTTAAATCGCCAATCACGTTTGAGACATTCCTTTTCAAAGAGCAAAAGACTTTCATCTGAGGAATCATTATCAAAGCCCAGGATTTCAAAATCTAATTTTTTTGAAATGGCGCTCTCAAGGCCTGCAAAAAAGCTTGGCAATGCCAATTCTTCGTTTCTAAACACGATTCCTATACTGATTTGAAACAATTATTCCCCTCGCGCCTATTTCAAACAGCAATATAACGCTGTTTTAATTTGATTTCAAAAGCATTGATCTCGTCTTCTCAGTTAATCGATGCTTGGCGTTCCAGCTTATGCAAGAGGTCTATTCTGACCAAGCAAATCAAAGCCCTGAGCCGAACTTAGCCGTAGAGCTCCTAAAACCGCTTTCGCACCCAACAGGGATGATCGGGCTAAGTTTGACCTGATTAGTTTTGTGTTCTCAGTTCTATTGTGGCAAGCTGACGAGAATTTTTGACAGGGAGTCGTGTGCGGAAATTTGCTGATGAGCCCATGCTAATTCAAGCAGGAATGGGTATCGCTATATCGGATTGGCGTCTTGCCCGTACCGTCTCTCAATTGGGTCATTTGGGCATCGTATCCGGCACTGCAATTGACAATGTTTTTGTAAGACGTCTGCAAATCGGCGATCCTGGCGGCCATATTCGTCGTGCCGTTGCGCATTTTCCTATAAAAGAAATCGGCGATCGAGTTTTTCAGAAATATTTTTTGACTGATAAGGCAGAGCATTCAGCTTTTGCGCGCATTCCTCTTATTCGAGCTCAGCAAAGTCGAGACTATCAAGAGCTCTTAATAGTTTCTAATTTTACAGAAGTCTTTCTTGCTAAAGAAAACCACAACGGCTTGGTCGGAATAAATTTTCTAGAGAAAATTCAAATGCCGCATCTCCCAAGTTTTTATGGCGCCATCTTAGCCGGCGCAGATTATATTGTAATGGGTGCAGGAATTCCAAAAGAAGTGCCGGTGGCACTTGATCGTTTAAGTAAACATGAAGATGCAACATACAAATTGCAGGTCATTGGTGCCAAGCCTGAAGATGATTTTCGCTTGAATTTCTCTCCAAAATTTATAATGGGCGACTATTTACCAGAGGTGAAGAGGCCAAAATTTCTTGCGATTGTGGCATCTACAGCTTTGGCTACGATGATGGTAAAGAAAATCCCGGTGCCAGTCGATGGCCTAATTGTTGAGGCGCCAAGTGCTGGCGGCCACAATGCGCCGCCAAGAGTAAAGGCGCAGTTTAATGAGCGTGGTGAACCATTGTATGGCCCAAGAGATGAAGTTGATTTCGCAGCGGTTTCTCAATTGGGTGTACCATTTTGGATGGCAGGAACGCGCGCGAGTGTATCCGATGTGCGTGACGCTTTTGAAAAAGGCGCAACCGGAGTTCAAATTGGAACAGCATTTGCTTTATGCGAAGAATCCGGATTGAGCCCAAAATACCGAAAGATTTTATTAGATAAAATTTTACATAATGATCTTGATATTTATACGGATCCGCGGGGGTCACCAACCGGCTTTCCTTTCAAGGTTGCCCTTTTAGAGGATAGCAATTCAGAAGCTGAGATGTACGCTAAGCGCACCCGAGTTTGTGATTTAGGTTATTTGCGTGATCCTTATCGCAAAGAAAATGGCGAGCTTGGATATCGTTGCGCAAGCGAACCAATTGAGAGTTTTTTACGTAGTGGTGGCGAGCTGGCAGATACCGTAGGGCGCAAATGTTTATGCAATGGATTGATGGCAAATATTGATTTGGCCCAATGGCAGAAAACCAATGAATTGGAGCGGCCAATAGTGACTCTAGGCGATGATGTG
Source organism: Bdellovibrionales bacterium (assembly GCA_043739185.1). Taxonomy (GTDB): domain Bacteria; phylum Bdellovibrionota; class Bdellovibrionia; order Bdellovibrionales; family JAMPXM01; genus JAYTQQ01. The sequence continues at coordinate 24,247 of JAYUEN010000496.1, forward strand.
AAGTCGGTTCGGCAGTTTATTAGTTCGACAAAAACCAATTACAGCGCAAAAGAAGTCATTGATTTATTAACACCAGCGATGCCAAATTAATTTTTTAAATAAGTACGATTGATCATGGGATGATTTTGATCAATCGGTCCCTAATCATTTTTTGGTTGATCGACAATGACACTCATTTGCGCTGAAATGAGAAGGATGAAGCATTGCGACGAATTAGAGCATGACCAAAATACATTCTCGTGAGAAATTAAAGAAATGCTAAGGGCCAAGGTTTTTTTGCAAAAACTGAATCTCATTAAAATTGTTTCTCAGCCAGTCTTTCAAAAATTAATTTTGGCGGCTAGCTGTGGGCTATTTTTATTTTTAGGCATTTTTCAGCATATTTCAGACTCTGAATTTTGGCCGATTTCGCTGGCAAAAAAATTCGGCCAAATCGATTCGCAAAATACCAGTTTGTACTACAAATTCTTTTTTCACGCCCTTTTAAAAGTCCCGTATTTCTTTGAATTGAACAGTGTCGAACATTTAATTGCAGTGCGTGTCCTATTTTCTCTCATTGGCCTTTTGACTTTGATTCTATTTTTTAAAATTTCACTGAAATTTTATCAGAGTAAATCGGTTGCCTTTGTAATGTCGGTGATGCTTCTCACTTGCGTTTCATACTTTTCTCAGTGGAGTCGAATTCGATCTGATGAATTGGTTTTGTTTTTGGCCCTATTGGGTATTTTTCTGAACGAGTATTTTTTAAGAAAATCATCAAAGTTAATTAGCTTGGCTTTGATTTCGAATATTATGATTTTAACTTCTCCGAAAGCCATTTACTGGGTCCTTATATTAACAATTTATGCATGGCCAGGATGGCTATATCTTGGAGCTCCACTAGTGGGAATTTGTCTGATTTTTATGGCTTCGGTTTTTGTTTTCAATTCGCAGCTATTATTGGGTTCATACTCAGAGGCGGCGCACTATTTTTTGAGTTCTTGGTCATGGGATTTGCAAAATCCAGCGGTGGGCTTTTATGAGGTGAGGTCTTTTTTTGAAAGCCAAATATTTCAACTGGCAATTGCCGCTGGTGGGATTTGTATTTTCTTTTCAAAGTACAGAAATCTAAAACATAGGCTTATCTTTGGTTTTTTTGCGGCACTTTCATGTTTGATTTTACATCCGCAGAGATACGATTTTTTTATTGGTGCACTGATGCCCTTTTTAATTTTGCCGGCGGGCTTTTTGATTTTAAGAATTCAGGATTTGAAGAATTTAAAGCTTTGGATTTTGCTTGGCGGGCTTTGTTGCGTGCAAATAATCTGGGCGAGCTCAAATTCGAAGTGGTGGCGCTTCAATGGCAAAGAGCTTGAAAAAATTTCTCAACTTGAAGAGCTTATGAATCAGGTGCCGGCGGCCAATTACTTCGACGGTATTGGGGTTTTGCCACGACAGAATGTTATTTATGCTTATCTCGGGCCAAATGATGGCGTGGCCGTTAGTGGCGCTATTGAAATTTTGAAATCCAATGACATCAATTTTATTTTTCGAAATTCGAGAAGTTATATGATGGAGCCCAATCTCTCAATGCGGCTTGAAAAAAACTATATTGAAATTCGCCGCGGTGTTTTTGTAGAAGAAAAATTTAAGAATAAATTTACGATTGATCTCAAGGGAAGGCCACTCGAATATTATTTTTCATTTTCGCCGGCTTACTAAGAGTTTTTAATAAACGCGCGTACAATAAATGCCAGCGTAGACGTTATTGGTGCCTGCAAAATTTAATGGAGAACCGAATGATTGCGCTCCTGGGCCGGCCGCCTGGCATTGTTGTTGAATTTGAATGGTAAAATTCGCAGTCTGATTGATTGAAAAATCAGTTATCCTAGCTTGGTTAATGCCGCCAGTGGCATTGCTTGCGTAAGCCATTGGGCTGGTCGCAACCGCAGCTCCGGCGATATAGAGAGTGATGCTAAAGCCATCAACCCCTTTACCTGTGGCCATGGCATTGCAAATATATCCACCGGCTTTTAGAGTTGCCACGCCAGCGGCCACGCTTACAACATTGCTAGCAGAGTCTGTAGAAATAACATTGATTTGCCGAACGGCTTTGGTGGCCGTTGGGCACGGGCCTACGGTCAGCGGATTTGTATTTCCGGCCGTCAAATCTTCGAGGCGAATCGAATCATTGCGATTATATGCACCAGATACTCTGGTCACAGAAACACTGTATTTAGCTACATTGATCGGATAGCCGGCGCCAGTCATGCCGGGTTTATAATCTAAAATTGCATAGACAATTACACTAGGATTTACACAAGGGGATGCAAATCCAGAGCAAAATACGGCCATTCTTAAGCGATATGAAATCGGACAATCATCACTGCCGGCGGCTGAAAAAGTTGTGCAAGTCTGACCAGCATAGGTAAAGCCGTTGGTGCCATTGTCTTGGTAAAATATGCCAGCCACAGCATTTCCGTCGTCAATTACTGCGAAGGCAGGATAAGTTGATTCACTTCCCACAGCTACCGGATAACTCGGAGTTTGGGTACAAGGAGTATTCGCATTAATACATGTAAAGGGGTTTCCAAGTGCCGTGTTTAAGGGGTCGGCAACGGTATTTCTCCACGCATTTGCATCTAAAATTGTCTTTTGAAAATTTGAGCTAATTGAGTTCAAAGTTGCATGAAAATTTGCCTGCGCTTGAATTTTTGTCATATTGGCAGCGACTGTGCCCATGCCCAGAGAAATAATTCCGATAATTGCGGCCGCCACCATCACTTCGATAAGGCCCAAACCAGATTGATTTCGAATCGTATTTTTGTGTATTTTTTTTGTTTGCATCTCACTAATATTCTACAGTTTTCTTTGAAATCTTGCAAAGGCTTAGAGGAATTCAGTTTTTAAGCGCCTCAGACTGAGGCAGGATGAGGAGTGTCGATCCCAAAACAACTTACAAAATTCGGGTACAGTAGAATCCGGAATAAATATTTGAAGTGCTATAAACCCCACTAAAGCCCAGAGGTAGTCCCAACGCATAAGGCGATGTTCCTGTCAGTTGGCATTGTTGAACAAGCTGCAGAGTAAAAAAATTGGCTGTGCTTGTAACAGTGAAGTTCGCAAGAGTCGCGGTTTCAATACCTTGATCAGCGGCTGAAGCGTAAGCAACTGGACTAACCACACCTGGAATTGGGACTCCATCTTTATTTACTGAAATCGAAAACCCATTCACCATATAGCCGGTTGCCGAACCATAACAAACATAAGTTCCACCAACTAATCTGAGTGGGTTAACATTCAACACATTGCAATTCGGCCCACCTACGACTCCTGCACAAGCAGAGTCAGCCAATATAGTATTGAAGGTGCGAGTAATGCCACCTCCCGAACATATGTAGCTTGGATTATTTGAAATCGGACCACTAGGAGGACCTGTCCACGGGACCTGCTCAACGACCTGAATGATATCATTTCTGGGCGTATTAACCCCTTTGACAACATGAATTTGATATTTAGCTACATTGATGCTTGAGATCGTGGTTCGAGTCGCAGGGGAGTATTCTAAAAATCCCCAAATCGTAATTTGTGGATTCAAACAAGAGGTTGTCGAAGGACAGGCAAATTGGAATCTCAATCGGTACGAAAACGGACAGGCATCATTGGGCGTAGCGGTGCTAAATCCCACACATGGTGATCCAGCATAATTAAAACCATTTGTCCCGTTGTCACTATACAAAGAAACACCTGGAGCAGTTGAGCCGTCTTGAATGGAATCAAAGGTCGGATAACTAGTTAAAGGTGTTGCCGAGGTGGGAGTTGGCGTACAGCCATTATTTAAATCCTTATTTGCTGCGCATACAAATGCAAGATTAGTAGTGCCGCCCAATGAGATATTAACAGTATTAGCCCAAGCTTTTTTATCTGAAAGTGCGGCGCGAAGACGAGCTGCTACTTCTGTGATACTCTCTTGGGCTCTGACTTGGGATTGCATTTTAGTAATATCGGTGAACAGCATTACTACGCCAACGACAACCACTGATGAAAGGGCCGTCGTTACCGCCATTTCAAGCATAGAAAATGCGGCATTATTTTGAACCAAGGAAAGGCATTTTTTCAGTCTTTTTCGAATGCGAAAGCTCATAAAATAACTTTACCTTCTAATTCTCAATGAATCAATTTAGGCTTTTCATAAAAATCATTTGTTTCGAATCGAGACGGGTCCCTAACGACGCCACCAAGCTAAAAGCATTTGAAGATTCGAAATTTCCCCAAATTATCAATTCGAGAATGCCAATAACTGAGGCAGTATACCCAAGCCGATGCTCTTGACCTCGCAGGGTAGGGTTTGATAGGGTCGCTGCTGTCCCTTTATCTCCTAGAGCGGGAGTAGCTCAATTGGCTAGAGTATCAGCCTTCCAAGCTGAGGGTTGCGGGTTCGAGACCCGTCTCCCGCTCCATTCGTCAATCTATTCGAACCAGGAGCCCAAAAAAAGTCAGATGCCTGACGGGCCCCGCCAAAAACGGCGGGGGCCTCCTCATTTTCAGAAGCCCCCTTATTATTTGATTTTTTGTCTAAAAATTTTTCTAAATGGCTGCTCCCGACATGGTAATGCAGCCGATACGAGTCCTCAAAAATTTCAATTTTATGCACGAAAGCCTGAATGACCTGCTTTCGCATATCCTCATTTTTTTGATTGAGCAATGCCTCATGAATCAATTCACAAAACTTTTTGTAGTCCTTAAGACTCGCAGGAAGATCTGTCACCTCACCACTACACAAAATCCGTTCAAGTTCTTTTTTCGCCTGTTCCTTCACGTCCTGCAATATCTGCATTTGAGAAAATATCGGCGTTGGAGAAATGCCCTTTGGAATTTTGCTCAAATGCTCTGCGAGCGCCCCGA
>JAYUEN010000497.1:0-9698 GCA_043739185.1 Bdellovibrionales bacterium
AGAAAAGCTGGCGTCGACATTAAGGGCGGTACCGATAAACTCGGCTACGGAGTTCCAAATGCGATTTCAGCACCCATTCTTCAACTTGTCAGGTGACGGCGTATGAGGTAGCAAATAAACTTTGCTACCAAATGCTACCAGCCTGTGATAAACCCTATAAAGGTCGAGGTGTTACGGATTCGCCGTCACCCCGACCAATTTTTTGAAACTGTGAGAGTAAGAAACCCCGAAAACCCAAATGTACTAAGTACATAAAACCATTGAAAAGCGTCTGACATCCTCAGCCCGAATCTTTCACGAAAGATCGTGAAATGTGCCGCCTTTGCTCTTTTTTTGCTACTCGCTTGCTACTTTTTTTCAGTATTTCTTTTGCATTTGCTCATCTAATTTTGCCAAGTTGTAGAGCCTGAAAATCGAGGTTAACAAGCAAAACAAGACCACTCGATATCTTTCTTAAAATCAGAGGATGCGGGAAACATATCGAGATAATACTTCAACCATTAAATCTCGCTGTATGGGCTTCGTCAAAAACTCGGTAAATCCTGATTCGAAACATTTCTCCCGCTCTTCTTTCATCGCATGGGCTGTTAAGGCAATGATGGGTTTTGAGTATTTCGACTGACGAAGTTTCTTTGTAGCTTCATGCCCATCTAGAATAGGCATCTGAATATCCATAAGCAGCACATCAAAGTCTTTTGTCAAAGCAAGTTCCACTCCAATTGCACCATCAGAAGCCGATGTCACTTGCGCTCCTTCTTTGCGTAAATACATGCCGATGAGCATTTGATTGTCTGGAGAGTCTTCAACTAAAAGCACCTTGAGACCACGCAAGATTTGGCTATCTTTGCGAAAATCAGGGAGTGCGCCTGCAATGACCGTCAGTGCCTCTATTCCAACAAGCTTTGCCTGAAGAAGTAACTTAGACTTCACTTCAATCAAAAAAGTGCTACCAAAACCTTTTTTACTTTCAATAAGTTCCAATCTTCCGTCTAGAGCTTCAGCAAGGCGCCTTGACAAGATCAAACCCAATCCAGTTCCACCGAATTTCCGAGTGGTAGAGGTGTCCGCTTGAGAGAAAGGCTGAAAAAGCCTAGACTCTTGGTCTTTTGAAAGGCCCACACCTGTGTCTTTGACCATAAATTTGAAAATGGGGTCTGCGAATGCGACAACAAGCTCAACATGACCTTTATCAGTAAATTTAATTGCATTGCCGACAACGTTACTTAGAATTTGCCGAAGCCTAACAGGATCAGAGCAGATCAAATTGGGAATAAGAGTTTCGGCGATTAATTGAAATCTGACTCCTTTTTCTTGAGCTTTAAACGCCATGTGTGAGGTAAAGTCGGCCAGCATTTCAGCAAGAGAAAACTGAGTGCTCTCCATCGTCATCTTTCCGGCTTCAACTTTAGAGAGATCGAGAATATCATCAATGAGTCTTAAGAGCTGTTGGGAGTTGCGTTCCACAATAACCATGTAGTTGCGATTTTCCTCAACAGTGTTGGAAGGATTTTTCATTAAGTCGTTGAAACCTAAAATAGCTCCAATAGGGGTTCTGATTTCGTGAGACATATTCGCGAGAAAAGTAGATTTGAATTCGTTCGCTTGTTCTGCGACATCTTTTGCCTTTTCAGCGTAAACTTTGGCTAACTCAAGTTCGGCCTGAATTTTCTTGAGGTTCGTTAGGGATTCTTCTTGCTCCTTTTCAGAGGCTCTGCGTTCTGTAATGTCTCGAATTGCGCTGGAGATGAGTATACCACTTTCCGTTTTGAGTGGGCTCAGAGAAATATCCAGCGGAAACTCGGTTCCGTCTTTGCGTCTGCCATATAAGTTAAGCGCACGTCCCATTGGTCTTGAACTAGGATGCAAAGCATACTCGCTACGGTGACGGACGTGAGCGTGACGAAAGCGATCTGGCAGTAGCATTTCCATCGGTTGATTTATGAGTTCAGATCGTTCATATCCAAAAATTTTTTCAGCCTGCTTATTCACCAGCTCTATTAGTCCCTCTTCATTGACGATCACGAGCGCATCGGGCGCAGTTTCAACTAGACCACGAAATTTCGCCTCGGTGGATCTGAGTTCTTTTCTCTGCTGATAAAGCTCAATGAAGATGTTTACTTTGCTCTTTACCGCAAATGAGTCGAGCGGCTTGAGAAGAAAGTCAACAGCACCGCTTTCATAGCCCTTAAAGGAGAAGCTCTGTTCTTTGGCGGTAGCAGTTACAAAGATAATCGGGATGTTTTTAGTTTTACTTGCCCCTCGCATGAATTCAGCAAGCTCGAATCCGCTCATGCCAGGCATTTGAACGTCGATGAGGGCTACAGCAAATTCATTAGGAATCAAGAATTCCAAAGCCTCAGTTCCTGATTTTGCTTTGAAAATTTCGATGTCATCGCGTCTTAGCAATCCTTCCAACGCAAGAAGATTGTCTTTTAGATCATCGACAAGAAGAACCTTGACCTTATCGGCTTTACTTTTATTGACTACAGTTTCTTTCAGGATTGAGTTCATCATCTACTTCTTTTGAAAAATCCGATCCTTTTTTACGAAAGGATCGAAGTATTTTTCATATTGGGAAAACTGAATTGTCTCTTTTGAGCCCAGACCTAAAAAACATTTTCTGCAAAGTGACTCGTGAAAAAGGCCAAACACCCTATCCTGAAGCTCACGGTCAAAATAAATAAGTACATTTCGGCAAGAAATCAAATGCGTCTCTGAGAATACCGAATCAGTCACGAGGCTATGATCCGTGAAACTGATGTTTTTCGCTAAAGCGCTATCAAATTTCGCCGAGTTAAAAGTAGCCGCGTAGTAGTCTGAAAGCGAGCGCTTACCACCAGATTTTTGATAGCTTTCAGCAAACGTCTGAGTCACCCTCAAGTCAAAGACACCTAAAGATGCCTTTTCAAGACTTCTTGGGTTGATATCGGTTGCATAGATGGTCGTGCGCTCAAGCAAGTCCTCTTCTTGAAGTAAGATCGCGAGGGAATAGACTTCTTCGCCTGTACTGCATCCGGCAACCCAAACCTTAATTGAAGGATAGGTTTTGAGAACTGGGATTACCTTTTCTCGAAGTGAAAGAAAATAGGAGGGATCACGAAACATTTCGCTTACCGGGATCGTAAGGGATTGAAGCAGATCATAGAAGCAATCTGAATCATGCAAGACTTTTTCTTGAAGTACTGAAAGCTTGTTGCACCCCATTCGGTTCATCGCCATTATCACGGTCCGCTTCATCGAATTGATTGAATAATGTCGAAAATCGAAATCGTATTTGAGATTAATCGCTTCTAATAAAAGCTTTAACTCAATCGCAAATTCTGGAGTGAGAGTTCGTTCCATAAGCCTTAATCTTTTCCCAAGTTTGGTGTCCAAACTCGAATGGCTGAGAAGAGCTGATGAAGATCAATAGGTTTAGCAAGATAATCATTGGCACCGGCCTCCATACAAAGAACTTGATCGTTCTTTGTGGCTTTAGCAGTCACGGCGATGATGGGAAGTTTTGCAAAGCGTTTTTGTTTTCGAATCTCGCGGGTCGCCTGATAACCATCCATCTCGGGCATCATAATGTCCATGAGAACGAGATCGACCGAAGGATTCTCTTTCAACTTTGCGAGCGCCTCTTTTCCATTTCTTGCGACTTCGATACTTGCGCCCTTTTGTTCTAAAGCCGCAGTTAGTGCAAATATATTTCTGACATCGTCATCAACGACAAGGATCTTTCTACCCGTGAAGATGTCTTCGCGACTCCGCATCGTTTTTAGCATCAACTGATTTTCTGACGTGAGCTTAGACTCGACACTGTGAAGAAAAAGACTGATCTCATCAAGAAGTCGATCTGGAGACTTGGCTCCTTTGATGATGATTGAGCGAGAATATTTTCTAAGCTGATCTTCTTCATCCCTAGAAAGTGATCGCCCCGTATAAACAATGACTGGCGGAAATGAAGCCAGCCCTTCTTGCTCAGTCATTTTCTTAAGTAGTTCTTCGCCTGACATATCAGGGAGTTTTAGGTCAATGACCATGCAGTCATAGATCGTCTTTTTGAGAGCCTCAAGTGCCTCACTTGCTAGCGCCACAGCGGTGATCTCAATATTCGTATTCGTTAAGAGTTTGACCATACTTTCTCTTTGAAGTTTGTCGTCTTCGACAATCAAAACACGCTTTATTGTCTGCGTAAGTTTGGATTCGAATTTGGCAAAAACAGCCTTGAGTGCTTCACGCTTGGCGGGCTTTATGATGTAGCCTATTGCTCCCATCTGGAGAGCTTTTTCTACGTAATCATGAACGGATGCAATATGGACTGGGATATGTCTGGTTGTTGAATTTTCTTTAAGCTGATCGAGCACTGTTAATCCCGAATGATCAGGAAGCATCATATCGAGCAAAATCGCATCCGGAAGAAGTCTTTGCGCCAATTCAAGTCCCTCTTCTGCATCTTGAGCAACTACGCATTTGTAGTGAAGCTCGTGAGCTAATTCAAAAAGAATTTGTGCAAACTGCGGTTCATCTTCGATCACCAAAATTGTACGTCCAGGCATTGTGAGCTTGGCTCGATCATCTGAGAAAGCTGCGGGCTTGATTCGAGTCACTTGCGGTTTAACAACTTCTGTTACGGAAATGAAGTTAGAGGCCGAGTTTGACGACGACGATGAATATATCTTTGGCGATGCGGCTTCAATACGGGACTCATCGTAGCTCTCAGGTAGCAGCAGAGTGAAGCTGCTTCCTTTGCCTGGCACACTTTGAACCTCAACGCTTCCGCCAAGGAGCCTGGCAAGATCCCTCGATATTGAAAGCCCAAGGCCAGTACCTCCGTATTTTCGGTTGGTCGTTCCATCGGCTTGGCGAAAGGCTTCAAAGATAACTTCTTGTTGGGCCTTGTCGACTCCGATTCCAGTGTCGATCACCGAAAATGAAAACTTTCGGCCAGATGTCTGAGACACATGAAGTGTGACATGACCTTTTTCTGTGAACTTAAATGCATTCGAAAGTAAGTTCTTAAGAACTTGCTCGAGCCGCTGACGATCTGTGAGCATTGTATCGGGTATGCCAGAGTCGATCTTAATTTCAAATTTGAGATTTTTTTGTTTAGCAACAGAATCAAAACTTCTCTCAAGACTACTAAAAACCTTAGGAAGAAATACACTCTCGGGTCTGATCTCAAGTTTTCCGGCCTCCACTTTTGAAAGATCAAGGATGTCATTGATAAGGTTGAGTAGGTCATTGCCTGCTGACGAAATGGAGTGAGCGTATTGAACTTGCTCTTGAGTTAAATTTCCGGCCGCATTGTCTTCAAGAAGCTTCGCCAAAATAAGCGAGCTATTGAGCGGAGTGCGAAGCTCATGGGACATATTTGCAAGGAACTCAGATTTGTACTGACTTGCCCTTTGAACTTCGTCAGACCTTTCTTCAAGAAGCGTTTGAGCTTTTCTGAGCGCTTCAATGTTTTCATTTAAAATATCTCGTTGCTGTTCAAGCGCTTGCGTTTGTTCTCCAAGCTGCTCGTTGGTTTGTTCAAGCTCGGATTGTTGGCTTTTAAGTTTCGTCTGAGAATCTTGAAGCGCACTCGATTGCTTTTCAAGCTCATCGTTGGTGGCCTTTAGTTCCCCTTGTTGAGCTTGAAGTTCCTCAGTCAACCCCTGTGATCTTTCAAGAAGCTCTTGTTGCTTCTTGCGGTTGATCGAAGTGTTGATTGCAATGCCGATATTCTCAGATACGTGCTCAAGAAAAGTCTTCTGATGCTCAGAAAAAGAAGTGAAAGAGGCCAGCTCAATTACGCCATTTACTTCACCCTCATAAAAAACAGGAGACAAAAGCAGTGAACGCGGAGTTGATGCACCTAAGTCCGAAGCGATTTTTCCGAAGTAATTGGCAGGAACATTTTCAAGGAGAATAGAACGCTTTCCTAGAGCTGCTTGTCCTACCAAGCCCTCACCAAGGGTAATTATCTTCTCGTTATCTTCAAGTTTTGAATAGGCATAACCACTTACACGCTTGAGAGTTTCTTCCTCGGTAAGGCAGTAAAGAGCGCCCATCTGAGCATTCAAGAAAGGAGCAAGATGACTAAGTACGCTTTGCCCTAAACGCGAAACATCTTGTTCACCACGCATTTTATCGGAGAGTGTAATTTGGCCCTCTTGAAGAAATTCAAGCTCCCGAGCCTTTTCTCTAAGTGATACTTCGGATCGTTTTCGTTCAGAGATATCGCGTTCGGTTGTAGCAATACCAGTTAAATTTCCCTTACCATCAGTGAGCTTTGTATTGATCAGCCACACATCAATGATCTTACCATCTTTTGTCTTACGTTTGGTTTCAAGAGTAGGAATTAATTCTCCACGCTTCAAAGAGGCAAGGAATCCGCGCGCTTCTTCTTGGTATTCTGTCGGAACAGTATCTACAATGTTTTTCTTTAGGGCTTCGGCTTCAACATAGCCGTACATTAATTCAGCGCCTCTGTTCCAGGCCAAGATATTGCCCTCTAGATCCTGAAACGTAATCGCATCGTTAGAATCTTGAATGACCGTCGCCATCCGACGAAACTTTTCTAGAGTTCTCGTTTGTTCAGAAATGTCTCGCTCGGTTGTAGCGATTCCAGTTAAATTTCCTTTACCATCAGTGAGCTTCGTGTTGATCAGCCACACATCAATGATCTTACCATCTTTAGTCTTGCGTTTAGTTTCAAGAGTAGGAACTAACTCTCCACGCTTCAAAGAGGCAAGGAATCCGCGCGCCTCTTCTTGATATTCAGTCGGTACGGTATCCACGATATTCATGCTAAGTGCTTCGGCCTCTGAATAGCCGTACATCGTTTCAGCACCTCGGTTCCAGGCCAGAATGTTGCCTTCTAAATCTTGAAAGGTAATCGCATCATTAGAATCTTGAATAACTGTGGCCATTCGACGAAACTTTTCTAGTGATCCCATTCGTTCAGAAATGTCTCGTTCGGTTGTAGCGATTCCAGTTAATTTTCCCTTATCATCAGTAAGCTTTGTATTCGTCAGCCAAACATCGACTATTCGACCATCTTTAGTTTTGCGCTTGGTCTCCAGTGTAGCTACCAGCTCTCCTCGCTTTAGTGAGGCCAGAAATGCGCGCGCTTCTTCTTGATAATCCGTAGGCACAGTATCTACGATATTCATTCTAAGTGCTTCTGCCTCTGAATATCCATACATTAACTCTGCGCCTCGGTTCCAGGCCAGGATATTGCCTTCTAAATCTTGGAAGGTAATCGCATCATTGGAATCTTGAATAACCGTGGCCATTCGACGAAACTTTTCTAACGACCCCATTCCCTCAATAGCTTCTTTGGGGACTTTTGCTTTTTTATTCTGAATTGAATTTTTTTGAAGGCGGACGGTTTTTTTTGCCATTTTTTAATCCTGATCTGAACTACGCAGAATCAAAAAAATATTTGATTCATAAACATAGAAATTATTGAGTGGGCAGAAGGATCAGAGGAAAGGCCACGAGGCTTTCAAGAGTTGGAGTCTTACTCGATTGTTAAGATATCTTAATGAATAGATTATAGCTATCTATTAATTCAGTTAAAAAATGAAACAGACTGAATGGGACAATATTGGACATCCCCTCGATTAAAACTCACACCACCGGTCTGTGTTCCCAGCAGTAATATCAGTTCAATATTAAGTAGTGAACAAACGTCGAAAGCATGCTCATTTAGATAGAATCCCCGCTCGGTCACGTCGCGAAGTTAGGGCTGATTTGGATATGATCGCCGAACGGATTCAGCAGCGACGCGAAAGCCTCAAACTCACTCAGGAGCAGGCTGCGGAAAAGCTCGACATTGCTCCGACCACACTCCAGTATATCGAGCAACGCCGCAAATACCCAAGCCTCCCTATGTTGCTGTATATCTGCCGTGTTTTTGAGATTGAGATAAAACTGACCTAGGCTGAAAAGGCCGCATCACAAGACATTCTCCCATCTCTACTCCGAGGAATAGTCTCGTGATTTTGAGGGAAAACGTCACACGTCATTCTCACAATCCTTGGCTTTAACCTAGAGAGCATCAAGATCAACAGTATAGCGGGCAGAATTATAAACACGAAGACCAACATAGTCACTTTGAACACTATACACTTTGGCAAGTTTTGATTAAGGATAAGCCTTGCAAGAAGTCTTTCTAGTAAAATGACGTTGCAATACTTTGATAACTTACTTCCGCTTGAAGCGAGAGTTTTGAAAGCTTTGTTGAGATGGATTTGGCTAAGAAATCGAAAAATGCCATCAAAATCTTGAGGCGCCCCATAAGCAGTTGAAAGGCTACGACAATATAAGAAATGGACCAAAAAAGTGGCCAACTTTGCCTATCTTATGAAGGGACAAATTATTAAAATTGATCTTCTAAATCGGAATTTAAATCAGAGATTGGCCACGCGCCTAAATGAAATATTCGATTAAGACCTGTTAACAATCAGGTTGTTGCGATGAAGCTAGTAGTCCATACGGGTCTTTAGGAAAAACACCATGTATATTTTTTACTTCAAATTTCTTGAAAGTCTTCAGGAAATTTGAAATCAATTAACCTAGCGAAACAATAGAGTTGTCAAATTTTTCTTTCAAATTATTTGAAACTTTTGAAATTATATAAATCGACTGCTTTTTCAAAATTGCAGAGTTGAATTCAAAGCTTATGTGACTTTTCACAAGATGATGGCACCGCTTGCAATTATAAAAAGTTGTGTCGCAAATTTTTGTGACCTAACGTTAGGGGGTTAAAAAAATGAAACCATACGATCCAAGTGCTGAAATACGCCTTGCTGTCAGGTGCGGATTTTTATCGAAAGAACTTTGGAATGAATTCTTTGCTAAGGGTAAGCCACGATGGCGACGCCATGTCTGGAGTCGATTCGTTAGTATTGGACAATTCAAGACCCACTATTCAAAGAGAGCTACCGACGTGATTGTACCGAATTTCGAGCACCCATTGGTTAAAAGAATTTCTGGTGGAGAAGTCACTCATGCGCCAAATACTGCACAGATTGATCATGATGAAATTATAGTAAAAAGCTTCTTAGCTTTAGAAAAACAACAGATAATTATTGGTGCTAAGTTTGAAGCTGAACTCAAAAGAGAAGATCAAAGGTCTATACGTCACTATAATCTGTCTGAGAAAAATAAATATCCAGATCTAGTGATTGAGGTTCAGAATCAACCACAACCTAAAAAAATTGCGATTGAACTTGAGTTGTCACGCAAAGAACCAAAACGCTACAGACAAATGATGAATACCTATATGACATCAAAGCAATTCTCTTCGGTCATTTTTATTACTGAACTTGAGACTGTCAAATCCTCAATCCAGAAAGCAATAAGAGAAACTTTTTATCCACACTGGGAGCGTCCGGTGGGATTTGTAGATCTTAAAGAATGGATCAAAGATCCAAGTGAAGCTTCAATCTATGTTAAAGATAAGGTTACAAGATTATCAGTCTTTAAACCAAGATTAGAACAAGCAGGCTGATTTGACATCATACCTCAACTCTGCCAAGGCAGCGCGATGTTTGGAAAAATTCGGCAGAATTGAAAAATTCAAATCGAGAAAAATAATAAACACTTACCCGCCGCCGCCCTCAGAATCATTGCCCCCTGATCGCAGGAGACCACTCCCACCCTACGAATGGTTGGAAGTGGTCTCCTGCTGGTGGCAAAAAATTGAGGGCGGCGAGGGGAAC
>JAYUEN010000498.1:0-9658 GCA_043739185.1 Bdellovibrionales bacterium
GCTGGCCAAAACAACATCAGTTGGAAAGCCGCGCTCTTTTAAAAGTTCAAACCAAACGCCAACCCAATCTTTGACTGCCTTTTTGCTATTTGCTGGCAATATCTATCTCCTGAAACTTTAAATAGAGCCAACTTATGGTAATAACGACGCCGACGCTAGCAAAGTTTTTAAGCGAATTTGCGATCTTAAGATCATTCGCAAGCAGACCCCACCTTGTTAAAATTTCAGTCCAGTCATGTTCGCCGCCGCCAACCAGGGGCAAAATTTGGGCTCTGGCGTCGGCCAGATAACGGGCGATATTCCAAATATTCTCAAAAAACCAGATGAGCATAATTGCAAAGGAGGTGGCTTCGCGTTTCAGCCAAAAACTTACTGCCCCGAGGGCAGGAAAGCAAAGTTGGCCTAATGTTCCGCCATAAACCATTATGCGCGAGCCAAAGAGGGCTCCAAAAATTGGATGGCCGGCTTCATGAAACATGAGATTGGCACTGTCTAAAATATGCACCCAATATGGGTTGTGAAATGCAAACCAGCCGCAATAGCCTGCAAAAAGTAAGCAGATAAAGAAATCATTTTTCGTAGGTTTATTCCAGGTTTGATTTGCGATTTCTCGAAAATTGAAATTTAAAAAATCCACTCTATTTAGCTTTCGGAAAAACCAGTGTCACGTTGGTGCCAGTTAAAAAGTCTCCTGAACTCACAATTCCTTCTGCGGTTTGCGACTCAACCTCAAGATCTCCGCAAAACAACTTCATATATTCTCGGATTAAAGAGGTGCCAAGTCCACTGCCTTTTTCAAAACTCGTGCCGGATGTTGAGACTCCGTTATTTGAAAAAAATATTTTGTGAATTTGATCCTTGGGAATTCCGATGCCCTGATCTTCAATTGAAAGTTTGTAGTCTCCGTTTGCCTCTGACAATTTTATTGAAATCAAGCCATTGGTTTTTGAAAATTTAATCGCATTTGAGACAATATTAGAAATCACTTGATTGCCAAGAGCAGAGCGATCGGCCATTACGAAAACTTCGGGTGGCATATCCAGGTCTACCTTGAGATCCTTGGTTTCGAACCTATCTTCATAAAAATGCAAAACCTCTATGACCACCTCGGTTAAATTGGTTTTAACGAGTTGAATTGAGTTTTGAAAACTCTTAAAGGCTTGTTCATTTTTAACTGAGGCGAGAATTTGATCCATCTTTTTTAAAGTCGCCTCGATTTTTTGAATGACCACTTCGCCTTGAGGATCTGAAATGCGCTTTTTTAGTCTCATAAAATACATTGAGAAAATAAAGCTAGCATTTGAAACATCATGTGAGAGTACTTTTACTAAGCGGTGGTAGTGTTCTTTTTCTGCAGCATCTTTTAGAGCCTGCCGCTTTTCAAAGTCTAAAACATTAAGCTTATAAGCAAGTCCCAATGAGATAACCAACATTTCAGTTAAGTTCCCGTAGAGAATGCCATGATAAAACAAAGGCGTACTCGGGAGGATTCCGTATAGAACTCCGAAATATGCGGCAGCACCTAAGAACAAAAAGGCCCAAGACAAAAGAAAGAAATTTGCGATTTTCAAGCCTCTTCTTGCAAGATAAACCCCCGTGCTTATGAGCGAAACCAAGGAGATAAGGATGGTGATATCAGTGACAAAACCTACTTTAGACCAATAGTATTCACCTTGAAAAAAAATACTATAACATACCAAGAAAAACCCAACGCTGCCGATGGCAACAAAGAGTCTTTTTATTTTTGGTAGATGAATATCGAGTTTTAAAAAGTGATAAACAAAGACAAGTGAGGCAATGATCGCAGTCCCTGTGAAGCTCATCAAATATTTGGTGAATGTCGTATGATAATTTCGAAAAGCAAATGAGTCTAGAACGCCGTTTAAATTGAGAATCGCTAGCGCCAAAGTTCCGGCAAAAAACGAATAATACAAAAAATCTCGGTCGCCAGTATAAAGGCCGACCAAAAGATTGAAGAAAATCAAACAAAAAATTCCGCCGGCGTAAAAGTACAAAGTGGCCTTTAGGTCGGATTCAATATTGAGAAAGCTGCTCTCTTCTGAAATGTGAATTCTGGTTGATAGCGATTGATGTGAAAGTCTTCGAATATAAAATTGTTTCTTTTCGCGTGGAGCAAGATCAATTTCAAAAGCTGCAAAACGAGATAGATAACTTCTTTCATAAAAAGGAATCGAGCTACCGTTGACTTGCATTGGGCCTTTGCCAAGTTCAAAAAGCGCCAATTCGCCGACCAGATAGGTCGTAAAATAAAGTATTTTGTGCACCTTGTTTGATTTTGTATTCTCTATTCCCAGTCGCATCCAGAGGGCTTGATTGGAGTATTTTGCATTTAAATCTTTGTCGGTGTATTCGACAAAAACAAATTGTTCGCTTAAGCTTTCATGGGGTTCTTGCCACGAAATTGAGATTTTACTAGTAACATCTTGAATATCTATGCCGGAATCTAGTTTTACAAATTGGGCTTCATTGGCTTTGGTGTGGCTACTAAAGCAAATGAGAAAGCAGATTGTAAATGTTTTTAAGGCCCTTAAAATCATGGCCGCATATTTCTCGGTTTTACAGAAAAAGACAAGGGAGATTGCAGTTTTAATCAAAATAAATATTCATTTATTTCAGGCGGTTTTTTTGGGTTTTTTTCTTGAGCGCAGCGAGTTCGATTAGTGTTTCCTTTTTGGATACACTCGTGATATGAAGACATATGCTCACAAAATTGTCTGAAATCAGTCTGCGGGATCTTGAAATTTTTGTATTAGCAGCCAGAACTCAATCGCTTAGGGATGTTGCAAGACAACTCAATTTATTGCCGGCTAATACCTCAAAAATAATGAAATCACTAGAAGCCAAGCTTGAAATCCAGCTGTTTAAGCGCTCAGTCAATGGCATTATTTTGACTCCTGAAGCAATTGGCCTACTTGAGACTGCTGAAAGAATATGCGATTTATCTAAAGAGCTTTCTCCCTTGGCAATGCGTAGTGATGGGGAGAAGCAAAAGCTTTGGACAATCGGATCTATCGGTTTTTTATCCACCTATTTATTGGCCCCTGCGGTTTCAAGTATTAGCGAAATCTCGAAAAAACCGGTGCGCTTTCGCTTGGTTGAATTTACCAAAAATGATTTAGTTGCTCATGGATTAAAGGGCGCCTTTGAAATAGCGGCACATATTGATGAGTTAGAGTGGACCCATGCTTGGACCTCCTATCAAATTGGCAGCTTAAAATGGAAGCTTTATGCCGGCATTCATCATCCGCTCGTTGAAAAATGTCGAGAGCTTGAAGTGGTCAAATATCCATTTGTTGTACCCACCGACTGGGGAACTCAGGGCTATGCCATTGGATCAGATTTTTGTCCGCTCAATGTCAGAAGGCGCATAAAGGGCTTTGAAGCCGCAACGGCTGAAACTGCACTTGAGATTTGTCGCTATAGCAATCAGCTTACTTTTGTTCCTGAAATTCTGGCGCAGCGCTGGTGTCGGGCGGGACAGATGAAGGAGATTCAGATTCTCGATTGGCCAATAGTTGAAAAGCAAATTTTCCTATCTATCAAGATCGACTCAGTTACTAAAAATTTAGTTGATCTGCTCCTCAAATCTTTGAAGAATCAAGCTGCATTAAGCGCGAGTCCTCTAACTACGGATACAAAAATGGAAGCTTCGCATGCAAAAAAATAAGAGATTTGTTAACCAGAATCCGCATGCGCGCGCTGAAAAAGGATTGCTCGACGCACTCAAATGGATGTTGAATCGTAAGCAGCCAAGCTGGCCAAGTTTTCATTTAGGGCGAAAGACGCCTATTCTTAATGATCGTCTAGAGCCCAATCAGACAAGCATCACTTTTATCAATCACGCAACCGCATTGATTCAAGTTCCTGGAGTTAATATTTTAACTGATCCGGTTTTTTCTAAGAGAGTGAGCCCGCTTTCTTGGGTTGGGCCCAAGCGGGTTCGAGAGCCGGGGCTCAAAATTTCAGAATTGCCCCGGATTGATTATATTTTATTGAGCCATAATCATTACGATCATCTCGACATTCATGCCTTAAAAGAAATCAATCATAAATGGCAGCCACAATTACTTTGCCCTCTTGGCAATCTTGAGTTTTTTAAAAAGCGAAAATTTGAAAATGTGGTCGAAATGGATTGGTGGCAAAAAGTTCAAGTCAGTCCGAATTTGGAGTTTCATTTGACCCCGGCACAACATTGGTCTTCACGCTCTCCGTTTGATCGCAATCGTAGTTTGTGGGGCGGCTTTATAGTAAAAAGTCATGAGCTCAAGATTTTCTTTTCTGGGGATACGGGCTACTATCAACACTTCAATGAAATTTTTGAGAAATTTGGTGCCATTGATGTTTCACTCTTACCCATAGGATCGTATGAACCGAGATGGTTTATGAAGGATCAACATGTGAACCCGAGGGAAGCGGTTCTGGCCCACCAAGATTTGCGTTCAAAGTTGAGTATAGGAATTCACTTTTCTTGTTTTCAATTGGCCGACGAAGCCTTTGATCAGCCTGCAAAGGATCTTAAAATTGCATTAGATGAATTTAAAGTTTCTCCCACTAGTTTTTTAGTTCCTGATCACGGAGAAAGTTTCAACTATCAAAAATAATAATTTGTTGAGTATTTTTCTGTGTTTTCAACTCATCACGATGAATGTGAGCGCTGAAGAACCTGGGATCTCAAAGCAAAAAAGCTTACCAGAGACTGCTGTGAGTACGGAGGGGACGAGTCCTGCTGCAGATTCGCTGCCCACATTGCTTCAAAGCTTTCCGGTGCCGATCGATTTGCTGCCGCTCAATCCAAAAATTGAAATTTCAAAGGATGGATTGCCAATTCTAAGCGATGCTTTCGAAATCTTCCCCGAAGAATGGAAGGCAAAAGTTTATATCGGAGCCCCATTTTACACTTTTTATTTGGGAACTCCCCGCATTGATGGTGTCGCGTTCTTGCCTAATTTTAATCCTGAAGTTGGAATTTCACTTGGCTATAAAAAATGGAGCTTTGAGATGAGCCAACCCTTTAGAGTTTTACCAGACTATGAAAGTTCAAGAAGGGGAGATTCGAATAAACAAGAATATATTTTCAGTGGTTCGATGCACCGCTTGGCATATGATTTTTACTCTCAATACTACCGAGGTTTTTATATCAGTAGCGCGTTGACCGGTTTAGCCGGCGGACAACCCGCACGTTATGCGCAACTGCCGGACACTCAAGTTCACAATGCTGGAATCAATTTGTATTTTGTATTTCACCCACTCGAATACAGTATGGCGGCGGCTTTTACTTTTACTGAATTTCAATTTAAGAGCGGAGGTAGTCCGATCGCGCATTTGTATCTCAATCGCCTCGATATGAGTCCGGGAGTACAATTTATACCCGGAACGGCCCCCGGTGCGGATGTTAAGCCTGATATTTTTGCGGGAACTTTTTGGTCGGCAGGGGCCGCGGCAGGATACGGATATACCTATTCTTACAAGCGACTTTTTGTGACGGCACAAGGAATTTTCGGTTTCGGCCCCCAATATCAAGAGCTCAATGATAAAGCAGGATCCTATAGCCGCAGCAACGTCCAGATCAAAATCAACGGCGCATTGGCCGTTGGGATTACTCGCCGCTATGATTATATGGGCGTGCAAGCAAAAGTAGATTCAATTTACGGCGAAATTCAAAATGGCCAACTTGCCTCGAGCTTGGTGACCACAAATGTTTATTATGGCCAGAGATTCTAGGGGTCGCAAGAGCAAGCAGTTTTAACGGCAGTCGCGGCAGTCAACCGTTTGGCAGTTTCAGTTTTGGGCGCCAGATTCTGGATCGGCTGCAGTTGACTGAATGCCGGCTGCCGAGCCCTGAAGTTTTCAACATTTAACCAACTAAAAAAAGAAGTACCCGTTGAATGAAGCTGATCTTGACATTTGACTAAATGAACTCAGATTACCCCTTACGGCAGGAGCCAATAAGTTATGGATCTAACCAAGTGGCGGCTGAGAAAGTCTTTCCTTTCTGGCCCCATTAGTAAACAGAGTTTTTATTTGGCCTTAGCCTGTCAGCTGCTAATGATCGTCGTATCGCTTTTTGATTGGTCAAAGGAAATTCCTGTTAAGAGTTTGTTTGCAGCAAGTTGGACTAGCGTGGTGAGCCAGCACGAGTACTATCGACTTTTGACTGCCGTATGCACGCACGCGAGCTGGGATCACGTCCTCGGAAACTCGATTTTTTTTGTTCCCTTTGCTAGCTTGCTGACAAATTACTTTGGTCTTTTTTTGTTTCCGCTTTTAACTTTGTTTGCTGGCGCAAGCATTAATTTACTAGTGATTTCTCTGTATCCAAATGATGTCGCGGTTCTTGGAGTATCGGGAGTCATTTATTTTATGGTGGCTTTTTGGTTGGTAATTTATATTGGAATCGAAAGAGGACTCAGCTATAGGCAGAAAATTCTTCGCAGTCTTGGTCTGGCTTTGGTTGAGTTTATGCCCGAGAAGTTTGATGCCAATATTAGTTATTTAAGCCATAGCATTGGCTTTGCGATGGGGATTGTTTTTGGTTTGCTGTATTTTCTCTATAATAAAAATCTTTTTCAAACCAGCGAAGTCTGGGAATTGGTTGAGCCTTTTGAGCCGCATGCGGATCTGCGAAATGAAAGTGAGTCTGGTGATTTAGAAAGTATTGAAAAATCAAATTTCAATCATTAAATGCAGTGAGAAAAAAGAATTTATTTGCTCTGAAACGCTACTGGTGCCTTCATCGGTATTCATATTTAAGATAAAATTATTATATGTAAATTCGGCATCAATGCTGGCGTTTGAATTGATTCGAAAGCCTGCGACGTATTTTTGAGTGACAATGCTAGGAAAGTTAAATGTTTTTTTAATTGCTGTGGGAGCTTCGGTTATTTGTTCGGTTTGATAAGGCAAAGTGATGTCCGCGCCCAATTGCAAATAAAATTTTGAAAAGTGCAGACGATCCGAAACAGTTATCGTGCTGAAGCTATTGACAGACTTTGTAAATGAACTGGCTGGCGTGCTGCCAATAGACTCTCCGGCTTGAGTTTGCGTATAGCTTAAAGCAAGTTCAATATCATTTGCTCGTTGAGACCAGTAGATCGGCAAATAGACGCTAGTTGAAGAGAAGCCACGATAATTGTCGCCCAACTGGCCAGGCTTCCCTGAAAAATGAGTACTCGTACTTGGTGAGACCCAGAAAAAAATATCACTTGAAAAACCAAGTGTATGCGGATCGAGAAGTCTGGCTCCAAGTGAAAAACTGGGATCCGAAGGTCCCTGTGAATAAGTTTCACTATAGGTCGTACCCGGTGGGATATTTGAAAAACTTCCGCTGGTCATAAGAAAGCTTTCTTTTGCCACAAATCTTAACCAGTCATTTATTCCGTAAGAAAGGCCGGATTCAAAACTAACCGAATCAGTTGCAGTCTTTGTTTCAACTTGAATTCGAGCCTTAGTTGCAATCGCATCGGAGGTATTGGCGAGAGGATAGGTAAGGCGAGTATTTGCAAGAAAAATATTTCGATGAGGAAAGTAACTCAACCGAGAAATATCAAGAGATGGATCTGTGGCTAGTGCTTTGTTTTGTGTGATCTTCTTTACTGGTGACGCGGATGCGGGCTTTTCATTTGGGCTGGTTTCGCTTTCAGGATCTAAATCAATTGACTGTGCACATACTGAAGCGGAAATTGCAAAAGTGAAAGTGACTAAAAAAGCAGCTTTATACATTGGCAGATATTGTAACTGGATAATCAGTCGCTGTCATGTGGCTTGAGTTAGTAATTTTGTTGCTTTTTAGCATCCCCTTTGAGTTTGAGCCATTCTAGCCCACTTTAACTTTATTTGAGGATAAGCTTAAAATTCAGTTCGCGGGTCGTTTGACATAAGGTGTGGTCTTCGACAGACTGAGCACGAATTTTAACTCCGAGCCCGTCTTAGAAGTGATGGGTCTTCTGGCGAGTCTAAAGGAAAGAGGTTATGAAATGAGAGCCATTTTAGGTTTTTCGATTCTAGTTTTCTCAATGAGTTTCTTGGCGCCGCAAATGAGTTTGGCATATTTTGATTTGGCAAATGGCACCGGGCAAGAATCAGGTGCTGGCGGGGGTTCACATAGTAAAACCAGTTATGGATCTGAGAAGAGATTCAACCTTAGTTTTGAACCCATTGTTTTATTGGTGGGATTTATAAATCTCGATTTCGATATTAAAATGTCTGAAAATTGGACTCTCGGACCCGAACTTTCCTATTGGCACGTCAGTCTTGCTAGTGGCGACCCAATTTATACGAGCGCCATTTCTTTAACCGCATGGGCCGTAGGAGTGAGAGCCAACTATTATCCAGATGGAGTTTATCAAGATGGTTGGTATGTGAGTCCATCGTTTCAATATGTTTCAGCAAAGGCTTCAACAATTTCAAGTGGCCAAGATTTAAGTGCAAGTGTTTCTGAATTTGCTTTCACATTGGTCGGTGGTTACAATTGGTTTTGGGATTCTTTCAATTTGAAGTTTGGCGCAGGTATAACTGCTGCATCGGCTCCTTCAACGATTCACGTTCAGTCAAGCAATGGTACCTATTCAAATGATGTTAGTTATTCTCCTAGTTCGGTTGGGCTTGCGCTTGATTTTATGACTGGTTGGACATTTTAGTTGGTTAAAAGTAGATAATTTCAGGGCTCGGCAGCTGGCATTCAGTCAACTGCAGCCGATCCAGAATCAACGTCTGGATCCGGCGCCCGAAACCGAAACTGCCAAACGACTAACCGCCGCTGCTGCCGTTAAAACTGATTTAATCCTGCTCAAAAACGGACCCAATAGAATCAAGAACCGTCGGGGTAATTTTGCCCCGAATCGGGCACTGTCTGGTCCCCATTTTCAGATAATTTGAATTTCAATTTATTCCCTAAGATTGCTCTTAAGGCATTAGGTCGAAGTTCACGCGAATATTTCAGCTGGCCGCCTACTTGCATTCACTAAGTTGCAAATAAACTTAGAATCTGTTTTAGAAAAATGCTCTGGGGGGTCAAATGAATTGTGGTGCGCTCGAAATTCAACAAAGAGAAAAGTTAAATTATTTGCTCGATAGAGCACCATCTGATTCCTCTCTTGATTTTAGCTTTCAGAAAGCAAAAGAAACCTATGAGGGCTTCATTCAGATTACTTCGTCTCAACGAAAATTCTTAGCCAAAGCAGCGCAAAGTGATCCCGCAGCTTTACTGGCAGATTTATTTGAGCAAATTAAAGGGCAAATTGCAGTTTGGAATGCCCAAAGGTTTTCTGTATAGCCGAGGTGGATATGTATTTTTTAGTTTTTGCAGCAATAGGATGGCTCGAGGCTTGGCTCGCAAGTTCTTTGGTTAAGGGCATTATGGGCTCAAGCCGTTCGTCGAAAACCCTAGGGAAACTATAATTGAAATTTAACTCGAAGGAGGTCGTTATGAAAGATGAGCAAAGAATTGGTGACGCCGACACGCATGAACTGTTTTTGAGAATTCTCAAGAACCCCGAAATAGTTAAATTGAAAATTCAAGACTTCGTAGAAGCTGAGCGAGAGGTTTTCAGTGAAAGTTTTGATGAAGTCTCTGATCTTTCAAAATATGTCATTTCAAATTGGCGGAGTTTGGCTCCACCATTAGTCGCATTTGGGCTAA
>JAYUEN010000499.1:0-9598 GCA_043739185.1 Bdellovibrionales bacterium
TCTGAAGTGTAACGACGTTGCCCCATCTTGCCCATTTATTTCCCCTTTGTTAGACGTTTTTAGTTCTAAAAAGTGTCCGTTTTTTCGGGGGAAGGTCAATGAATTGGATTACTCACGCTTTGAAAAAGGCACTAAGCAGTGGCGATATGGCAGTAGTTTCGTCGCTGCAAGATGAAATCAAAGGAATCGAGTTGTCTGTACTCACCAAAGTAAGTCCGAAAAGTGTTTTGATAGTTACTAGAGGTACTGATTTCGCTAAGCCTACTAAGGCGAAACAAAAACATACCAAAAAATCTGAAACGCCTATCCCATCGGTAGAGTCGTTAACGATTTCGAATGGAGACTCCTAAATCTAACACTCATTCAGTCCATTTTTCATATCAACGCAAACCGCCGATGGAGGCTCCAGATGGGTAAAGCCAAACGTCGCCAACGCAGCGTCGCAGAGTTTGAAAAGATTGAGATTGGTTATGTGAGAATTCGCGACGAAGAATTTGAACAAGTTCTTGATGAGTGGGCAGAAATTGTGTATACTCACCTTAGCCAGCTCTCCGAGAAAAAATCCTTGGTTCCCGAATTTTTAACGCCGCTTGCGGCAGAAAGATCGGGCACTAATGGTTAATAAAAATGCTAAGCAATTTAAAATCGGATTTTACATTCGAGTCAGCACCGAAGAACAAGCTGAAAATCCTGAAGGCTCCATTAGAAATCAAGAAGATCGACTTAGACAAGCGGTTGAATATAAAAATCGCATTGGAAACTTTGGAGAAATTCGTGGCGTCTACACTGATGCTGGAATTTCAGCTAAAGATATGCGCAGGCCGAAACTTCAAGAACTACTCAGAGAGGTAAGAAGTGGAGAGATTGATCTCATCATGGTCACCGAGATTTCCCGCCTTTCACGTAGCATCCGTGATTTTGTTGAAATGTGGGATCTAATGCGAGCGCACGGTTGCAGATTTTCAAGTCTTCGTGAAGACTTTGACACCACCACCGCCGCAGGTGAAATGGTTCTTTTTCAGCTCATGAATCTCGCGCAATTCGAACGTAAACAAACCTCTGAGCGGGTCGAGGCCAATCTCGCGGTCCGCGCCAGTCGCGGACTTTATAACGGCGGTATGATCCCGGTTGGATATTGCAAAATTGTAGATCGACCTGGTTTTCTAGAAGTTGATCCACCGATGGCCGAACTGGTGAACGCTGCCTTTATTAGTTTTCTTAAAGAGGGATGCCTTTCTCATACGGCACTTTGGCTAAATAGTCACGGCTACTCACCAAAGAGACAGACTGAAGGTGGTGGAAGATTTAAGCGTGTGGGACATTTCACTGTTGATAATCTTCAAGCAATGTTACGCAATAAAGCCTATCTCGGAATTAAAGTTTACCATCACAAGGGCGAGAAAAAAGAGTCGAAGGCAGTATGGGCGCCAATCGTAGATGAGGTAACCTTTAATCGAGTAGGTCAACTTCTAGATAAAAATCGCAGACGATATAAACCTCATAAAAAGGGGCGAATGCCTTATCTTTTTTCAGGAGTAGTTTGTTGCAAGAGCTGCGGTAGCAATATGCCAGGGAAATCGGCTACAGGTAATACATGCCGAGTTGGATACTATGAGCATAGTTGGGCCACAAAAAGAGATGCGACACTTACAAAAAAAATGTTCAAATGTGAGCCTCACCGCATACCTGCGAAAAAATTGGAGCCAGCCGCTTGGACAAAACTCGTTGAGTTTCTGAACGATGAGTCATTTGTGAGTCGCGTACTTGAGAAAGTCAAAAAGCAACACGAAGTAAATCCGCACCGTAAAGATATGGAAAGATTCAAGGCAAAGATCAATGGTGTCGCCAGTCAGATCGATGCTCTCTCCGAACGCCTAGCTGAACTACCTAAAGGTGTCTCTGCTGCACCAATTTACAAGCAGCTGGAAAAGCTTCAGCTCATTAACAAGGATAACGAGGCAGCATTGCTTGGATTTAAAAGCGGCGGAATCGCGAGTATTGATCGAATTGTAGGTATCGACACTTTTGAAAATTTTGCTTCTCATTACCGTAAAATGGTTACGCAAACTTCTGACGTCACTCTGAAAAAGCAAATGATTCAAAAATTCGTCCGTAAAGTTGAAGTCGGCACAGACTCGTTTAAAATTCACTATATCGTAGATAATGACCATTATCAGAGGGAGCTCGCCCTTAAAAAGGCGGGCCACCCTCTTATTAAGGGCGGCCCAGCAAATGCTAACTTTTTTAGAAATTTAGGTTCGAATACTTTGACATTTGGTACCCAGGACAGGACTTGAACCTGCAAGTTCTTGCGAACACGTGGACCTGAACCACGCGTGTCTACCAGTTCCACCACCTGGGCATTGTTTCGAGAACGCAAAGTACCTCCAAATCCACCAAAAAAGCAATTGGAGATCAATTTAACGCCTAGAAAATGCGCCTTTACACTTGGTATTGTCTTTGGCATCCAGCTTATGTTAGCCTCAAATTCAATGAAGAAACCTCACCGCAAGGGCAGCAAAAAGTCTCGAAATAATGAATCCAATTCAAACCAAAACAAAAGCGATTCGCGCAGAGAAGGCAGCGAATTAAAGCGCAAAGCTAGCTCTGAATCGACTCCGGTCAATCGGGGTGGAGCAAAGCCAATTGGCAATACCATACGCGCCGGCATAAAGGCCTCAAGCTCTGTCAGAAGTTTAAGCTCAATTATTGGTGGTGGACGAAGTGGTGGCGGTGGAATAGTTGCCAAGGTATCGCAACGCCCCAGTTTTGGGGCGCCAACTGCAAGCTCCAAACCTGATTTAGGAAAATCCGGAAATTCACGTCCAAGCTTTAAAAAATCGCATACCAATCCCAACCAACAAAAACGTCAAAGCGAAGATAAAATTCAAGTGGTACAAAATAAACATCTCGACGGAATGAAGTATGTCGAAGGAATTATTAAATGCCATCCCGATGGTTATGGCTTTTTAATTCCTGACGATCCGAAACATCCAGATGTTTATATTTCTAGGCAGTTTATGACTTCGATTATGACCAATGATCGCCTGCGGGTCATTGTACATAAATCTCGAAATGAGGAACGCCTTTCTGGCGAAGTCGTTGAGATTCTTGCACGCGCGGTTAAAAAGGTGGTCGGAAAATTTTTGCCAGTCGACGTAAAATATGGCGTGATTCTTGATGAAAATCGTCATTGGGGATCTGACTTAAGAATTCGCGCCGAAGATTCACTCAATGCCAAAGAGGGCGATGTCGTCGTAGTCGAAATCACCAGCTATCCCGGAAGAAATCAAGATTTTACCGGTCATGTGGTCAGCATTATCGGTGATTCTGCAAATCCCTTGAACGATATCACGCGAATTTTACACTTACATAATATTCCCCATGAATTTTCTAAAAAGGCTGAAGAACAAGCCAAAACTTTTTCGCCTCATGTGGGTGAACGTGACATTACAGGCCGAGTTGATTTGCGAGATAAAAATCTCATTACCATTGACGGTGCCACCGCCAAAGATTTTGATGATGCGGTTTATACTGAAGTCGATGGTAAAGGCTTTCGCGTTTGGGTTGCGATCGCGGACGTCAGCCACTATGTTCAACCAGGATCTGCAATTGATGACGATGCTTATGAGCGCGGAACCAGCGTTTACTTTCCTAATTTCGTAGTCCCGATGTTACCTGAGGCACTTTCAAATGAACTTTGCTCACTCAAACCAAAAGTGGCTCGCCTCTGTTTTGTTTGCGAGATGCAAATGGATTTTCAGGGAAATATTATCAAGCATAATTTTTATGAAGCTGTCATGGAATCTAAAGCCCGAGTTACTTACGGTGAGGCTCAAGAAATTTTGGATGGCCGAACGCCTAGTCACCTCAATCATATTGAAACGAATATCAAGACCTGCCGTGATATAGCAAAAATTTTGATGGCCAAAAGATTTCGTGAAGGATCCTTAGATCTTGAAATTCCTGAAACCCAAGTCATTGTGAACGAAGCCGGTGAAGCCGTCGATATTATAAAATCTGAAAGACTCTTTGCCCATCGCTTGATTGAAGAATTGATGTTAGCGGCCAATGTTTCGGTGGGACGATATCTTGGCGAAAACAATATGCCCGGAATTTATCGTATTCACGAAGAACCAAATGAAGAAAAAATTGCCGAACTCCAAAAATTCTTATGGAACTTTGGAGCTAAAAACTCTTTGTCTGGCAAAGATCGATTGCAAACTAAGATCACGAAAAGCCTTGAAAGCTTTAAAGGCAAACCTGAGCAACAGATCTTGAGTATGTTAACTCTCAGAGCGATGAACCAAGCCAAATATAGTTCGCAGAATCTGGGCCATTTTGGCCTCGGCTTTTCTCACTATTCTCATTTCACCTCACCTATTCGTCGTTATCCTGACTTGATTGCCCATCGCTTGCTGAAAAGTATGTTGCTTCCAAAATATAAAAGTTGGGCATTGACCGAAGACCAATTGGCAACTGCTTCAAGTATGCTAAGTGCTTGCGAACAGAGATCCGTAAAAGCAGAACGTCAGTTGACCTCAATTAAAAAAGCTCGCTTCATGCAAAAATTTGTCGGCGAAAAATTTGAAGGCGTTATTAGCTCAGTAGCTAGATTCGGTATCTTTGTAAATTTACGAGCCTTTGATGTCGATGGTTTGGTGAAGATTGAAAATCTTGGCGACGATCGCTTTAATTTTGACCCAGAAATGCTGTTGCTTCTCGGTTCACGCACCAAGGCAAAATTCAAAATTGGAGACAACATTGAGGTTTTTGTCACCAGCGTTGACATCGAGGCCGGAAAGATTGATTTTAAACTAAGCGCCGAGGATCCTGAAGATCTTGCAACTGGCTCTGACTTAGTTGAAAGCCCCTGGGAAAAGCGACGCTCTAAAAAAGATTCCGAAAATAGATTTGGCAAAAGACGAGATAAAAATTCAAAGAAGAATAAAAAAGGGCAATTGAGTGGCCAGGAAGAAAAATCCCAGACGCCTGGGGAACACACTAAAAAACGCGGCACGGATGAGAACGATCGTAGCGGTGTTCGCAAAAAACGGTTTTCAAAACGTCGCTGAAAAAATCAAGCTCGGACGCTTTTTACTTGAGCGCTTTACCCAAATTGATGTTGATAAATATTCTGCACCCGAACGCTTACGCATGTGTTTTGAAGAGCTTGGACCAAGCTTTGTAAAGTTGGGTCAACTGCTCGCCACACGCCCTGATCTCATTCCTGAAGAATTTGTCGAGGAATTCAAGCGCCTACATGATCAAGTTTCACCCATTGGTTTTGATCAAATCGAAAGAGTTATTGAGCAGCAGTTTAATAATCCAATAAAAAATATTTTTTTAGAACTAGACGCTCATCCTTTGGCCGCCGCAAGCATTGCTCAAGTCCATCGCGCAAAATTACTTGATGGCACCGACGTAGTCGTCAAAGTTCAGCGACCCGGAATTGTTGAAGTCATCAAGAACGACATTGGCATTTTGTATTTTATCGCCGACTTACTACAAAAATACGTTCCCGAAACTCGGCCATTTAATCCCGTCGGTATCGTCGATGAATTCTTTAAAAATCTCGAACTAGAAACTGACTTTGTAATTGAAGCCAATAATATTCGAAGATTCACTGAGAATTTTAAGAGCGAAGCTTCCGTTAAGATTCCGAAGGTCTACTTTGAATATTCGAGCAAAAAAGTTTTAGTCCTTGAAATGCTCAAAGGTATTCCTCTGAGTCAGCCCGCTTCAGTTAAACAAGAAGGCGTTGACCCACTCGAAGTCATGCGCCTCGGCGTTCGTACTTATTTCAAAATGGTCTTTCGCGATGGCCTCTTTCACGGCGACCTTCATGCGGGCAATCTTTTCATATTACCAAACAATCAAATTGGACTAGTCGACTTCGGCATCGTCGGCCGCATCAATCGACGAACGCAATCTGCGATTGCAAGCATGTTTGTCTGCCTTTACACCGAAGATTATGAGCGGCTTTCATACGAATACGTAGAGCTTGCACCTTACAATGATCAAATTGATGTAGATGAATTTGCTAGGGACCTTCAGAATTTGCTGGCGCCCCACTTTGGCCTTTCAATGAAAAATGTCGATCTCGGAAGACTCTTGATGGGAACAACCCAAGTCGCGGCAAAACATCATTTAGTATTGCCGACTGAGCTCATGATGTTTTTTAAATCTATCGTTACGGTCGAAGGCATGGGTCGCCTTCTGGCCAAAGATTTTGATTTGCTTCCTCTCGCCATGGAGTTTTCAAAAGAACTCGTGCAACATCGCTATCAACCAAATCAAGTGAAAGCAGACTTGGCTTTACTTGGTCAAGATGTCGGCGGACTTTTATATAATTTGCCTCGCCAACTCAAGCAAATGATTCGCAAGGTGAATCATCCAGATTTTGCGGTTCAAATGAGTATTCGCGAAATTGATGATCTGAAGCGCTCAATCGAAACTGGATCTAATATTGTATTTTTGGGATTAATTATTGGCGCATTAATTCTTGCTGGCTCAGTGACTCTATTCTTAGATCATGGGCCATATATTGCCAGTATGCCGATTGTCAGTGGCTTGCAGTTCTTACTTGCAACCTTGTTTGGGCTCTTGGCGTTTTACAATTACATTAAGAAATAGCCAGGATATACCTGCTTAGTTTTGGAGGCGCGGCGTATTGAACGCCGTGCGCCTCCAAAACTAAGCAGGTATATCCTGGTGCCACTAATAGGCAAAGTGTCTAACAAATAATTCTTTTTTAAAAAATGACCCGGGCATAAACTCGCGGCTACACAGATCATATAAACCCAATAAATTAAGCTATTTATGCTTTTTAAAATGCGTAAATGAAGCTTTAGGTTTCGGAGTATTTTTCGGTACAGCGCTTGCTCTATAAGAAATTAATTCAATAGAACTTAACCAAACCAATAATCAGGAGAATAGATTATGAAAATGTTAAATTTGATAGCCGCTTTAGGCTTATTTGCTTCAGTAAATGCTTTAGCTGTAGATGTTGAAGTTAAACCACTTTCAGAATTCGGCCAACCCGCACAGCTTAGACTTTGCGGCGGTAGAGATGGTAGTGCCCGAATGGTTCGCAGTAATGGCCAGCTTTTTATAGTAGCTTCGGGACTTGAATGTTCTTATTTTAAAACAAACTTTTCGCAAGTTGCTGAACCAATGCAAGGAAGCCGCGGTAATTTTCACCTTTCAATTCCTGTTAATGAAAATGTGCCAGGCATTCATACTCTAACAATTGGATCAGAAAATTATTTTAAACATCCAAAACCAGGCTCAGAAGCCGATATCATCGAATTTTATGTTGCACCAAAATTGGTTGTTCTTGACCTTATTGGTGGAAATGGCGCTTTAACTGCTCCTCATCAATTAGGTGCTTGTGGCGGAAGAGTATTCGCAGAGCGCGAAGGCGCACGTGTTTTCCTAATTATTGAAGGAACTTCATGTAATAAATTCGATATTCTTGCAGAAGATGGAATGTCATTGAACTACGATGCTCAGCCTATCAACAATGGCCGTGCAGCTTTCGAAATTCCACGTTTAATGATCGGTAAGAACGCAGTCGAACTTCGCATTTACCGCAAACACGCTGATCAACCAGGCGATAAGATTCTTTTACGTTTTAATAGCTATAGCCTTCGATAAGGAAATTAGGTACCTGCTTAGTTTTGGAGGCGCGGTGCGCCTCCAAAACTAAGCAGGTACCCTTTGGTTATACCAAGCAAAATAATATTACGGTACCGAACAAAGCAGTCACAAATAAGGACCCTGTCCACTCTGAAATTGTGATAGCCATAAAGACCTCCATGTTGAGAAAAGAGCCGCCACCCTTGGCAGCCCAAA
Source organism: Bdellovibrionales bacterium (assembly GCA_043739185.1). Lineage (GTDB taxonomy): Bacteria > Bdellovibrionota > Bdellovibrionia > Bdellovibrionales > JAMPXM01 > JAYTQQ01. The sequence continues at coordinate 7,858 of JAYUEN010000499.1, forward strand.
TCGTTTAAATAATCAGGTTCGAAAAAAATCCGAACCAAAAATTAAGCTTACGAAAACCTTAAAATCTCTGAATCAACCTAATAACTTCAGCGCTACCTGTTGCATCTGATTGGCCTGGCTCAACACCGAGACACCTGCTTGCGTGAGAATACTATTTCTCATCAGCTCAGAAGTTTCTGCAGCAACGTCGGTATCACGGATACGCGAATTTGCAGCACTGTAGTTCTCATCCGAAATCGAGAGATTCTGAATCGTTGATTGCAAACGGTTTTGCATGGCTCCGAAATTAGCTCTAATTGCATTAACCGAAGTCAAAGCACGATCCACGACATCTAAGGATTGTTGTGCGGCTTCTTTCGTCGCCGTACTTTCAGCCACCATCCCGAGAGAATCGAGAGTTGCATTCGCCGCCGAAGCATTAAAAGATATGCGATCTTTAAATACATCGTTGTGCGTTCCGACTTGAATATCAATCACGCCGCCAGTGCCGTTGAGCAAATCACGACCGTTGAAGGTTGTGACCTCAGAGATCCTTTGAATCTCCGACTTGAGCTGTTGGTATTCAACATCGATGAACTTTCTCTCGGTATCTCCAATGGTGTCTGAAGATCCTTGGATTGCGAGTTCTCGTAAGCGAATCAACATATTTGAGACCTCGTTGAGTCCGCCCTCAGCTACTTGTACAAGCGAAATACCATCATTACTATTTCGCGATGCTTGCCTCAAGCCTCTGATTTGCGCTTTCAAGTTTTCGCTGATTGCCAACCCGGCCGCATCATCGGCAGCTTGATTGATTCTGAATCCAGAACTCAATCTCGCCATCGATCGCTCAGACGCGTGTTGGGTAATCCCCAAATTCTTTTGCGCATTTAACGACGCAATATTCGTCGAAATTCTTAGTGCCATATCATCCTCCCTGCATGGCTCTATCCTCCTTGATTGGTGTCACTTTCCCTATGAAAATGACTACGGGTCCATCTTGGACCGCGGTTTTAAATGAGCGCGATTATCGCATTCACTAAGAGGCCTGAGCAAGAGCGACCGTGCTCTCACAAAAAAATCAAGCCATCTCATTTGTCTATTCGGAGTCATTTTGCCTTGAATTGAGTCCAGAAAATGTGCAGAATGACATAAAGATAAAATTATTTGTAAATGAAATTAGTTTACGAATTGGAAATTAAAAAGGGCATGCAAACCACTGGGGTCGCGATTTTTCGACGATTGATTTACAGATTGATTTTCAACTGCTACTTAATATCGGAGTAGCTTTTCATGGCCACTCCGATGAGCAGGAAACAGAATTCTTTTCAGCAGGCAGAGACTTCCAAGGCCCGGTTCTTATATTTCACCATAAGAACACAAGTCGTAGTTAGACTTCGTGCTTACCCATTCCATAAAGCCTCATCTATCAAAAGATGTCTGAGACTCTAGTTGCGGGGAGAGTTAAAGATCATTAACCCTGGAATGTCTTATTCAATAACGTTAATGCCACATTCGAGCTTTGATTAGCTTGCGCCAAGACCGAGGTACCCGCCTGTAACAAGATATTATTTCTTGTGAGCTCGGCGGTTTCTTCGGCCACATCGGTATCTCGAATTCGCGAATTTGCGGCTGACAAATTCTCAACTGAAATTGCTATGTTTGCGATTGTTGATTGCAATCTGTTTTGGATCGCTCCAAAGTCAGCTCGCATTGCACTCACGCTCACAAGAGCAGAATCGATGGCTGCTAAACTATTCTG
>JAYUEN010000500.1:0-28543 GCA_043739185.1 Bdellovibrionales bacterium
AGTTTTATATGATTGAATCTGTAAAGGGCGTGGTGGGTTCTTTATTCTCTTAGTTGAAAATTGTTGAGAATCTCAGCGTCAGGCAATCAGAATTCAGTCAACGGCCGCAGATTCAGAGTCTGAAGGGGTATCTGCCTGACACACTAAAGGCTGATCACCGAAACTGGCAGGCGGTTGACTGCCGCTGCTGCCGTTTAAACTGATCAATTGCCTTTAGAATGCGAAGAATTCATTTCCTTTTGAATCCACTTTTGCCCGTTTGAGCCGCTAGCCAAAATTTGTTGATTGGCATCAACAACCATAATGTGGGGGACGCTTGAAATTGCATGTGCCTTTGAAAACTGTTTGTCGGTATCGGCAAAGGAAGGTCCATCGATTAGCTTAGCCATTTTTTCAATTTCAGGTTTTGAATCCATTCCTATTACATATTTTAAGCCGGGCCGGTTGGTATCCTTCCAGGCTTTTTGTACTGAAACTAGTTTGGGAAGCAATTGATGACAGTAACCGCACCACGGCGCCACATACACATAAACGCACTGGCTGCGACCCGTACAAGGATCTAAGCCTGCCTCGCGTGAAGAGCTCAAGCTTGCCGAATTCATTTTGAGTTGATTCGCAATCTCAGGACTAAACTTGGGTTTATGGTGTTTCTTCCAGCCCCAAATTCCAATTGCTAAAACTAAAATGATAATTAATTTAGAATCAAATCTCAAAAAATTGGCCTTTCGTAATTATCAATAAGTTTATACTTATCGGTTTAAGAAGGCTAAAAATTTAAGTCTCAATTTGATTCAGTTTTGAATCAATTGGCTCGATTGGGTTTGGCGGGCTTGAGAGTTCCCACCTTTTTAGTAATTAAGAGATCCCAAGGTCCACTTTTTTCGTCGCGATTTAAATATTCAACAGATATGAGGAGGTAGCCCATTTTCTTAGGATTCCTTGTTTTATTTCCGTTGATATCGCGATTTCCGATTGGTCCCCACGAGTTTTGTACAATGAGATAAGTGGGTACTAAGGGATCATCTTGAAACAAATAATTGACCACCAGAAGCTCGTGTTGGCCGTTGACCTCTTTGCAGTTTGTTCCGCACGTGGCAGATGAAAGTAAGCCCTGATTTTGTTCATTCATCCATACAGCGTCGTCACCGAAAAGTTCCATGCCGATCAGAGCTGGTAAACCAAATTCACGAATCGAAGTAGCGATAGATTTAAGAGCCGCTCGTTGGTTATAAGTACTGGTTTTTGTGTATTGATATTCTCTCGGATCAAATTGCAGAAAATCCTTTAAGAAAAGTCGTGGAGTGGTCCTGATATTTTGGTAGCTGAATTCTTGATTGGGCCTGAGCGGCACTTGAGTAATAGCATGTTCATGTTGCATCAGTGAAGTTACCAGATCATTAAAAAGTGCGGTATTGACGCCGTCTTTTTCGTCAAATTCTTTCGCATATCGTTCAATGTGATCACCCTTCAAAAGGTAATTTCCAACAAAATGAGCCAAGCCATTTTCAATTCTTTTCTCTCTTTCATCAGTCGAAATTTCTTGTTTATAACGAATGAATGGAACCACTCCTGAAAAGTGGAGCTTCGAAATAGCTTCATCTGCGTTGGCGCCAACATCAATTTGAAATCCCAAAGAAGTATTCACTCGCCGCGAAGGACCAAGTCCATAAGCATCTTTAAAAAGTTTTTGTAACTTGAGTGTTCTTGCACTCGGGTTTGGATCTTGGTATTGCTCTCGCATATTCGTGAATTTGCGAATATTAGATCGGACCTGCACATAGACATGCCAGAAAAGATCATATTCGGGGGATAGGCGAACGTCCTTGCCGGTTTTAGCAAAATAGTGAGCTTCAACCAATTCAGTGATTGCCTGTGCCCAACAATCTTCGCCTGATTTTTGATTGTGAATACGACCATGAGCAATGCCACCAGGAATGGCAACGTAATTTCCTTGGATCTGCTTACTCTCTTGATAAAATAAGCTAGGACATGAGTTAAGGCCTTTTGAGTCGGCGCGGGGAGTAAGACTTAGGATTGAAATGAGTACGATGAGAAAGGCTTTAAGCATAGTGAAGTCTAAAGCAACAGCTATACCAGCTATTGGACTTTTAAACTCACTGCCCTAAGTTTCAAACGTTTAACTTTTCGCCAGGGTGGCCGGGAAATGCCAGGATGTACCTGCTTAGTTTTGGAGGCGCTCCGCGTTTAAGTAGAAACCGACTTTGATATAACTGAAGCATTATTTAATATGATGCTCAATCGTCTGACTGATCCAGGTAGCAAACGACAATTGACGTTTTGGGAACAGGAAGTTGAGGGAGCTAAGCAATTTGGCGTTCACCAATATTGCAAATACAATATTACAGAGCTCTCGACCATTTGATTGATCACAAGGATGAGAAAGTGACTCAGATTTAGAAAAGAAGATCCGTGTTCTCACTATGAAGCAATAAGGCCTAGTGTCTCAAATGGACCGACACATTGACGGCTGGTCAGCGCATCCGTTCCTTTAAGAACCACCCAACTTAAAATGTCTCCGAAGCCTTGAATAACCGTTAATGATAAATATCAAGAAGCCGATTAGTATTGGCACACTTACGTCTTTTTCAAATCGCGTGCGAAGTCGAAAGAAGAAATCAGCAATGGAAGATAATAATAGAATTGCGAAAGCCAAGTTTGGACTGGAGAACGGCGACTCCATCGACGTTTTTCCGCCGGGTTGGAACTACTCTATTGATTGGGCAAGCGACGAAGACCGATCCAAAATTATTGCTTTGAATTTGGCTGAAAATCGCCAAATCATGAATCTCACTACTAGTAATTTGGCGAAGCTCTTCGTATTGCGCGATGAAGACAACAACAAGCGAATAGTTGGATGGTGTGGCGTCGACCTGGATCATGATCCAAAATATCCCGAGTTCTTTTCTTGTTATTTGCTGCCGGAGTACAGAAACTACCTCTTATGGCTGGTACTCGAACACGCACGATCCACCTGGGCGTTAAGCCTTGGCGTAACACATCTTTACTTGAGAATGCAGAATGCGAGTAGTAGCGTTGATTCGTTGAAGGAAAAAAGACTAAAGACGGGAATCTATGCCCTGATTGAACCCAAAAAATTAGACGCCAAATTTATTAACAAATGCCAAAAATGCAATCTCTTTGCCAACAAGTGTTCAGATCAAATTTTCTTAATCGTCGATGCGAACAAAATGATCGAACACGTTGTTGCCCGAATGGGCATAAACTCTGATCCACTTCCAAGATTTTTTTTCCTAAAACAAGAAGAAATGCGTAAAAAGAATAAAGTAGGTCCATCTTGGAAGCGCATCGCTGCCTAATTTTATTAGAGCAGCCGCTCGGTTCAGAATGCAAAAAAATGTCGATGTACATAGGAGAATTAAAAACAATTCATGGTATTAGCTATTGAAATCAAGTAGAGGTGCGGGATGAAAAATCGTTCCATGGTTCCAGAAAAAATTATAAACTACTGTCACCTCGAGACGATAGCGCGTTTCGGATCGGTAACTGGTTTAAGCTTGTCAGAATCTAAAACGGTATTCCGCGAACTCATAAAGTTTTTGTGGCTGCGAAATAAGCTGATTCAAGATTCAGATAAAAGGAAAAAGGGTCTCCCTAAAAAGATATATATGAGAGACGAAATGATTTTCATGGATGAAATGTGGCACATATTTCTCCAATACATGGAAGACTATGAGCAATTCTGTCAGCGAAGCTTTGGTCGTGTTCTCCTTCACAGACCAACGCCAGAAAATGAGAAGGCTTGGCGTGTTCAGGCGTCAATTAGAATTCAAATGGAAGAAGAGTATGAAAAATACTTCAAATATATTTATGAGAATTTAGGATCCAGGACTGCAAAGAAATGGTTTTCCTTCTTGTCTAGGCCATACTCAGATGTCGCCTTTAGGAACAGCTGGCAGAATTTCATGAAGACTGCGAAAGGTGGTCCCTCTTGTCGAACAAAAAAATCAGCTGCCTGATGCGGGACAGACGAAAGCGAAGTGGCAGCGTGATTGTATATACCGCTATAGTCGTGGACTTGTGCTTGAGATTGCGCAACGCTGTTGCATGATTTCAAAACTACTGCGGGAGAGTCCGATAAACAAAGATTTGATAATCTTATTTCTTTGCCAGGCCCTCGGAATAACATCGACATCACTTATGGTCACCTCCACAGCTCTCGTTGGTCGGAGTTTGGCCGTCACACCGGAACTGGCGACACTACCTTATGCTGTGCAATTTATCGCCATGTTTGCAATGAGTTTCCCAGCTGCGGCTATGGCATCTAAATTCGGGAACAGATACATTTTGATATTTGGATCTAGCGTTCTTGTTATCTCGGGAGCAGTAGCAGCCTTTTCAGTTTGGAAGCTGAGCTATGTTGCCTTTATTTTTGCTAGCGGCTTATTTGGAGCGTTCAGCTCAATTTCAATGCGCTATCGTTTCGCTGCCGCCGAAGTTACTCAGGTTGGAAATAAGTTGTATGCCATTTCCTTCGTTATATCGGGCGGAGTCTTGGCGTCTTTTTGCGGGCCCGCACTTGCAGCGTCTGCGCGGGATGCCTTCATATCCGTCCCATTTTGCGGAAGCTTTTTGGTCCTCTGTGCTTTGGGCGTCCTTGGACTTCTGCTTCTCTCGTTTCTGTCAAATCCGAAACCGGCTGCTGAATTATCATTGGAACTTCGATCTTCTAGGAAACCTGAATTACGAGTTCCAAGTTTCATTGTTATCGTCATTTGTAGCGCAGTCGGTTACGGATCAATGAGTGCGCTAATGTCTGCGACTCCTCTGGAGATGAGCGATTGTCATTTGTCATTTCAACAAACTGCATTTGTTATTCAGTGGCACATCTTTGCAATGTATGCACCCAGTTTAGTTTTGCCTCTGTTCTTCCGCCGCTTTGGAATTTTAAACGTGATTATCGGCGGAGATCTATTGATCCTCTGCTCAGTCGTCATAAATCTCTTGGGAGCTAATTTACAATTGTTTTGGTCTTCGTTAATTGTTCTCGGCATCGGATGGAGCTGCATGTTTGTTGGTGCAACAAGCTTGCTCGCCCAATTTCTAGCGGACCGACAAGCTTCGAAGGCACAGGGTCTGCACGATGCTGTGCTGTTTTCATTCGTCGCCGTTTCTATTCTTGTCTCGGGAGCCATTCAATCGACTTGGGGATGGAAGGCGTTAAATTTAATGGTCTTGCCGATTCTCGTTGTGGCGTTTTGTGCATCCCTCTATGGCAAAAAATTAGGCTTGGATCAGCAAAAGTAATGCGGCTGAGTTAGCTCAGTGATCGTCAATCTGGTCTCTATGTCTGTCCTTTCATCATTTCGTCGCGCGACCTAAGATAAGTTTTGGGACTTTAGATTTTCATAAGGATATAAATTTTAAATTTCATATGCTATCATCGATGCAATGTTGAACTTTTCGGTCTTCTTTAATTTCGTTATTCTTACGATAGCAATTGCCTCCCATGCCGAGACAGGGGTGACTGATACCGAAATTGTGATAGGGCAGAGTGCGGCTTTTTCAGGTCCGTCCTCTGCAAAGGCGATTATAGCATCAAAGGGAGCAGATATTTATTTGAAGCGAATTAACGATCAAGGCGGTGTATACGGCAGAAAAGTACGAATTATTGCTTTAGATGATGGATACGAGCCCCAGGCAACCATTAAGAATACGAAACGTTTAATTGAGCAAGAAAAAGTGTTCGCCGTTATGCACTATTTCGGAACACCTACGATGAGAGCCGCGCTGCCGATGCTGAAATCTAACGGAATCCCAGTTATGACTCCGTTAGGCGGCTCCGAAATTACCCGAAACCCGTTTCTCAGGAATGTTTTTGTAATCCGCGCTGGCTATTCAAAAGAGGCGGACTTAGCAATTGATTTTGCAATCCAGCGCAACAAAAAGAAATTTGCGATCATCTACCAGGATGACGGGTATGGTACCGATGCGTTGAGCGGAACATTAAAGGCACTTGCGAAGTACAACATTAAGCCAGTCACTACTGCCCCATACCGCCGCAACACAAAAGATATGGAGATCGCAGTCAAGAAGGTCAATGACGCCGCCCCCGACTTTATTTACGTATTTGCTATTGGCGATTCAGGGATTGATTTTGTTGAGCGGTTCGCAAAGAGCAAATGGGCATCACCGCCGATGGTCATGTTGGGCTCTCCATTGGTCTCGAACGAAATTGCAAAGGCGGTTGATCAATATAAACTTACAGTTTATGCCACTTCTGGTCTGCCCCTTCCGGACCCTTCGGTATTGGTTGCAGCGAAATCCTTTAAAAGAGACGCGATGGATCCTGTTATTTCGTCGGATTTATCTGGATTTGAGGGATACATTGACGCGGCGGTGCTAGTTGAAGCACTGAAGCGCGCGGGAAAGAGTCTCACACGTGGTACTTTTATTTCGGCTCTTGAGAGTATGTCGCCTTTCGATTTCGAGGGTCTTAACATCTCATTTAGCCCGACAAATCACCAGGGAATGAACAGTGCCCATATCCTAATTTGCAAGAACGGCAAATTTGAAACTATCAAATAGAAGAACCAGGGCAGACCAGCGCCATGACAATTCATAAACTGCGCTGCACGATTTTTCAGGTGAAGTTAGTCCAAACAGAAATATAGTTCCCTGCGTGTCCCCAAATTACAATTCATTCGCATTACGAATTTTTCGGTGGTGGATTTAAAACAAAAACAAGCTCGCTTCATGCCGATAGGTAAAAAGCAAAACATAGGCCATTTTTAGGCCTTTACAGTCTAAGGGCCCAGTTTTAACTAGCCCTTTTATTTTCATCTATATTAGAATCTTGAGAATTCTCGAAATCCTGATCAGCCAGCTTGATCTTTTTAACTTTTCTGTTGGAAGTTCCCCTGATGCTGGTCTCAATGGACCTGGCAATATGATCGAGTCCTTGAACTTCAAATTCGAGGGCCTGAGAGGTGCGCTTTGATCTTTCAGCAATATCATGATTGAGATCTGTGGTTCTGTTTAAGTCGCTCATGGCTTTATTTGTTTGAACGATACCCAGCTCTTGCTCATTGGTAGCGGTACTTATATTAACAATCTGGGTTGAAACCAAATAAATGTCAGAAGCAATTTCTTTAAAACTCTTAAAGGCCTCTTCAGTGGCTTGGCGTCCTATGACAACGCGCTCTTGAGTATTTCGAATAATGTCATCGACTTGCTTTTCAGAATCCCCAATGAGTGAAGCAATTTCTTTGGCAGCTTTACCAGACATATTAGCAAGTTTTCCGACTTCTTCGGCAACGACCGCAAAACCTCGGCCATGTTGACCCGCGCGCGCGGCTTCGATTGACGCATTAAATGAAAGTAATTGAGTTTTAAATACGATGCTATTGATGACATTGGTCTTAGTAGATATCTCTCTTATAATATCTGCAATTTGCACTAAGTGATCATTGGCTTGTTTGACTGAATTCATAGAGGAAACCATTTGAGTCATGATATTCATTCCATTATTTGCCTTTTGAGTCACCTTTAACATAATTTCTTCAGACTGCTTGGCATGTGAAGCAGTTTGATTCAGCATGCCGGACATTTCGTTCATGGCTGAAGTCGTATTTTGAACTGCACCTGATTGATCGCCCACGCCATCGGCGAGAGCTTGCGAAAACTTCGAGATTTCGTTTGATGTTTTCGACAGCACAGAAGAAGTTTTTGAAAGGCTTGAGAGTGTTCTCCTTATTGGTTCAAAGGCATTTTTTGAAATAAAGAATACGCTTAAAGACGATAAGCTTTGTATGAGAAATACTGCAATACCGCCAAGCAAGGCAATTTGCCAAAATACGGTTTGAAACACATCAGTTTTATAACCGATACTAACCGAGCCAATGCTTTTGCCAGCGCGATCTTTGATCACTTTATTTACAAGTTGAATATTAGGGGCTGTAACTGTTCGCGAAGACTCCGTCAGAGCCTTGCCTTTTTCGTCAAGATAAACAACGAACGCGAAATCATTATCTCTGGTTGCGATATTTGAAAAACTTTCAAGAGCTGCGATATCATAATTGGTTAAATAGGTCTGACCAACAGTTTGTAAAAAGGTAGATATTGATTCGATTTTAGATTCCATTGCTGATTTTAAAGTGGATTGAACTTTAAAGATCATGAGAAAGCAAAAGCATACAAGTAGCACAAAAGAAATAATATTGACCGGCCAAAGCAAGCGATTGATAAGAGATTTTTTTTGAAATGAAGCGAGCTCAGGTAAACGCATCCGTTACTCCGAAAGATTTGCAGTCTTATATTGATCGGTTTTATTCAAAATATTTACACTGGACGTTTGGATTGAATGCGTGGCTAAGACTAGGATGAAGGTCCTGCAGCAGGAGACGTATCTAATCTCCTTTATAAGAAATAAGAAAATCTGACTCCGGAATTAAATTTTTCTCTTTTAAAAATACCGGATTAAATATCTTAGATTGATAGCGTAATGCGGAATCGCAAAGGATAGTGACAATATTTTTCTTAGAGTTCTTATTTTGCATCGCAAATTGAAAAGCACCAAAAACATTGAGGGCAGAAGAAGTTCCGACCAAGAGTCCGTCAAACTTAGCTAAATGATAGAGCATTGAAATCATATCTTGATCATTGATCCGTACGGCATCATCTATAATAGCTTCTTTGAAATTTGCAGTGACTCGCATAATACCAATTCCCTCGGTGATTGATGAGCCTTGAGTTTCAATCTTTCCGTTTGTTATAAATGAAAATAAGCCAGAACCTTCAGGGTCGATAAGCCGAATATGAATAGCTTTATTTTTTTCTTTCAAAAATCGTGAAACTCCTGCGAGCGTACCGCCAGTTCCGGTGGCAGCGAGGAAGGCATCAATTTTTCCCTGAGTTTGCTCCCAAATTTCTGGTCCAGTTGATTGATAATGCATTTTAAAATTTGCCGTATTTTCGAATTGATTGGCCCAGAAAGAATTTTTTCTCTCTGTCGCCAATTTTTTTGCAATATGATAGTAATTATTTTCATTTGCAAATGGGCAGGGCGGAACGGTCACAAGTTCAACGCCAAGGGCTTTTAAGGCATCATACTTTTCTTGGGCTTGATTATTTGGCATTACAATTAAGCATGGGTAGCCTTTTTGTGCAGCGATAGAGGCCAGGCCAATTCCGGTATTGCCGGCAGTTCCTTCAACAATCGTAAAACCAGATTTCAAAGCACCACTTTTTTCTGCCTCCACTATAATGCCCAGGGCTGTTCGGTCCTTTACGCTACCTCCTGGATTCAAAAATTCAGCTTTTGCAAAAATATTGCAGCCGGTAAATGCAGAAAGCGATTCAATTTTTATAAGAGGGGTGTTTCCGACGACTTCACAAACTTTTCCGGTTAACATTCTGATTCAATCCTTTCGGGGCAAATACTTGATCTTCTATTTCTTTGGTTTCTCTGATTTTTGAAACAATTGTTCGAATTCAGAATATCCGGCTTCTTTTAGCTTTTCTTTTGGAATGAATTTGAGAGAGGCCGAATTCATACAATAGCGTAATCCAGTTGGCTTTGGTCCGTCATCAAAGACATGACCGAGATGTGAATCGGCATATCGGCTTCGCACCTCAGTACGATCTGATCCGAGCTTGTGATCGACCTTTTCAATTAAGTTTTCCTTCACTAGTGCTTTGCTAAAACTTGGCCAGCCTGTACCAGAGTCAAATTTATCTAAAGAGCTAAAAAGGGGTTCGCCCGAAACGACATCGACATAAATGCCTTCTTTTTCATTGTGCCAATATTCATTCTTAAAGGGGGGCTCGGTATCACTTTCTTGCGTAATTTTAAACTGTGTAGATGAAAGTTTTTTTGCAAGAATTTGCTGGCTGGGCTTTTTAAAACTGTGAGCATCCCAGGCGGACGCCTTGGTTATATTTAAGATGGCTAATATTCCGAAAAAGCATTTCGCATTCATCAGTAGGCTCCTCATTACTTCTTTTTATCAAATGAAATCTTGCGTAAAAAATGATTGTCATAGCCGCCCGGATTTTTAACTAAATAATTTTGATGGTATTCTTCTGCCGGCCAAAAAGTTTTCGCTTCTGAGATTTCAGTCGTAATATTGCCCTTCCAGGCGCCGGAGCTTTCGACTTTCTTTTTGAAGTTTAGGGCTTCTTGTTTTTGCTTTTCACCATGATAAAAAATAGCGGATCGATACTGGTTGCCGGTATCATTTCCTTGTCGATCTTTGTTGGTTGGGTCATGCATCTTAAAGAACTGATCAAGGAGGAATTCGTAGCTTACTTTTTTAGGATCAAATTTAATTTCAACGCTTTCGGCATGGCCCGTATGGCCATCATTTGTTTCATCATACTTAGGGTTGGGAGTTGTTCCGCCGGTAAATCCAACCCTTGATTCATATACGCCAGGAATCTTTCGAAAAAACTCTTCAGATCCCCAAAAGCAGCCCGCTGCAAAAGTTGCAGTTTCAAGATGAGTTGCTTTCTCTTTGTTATCTGCCAGGCCTACATTAGCAGCAAATATTAGGGTAAGTGTGAAAAAGAATTTTATCATAAATTCCTTAAGGTTTGTAGAGTCAGATTCGAACAGCAATTGCTGTTTTAGTCAATGAAGTCATTCATGACTTGGGCGCTAAAGCGGTGAAAAAAGCCTTGAGCTTTCGAAATGAAGCTGTCACTACTAAAGCCGTTTTTCCTGGCTAAATCTATCTTTTTGAGGAGCCTTTAATGAAAACTTTATTGGTTATCTTGCTGATATTTTCTGCTCAAAATCTTTTTGCTGAAAGACCCGCAGATTATTCTCAAACTTTCATAAAATCCTGCAATGAAAACCAAGATTGTAATTTATTGCTCTTCAATGAAATCGGTAAACTTTATCGCCCTTCGAAAGAAGAGATTGCCGTTGAAAGATATATCCAGGCGTTGAAAGTGACGGCTGAGAATTTTATTTGGAAAACGCCACTTTGGGCACAACGAGACCAGATGGGTAATATTGTAATTCGGCTTCCAGCTACTGGTAAATTTAAAAATCTACCCAACCAAAAATATTTTGGACTGCTTTCTCATATGGATATGGTTCTGGCTTACGCGAAAGCAAAGCCAGGCGAAGACGTTCGTAAATATTTTGTTAACGGCGTCGATATGGAAGTTGTCAATGGTTGGATTCAGTCTAAGAATAAACAGACGACACTTGGCGCGGACAACGGAATTGGGGTGGCCTTTGCTCTTAGGTATTTGTTAGATAAAAATATTCCTCACCCGCCGCTTGAATTGTTATTTACCGTTCAAGAAGAAATTGGTCTATTTGGCGCTGCGGGCCTAGAAATTCCATTATTAAGTAGGCGCATGCTTTGTCTTGACGGAATGACGCCTGAGCCGACCATGATCATCACCGGCTCACAGGGCGGAGCTACCGGACTCATTACTGGAGTGTTTAAGGGCGAGCAAGCGGGGACAGATCGTATGCAGTTGGCAGTAACCGTGACTAATTTAGCTGGTGGTCATTCGGGTGCAGATATCTTTCGAAAAAGATTGAACGGCGTAAAGGGTTTTGCTGAACTATTTAATTATTTAAAAACAATTATGCCAAGTGCAAGAATTCAATCTGTAGCCGACGGTGATCTCACGGTTTATAATAAAATTCCGAATCTTTTTACTGGCATACTTTCGGTAAGTAAAACGGAGTTAAAAGCGGATTTTAAAAGTTTAATTGAAAATAAAATGAAGGAAATCGTAAGTCGATTTCCCGATGATAATAAGGATTACTCAATTGATGTTCAAGCTGCGGAATATGCGGCTCAAACTCCAATTGCCTCACAACTCGAGACCGAAGCTTTTATTAAGGGTATTTCAGATGCGCCAAATGGGATTGTGGAGACTGGGGGCGATCCTTATCCACACGGTGATATTACTTCCTCAAATCTGTCCTTTTGGGGTTTCGGAAAAGCCGACTCCGGCGACCTCATCAGCCGCTTGGGATTTAATACGCGAAGTTTTTTTGCAAGCTCATTGAGTGCTACCGCAAACGCAGTGGCAAAGGCAATTGCTTCGCCACTTTCTTCGCTGGGTGAACTCAAGGTTGAAAAAATCGCTTCTTTCCCACCTTGGTTGGTACCAAGTTCTTCGCCGCTGCTAAAACAATTGCTTTCGTTAAAAGGCAGTCCGTTCTCAAAAACCTATTTGGTGCCCGTCGGACTAGATCCTTCAGCCCTGATGCAAAAATATCTTGATATGGATATTGTGGCCATAGGGCCAGTTATTTACTTTGCTCATACTGTGAACGAACAACTAGAGCTTGCAAGTGTTTCTCGAACGGCAAAGTCAATTGAGACCATTATTCAGTCTCAATGATAAGTTATTTGGTTCGTGTGCAATTGTAGTTAGCTGACCAGTAGCTATCTTCAGTGCCACGTATTTGCATGATTCCACTTGGGGAGCCAGCGAGCATTTGCTTATACAAAATCACCCCTCTAGAGTTTCCGTTTTCAGTTCCGTTGAAGCGAACTTTGTTCAAATTTCCTTTGGGATGGTAATTGAAATCAAAGGCCGCCTTAAAGCTCATGCCGTTCATTTTATCAGTAGAAGTTAATGTGACTTCTTTGTCATTGAGAACGAGATCTTGTTCGGTGCCGTTACCATCTGTGACATTGCAGTGATAGCTGAGATTCAATCCGCTTGCGTTTGGGCCAATATAGTCGGCATGGGCAGAAAAGCTCACAAGTGTTGATGAAATGCTGATGAGGATCAGAAGTATTTTCATATTTTCTCCAGTATTTGAGTGTTAAATCCATTCTTTGCGTTGGCAATTGAATACCACAGGTATGCCACAGGTATGCCACAAGTATGCCACGGTAGAGTATGTCCAATTTGAAGTGAATTATTTATTCAGCCTAAGTCGAGAAAAATCTATAATTTATGATCTGAAAGACTGAAGCATTTTCAATCTGAGATTGACCTCCTTACCAGCCTAATAAGACAATTTACTATGACTTTAATAGGAATAATCTGGGCAGTATTTGCCCCTCTATCACTAGTCCTGGTTGTTTGGGGAATTTGCCAAATTGCAAAAGCCTTAAGGATACCTGAGCGATTCGGCATTAAGGAAACTTCTGCTCGAATCTTTCGATTGAGTACGGTGTCTTTGTTAATTATTTTTACGCTATTGGCAGCATATATTCCTCAAAGATTAAAATTTCAAAGGCTATGTGTTGAGCGGGGAACCCCAACGATTTTGAGAAGTGAAAAGGCCGATGGCTTTTTTTTAGATGATTCTACAGCCAATAGTTTTGGAATGAGGTATTTAAACGAAGATGGTTTCGCTTGGTTAGAGGCCAGAAGTATTTATCATCCTAAAAAATTTACTAGATATGAGATGAAACAGGGTAAAATTGAAGAATTCGAAATTGAAAAAACAAATGCAAAATATATGGTGAAATCAGTGTTTCGAGAGGAAGGGGCCTTTGCCTTAAATGAACTAAGTGTATCGCGCATCGATTCTGGAGAGAAATTGGCTTGGGCAATTAGTATGAATTTTGATGGCGGAATTGCAAAATGGATTCTAGGCGCTTGGGGTACAGCAAGTTGCCCGAGTGCAATGACCAATCCTGATGCTTTTCGAAAGATGTATAAACTTGCAAAAGAAACGCTTAATCCCTAAGTAGGCATTTATTGCAAGCTGAGTAATGTAAAAATAACCTTGAAATAACACTTCAATCAATAAGCCGTATTAGATTCATGTCATTTGTGGTACGTATTTGGCGCTTGTTAACAAGGGAGGAAAATATGAAAATATTTGTTAGTTTAATTTCGATTCTTTTTGTCGGACAAATGGCCATGGCTGTGAATTGTACTAATTATGGGAAGACGCAAACTTATCCGCTTTTTTGTAAAGGCAAACTTTATTTAGAGATCAATGATGGCGGCGAATCTGAAGAAGCTTTTCCGACTATATCTTTTCAACGAAATTTCACCAAATCGGGAGTTGCGGGCACTATGCTTAAAGCAGGTACCTGTGCTTGGGCGGATCGCGCACTAAATGCAAATGAGCCGGCATCCCTCACGACTTGGATCAACCCCACCAATGGCAATACAGTTTCCTCAGCCATTTTAAGCATGATCAGTCGCTGTTCAGCTGATGCTAGTTGTGTTTTTGAAGTCTGTGCTTACCGTGAAGGACCGACCTTGAAATTTGTTCCGTGGACTGCGGCAACAATGTATCCTTAAAGTTCAGCTCCAAATCTTTAGTTTTTAAAATGAAGACGAATTTGCTCTGATAAATCTTCGTAAATTTCTTGCTTTTCAGACTCGTCAAATTTAATTTCAGGGATGAAAACAAGCGGCGCATAGGTTTCTGTTTTCATTAGACGGCCAAGACTTACTTCGGGGCCCTTGGGTAGTGGTTCATATTTATGCGCTGGTGTTTTTTCTTGAGATTCCGCTTTTGGTTTTTCTTTAAGAAATGAATCTACTAAGGCTTGATGAACGGCCGGGTCAAAAATTCCCATTGCGGGTGTGCCGTCCATTCCGGAAATTCTTTTCATGGCTTCAGTAGGTGTCAGTTGAGGGTATCCCGAGCGAATACTGGTTAATTTATCAAATACATCCGCAAACGCACAAACTTTGGCGTACACCGGAATCTCGTCGCCTTTTTTTCCTGTGGGAAAGCCACTTCCGTCGGTATGCTCATGATGAAATAGTATCATATTTAAGACTTCTTGAGAGACTTCCAGTTTTCGCTTTTTTATCGAGACCCCTCCCAATTGTGGATGCTGCTTGTAAAGTTTGGCCTCATTCGGATTCATATCTTGCAGTTCTTTGGTCTGCAAAGCGCTCGGAAGTTCAGCCATACCGATATCATGCAATAGGCCACCAATGCGTAAGGTTTCGGGTTCAGTAAGTCCTAATGTCATGCCAAACAAGCAGCAGTAAGCTGCGACATTTTGGTTGTGTGAAACGGTCGTCATCTTTTGTGATGCAAAAGTATTGGCAGTTTTTATTAAATCACTTTTTGGATTTGAGAAGCTTTCAAGATCAGAAACAAAGCCTTTCAAATTTTCAAGGAGCTGCTTGCCGTCGTCCTCGTTATAATCATCATCAGAAAAAAATCCTCCCATTAAGCTACCCAGTCGATTCGCAATTTTTTTGCTCTTATTCGTGGAGTCTAGTCCGGGCTGGTCATCAAAATTAGTAATTTGGCTACGAATAAAAGATTGATAGAGGCCGATTTCAGCACGTTTGAGATAAAGCGCATAGTGAGACTTTTCACGAAATTTTTTAATGATTTTTTCGTCTAGAAATTGATCTTTCTCAATATAGAGAATCGCTTTTTGATTCATCGGCAAATAAACATAAACTGAAAAAGGCAAGGATTTTGACTTTTCAATTTCGACTAGTTGAATGCGCATGAGTTGATCAAGAGATAGCTCTTTTCCTACGCATTCAGAAGGTGCGATTTCGAAAATCTTATTAATAAGTAATTCTTCTTCAAGCGGATACTGATAAGTTCCGCTGATTCCCGCTGCATAGAGCTCAGCTAAGGAATGACTCAGTCGACCCGAATAAGTAGCTAAAATGCACACAGAGAAGTTAGGGTGTTGGGCCTTGAAGCTTGCAATGCTTTCAGCGAGTAACTTCAAATTAAGGCGAAGTGATAGCGGGGCCAGTGCTAGTAAGGGCGCGCGTATCGCAAGGTCCTTGTATTCCTGAGAGCGAAAATCAAGCACATTGTAGTCAAATTCTCTTAGTCGAGCAGCAAGAGGCTCCATAGCCTGAGGGATGGGTAGCAGGAGTGGGATTAAAGACTTTGGGTTTTCCATTTTTTCTCCAATATTTGTAGCGAATGAAAATATTGATTGTTCTACTGCCACAACTCCTGTCACAATTATTATATATGCGGACGCTAGGATCAATCCTCATTGTCGATCGAGATTCAAATTTGGCCGCCATTTTGGGTCATTTTTTGACTGCCAATGGCTATACTGTGTGTTTTACCACCAGAGTCAGAGAAGGCATAAAAAAGCTACGCAATCAAAAGTTCACCCAAATATTTTTGGACCCGGAGGTGAGTCCAGATCCGGTTGGTGAAATGTTTGAAGAGCTAATGATGGCGGGTAGCTCCAACCAAAATACGCCCCTCACTTTAATGAGTTCGAATTCATCTTATATTCTCCCAATGAAATATGTTAAGCGGGTAAATTCAATTATGTCGAAGCCCTTTGCGCTAAGAGAATTTAGTTATAGGCTCAATTTGGGAATCGTAAAAACTTAAATTGCAATTGGTTAAAAGGGGAAATCACGTATGCTGAATGCAGCTCAACTTCATTTATTGGTGAATCATATGCCGCTTGCAGCTCTTGGTTTTAGTTTTTTGATTTTGATCTGGGGCAAAACAAAGAACAATATGGCGATTATTAAAGTTGCTTTTGCACTCTTAATCTTAGGTGGCTTTTTTGCAGCAGCTTCTTTTTTAAGTGGAGATGAAGCCAAAGAACTAGTTGAGAATTTGCCAAACTTTTCGAAAGACCATGCAAACGAACATGAATTGGCGGCTAAGTTCGGTCTTTGGTGGACCATATTCACGGCTGTCATTGCGGCTTTTGGATTCTTTCAATTGATAAAAAAAGGCAGTCTCGCAAGATGGCTTTTTTATAGTATCTTGTTCTTCAATCTATTCACTCTGACCGTCCTGGCAAGAACAAATCATTTAGGCGGACAGATTTCTCATCCTGAGCTTCGACCGAAGTAATTTCCAAAATTTTCTTTTTGGTTTGAGTTTTCGGTGGATTTAAGAATTAGTGTTGCCGGTCAGAAACAGCTGGGCCGGCTTAATAAAGATCTTCACGGGGACTTTCAATCACTTAAGTAAGAGTGAAAAGCCAATGATCACTATTCGCTTGGTTTAGAAATAGCAATTTGATCCGATGAGCACCCAGTATGATTAGATATGATGAGATTTGAAATATAATTTAGGTGTAAATGTTTTTTTTTGACAGGCTTCGCAAAACCATACAGTCAAAGGCTTTCAGAGCTAGGGTTCGCGGCCTTAGGCTTGCAAATCTAAGAATCACTAAACCTAGGGGGCATTTAATGAGAATATATGGTATTTGGCGAATGCTTGCTGTCAAACTTGTGTTCAAAAATATTCAGGTCTTTTTTAAATGCCTACTCGTTTGCGGAGCCCTGGCTTCATTTATGGGTTGTGGCGACTCTGGTTTTTCAACTTTGACTGTGAATGCAGGGGCGGCCAAACTCAGTAATTTAGCGACAAATAATAGTTTGCCCGTGCTGTTTCAAAATGCGCATTCAGGTCTTTGTCTTCACTCGGCTTCAGGCATATTGCAGAGCAACCTAAACCTAGTTCAAGGTGCATGTGATGCTTCAGCTCTCTTGATTTCTGAAAATGCTTTTGGTTCAAATCTAGAGCTCAGAATTGCCGGGACCGGATATTGTTTAGACGCAGGTTCAAACGCAACTGCAAATGCTTCTCCGGTAAAAATATGGTCTTGCGATAATTCATTAGAGCAACGATTCACTCCTTTCGGCTCAAGTTCATTTCGGTCGGTGAGATCCGGCAAGTGTTTCGATATCGGTGGCAGCGGTAAAGCTCAAATTTGGAGTTGTGATAACTCTGACAATCAATTATTTACTCTTCTGAGTTTAATTTCTCCAACTCCTACGCCGAACCCATCGCCGGTCATTTCACTTTCTGTTCAAGGAGCTCCTAACTTAGCACTCAACGGAACTTCGACAATGGTTTCAGTTGGCTTTGTTAGTGGAACTCCAATACGTGTCGATTTGTCTCGTGATGGCTTTCCGACATTTGCAAGTTACCCAGCTGGTTCATTTTTTAGCTTGTCCTCTGACGGAAAATCTCTTACTGGCCAATGGTGTATTTCGAGCTCATGTTGGGGCAATGTAAGTGGTATTCATATTTTAAATGTTGTTGCCACTTATGCAAATGGGCTAACAGCAAATGCATCCGTGAGTTTAAATGTTGCGGATTCACAGCCCGCACCAACTCCGGCTCCAACGCCAGTTTCTCTGCCTCCACCAAGTGGAGTTGAGTACACAGGTGTGAGTGCTTCAATGTGGTCTGAGATTAATTCAAAGAGATCAAGTTACGGTGATCCTAATGATTGTCAGGCTCGGATCAATGCTCTTCCTACGTCTGGTGGCGTGACTCTGCAACCGGGTGCAGATATCAATTCCGCACTTGCAAATAACAATGTGGTTTTTTTATCTGGTGGAACTTATAACTTGAGCAGCCCGATAAATGTGCCTGATGGTAAAAAGCTCATAGGTATATCGGGCCAGAATGTTATCTTAAATGCAATCAATTCGGATCGGGGAGTGCAGCTAGGCAATAGTGCCGCTGTTGCCAATCTCACCATTGATAGTGCTGTGACCTTTGGTGCATTAACCTTTCTTCCTGGCTATGGTTATACGAGCAATGCCTTGCTGTACCGACTAGTTATTCGCAATACCGGATACTATAGCGCTACGAGTGATGGTGGTGAGGGAATATATATCAGCGGTGACGATGCCTCTCAAGTTTCAGCCTACAATTGTATTGTGAGTGTTGATGTATCTAATACTTGGAATGAAGTGGGCGGAGTCAATGCCAACGGTGGTAATGCGGATGGTATAGATAATAACTATGGCGCTCACGATAATACCTATATTGATATGTATACTCACCACAACGGCGATGATGGCTTTGATACATGGCATGGAGGAGTGACTTATGTTTACTTCAGTGCTTCACATGACAACGCGAAGGTGCCGAATAAAGCCAATGCCGGAAACGGCAATGGATTCAAACTTGGGCCTTCATCTGCAGGCATTTGCGGTAGTGGCGTAGTTCAATATCTGTATAAAGTTTCAGCCTTCAACAACGTGGCTTACGGTATCGATATCAACGGCAACTTGTATGATCCCGTACTCGACTTTCTCAACTCCTATGGCAACGGATATGGTGCGGACTATACACATACGCCTTGTCCTTGAGTAGGGATGGGGTTGCCGGCGCCGGCTGATTCTGATCTTGACAGCTTTGAAGCTTAGTCTGAGTCTAGAAATATGAAAGTTAAACTTTTATTTCTAATTCTACTTATCGTTCCCGGCGCATTTGCATCTGATTTTGTCTTGGCTAAGAATACAAAATGTAAGATCTTTTTAAAGCCCTCTCAAGTAAACCTGAAAGTAAATTGGCACGGGCGTTGTGAAAATGGCTTTGCCGATGGCTTAGGTGTAATCCGTTATATGAGCGGAAGCAAAGTTGATTCAACTTATTATGGTCAGCTAAAAAAAGCCTATTGGGATCTGGGAGTATATGAAAGCGCTGATGGCTTTTTAGCTGGCCAATTTAAAAACAACGAACAGATATCTGTTAAAGATGCCAATGGCATCGAAGATCGCAATGTGACAATTCATGCTTTTGAAAGTGCAAGTAAAGCAGCGATTCAGTTAAGTCAGGAATTCGAAAAACTGGGTAACAAGAATTCTGCTAAATACTATAAAATTGAGGCTGAGAAACTTTCCGGTCAGATGGATTGATGTTTTATAAATTCACTAGGCTTATTTATGAAAAGAAAAATCGCGCTGCTATTTGTTTTTTTATTTTTGTCTGTAATTCTGATGGCCGAAATGCTTGGGATTACTTGGTCTCAGGAAGTCAAGTTTACCTCTTGTCAGCCGAAAGAATTGAGTTACGGTTCCTTTGAGCCATATTGTTTTCAAGTCATAAAGCTAAAGCAGCCACTTCATTCACGAAATATCATCTTGATATCGAAGAAAATAGAACCCAATTACGGATTTGTCATTAATTTCCCCACCACTGATATTATCGGCAAAGAGGAGCTAGATGGGCTGCAGGTTCAATGGCAAGCAGAAGGTCTGCAAATCGAAACCATTTGGAAGGTGAGGCTGTTTATTCCTAAAGAAAAATTCATCGGCGGGCGTTGATTCATTTCAAATTGAAGCACTAGTCTAATATTGAAATTCGGATTTTGTTTTACAGATATATTGCCGAAAAAGAATGTACTAATGAAACGAGTCGGAGTCCAAATGCAACTGGGTAAATTCTTAACAACTGAAGTTTTAAGGGCAAATCGAAATCTAATATTTGTAAATTTAGTAAGTGTGTTCCTAGTTGGCTGGATAGTATTTGTTAGCAGAGATTACTATGCTAGTTTTTTTAAAGGTCCAGTAAATATGAGTGTTGATGCATTAGACGCTCGGGGAAGAGGTAAAAGAGAAGTTAATTTTGTCTCTGTTTCGGGAGATAAAAGTTTTCAAAGTGTAAGAGGAGCTGGTCTTTTGCTGTAAAGCTCACTCGTCTGCTGGCAAACTCTTTAAAAAATTCAAGCCAACTTTATTGAAAACGGCATGGCCCTCTTTAGGCCCAAATTTTTGAACGACATATTCCCTTTGCTGAGCGCTCAAATCTTCGAAAGTCGTTTCAGTAACACTTTGAACGCGAACTAAAGCCCGTCGCAGACGTTTAATTATTTTGCGAGATGGTTTCTCTCGTTTGATCGAGTAAAGCGGAATCTTTTGGCCGACCACAAAGCATCCATCTTGAGGCCCAATCAAGACTTCAATTTGCTTTTGGGCCTCAAGTCTTGCCGCGTTTGCAAAGGAAACTTCAATTTCTTTATTGGGCGGCTCGGTTCGACAATCTAAGCTGCGATCAAGCTTTTCTGTGCTTCGCGCTTCAAAGTGGCTAGGTTCTATAAGCTTTATAGTCTGCAATCCGACGCTAACTATCACGAGACAAAGAATTGCCAATTTGATTTTCATGCTTTTAAAAAATTGCGACGTGATCAGAAACAGAAAAGCTAAAACATAAAAAACGGCTGCGCCTTTCATGGTCGCGTAAAAGCCATATTGCAATTGAATGTAAATAGCAAAAGGAACTCCCAGAAGAGTTCCTAAATTTTCAATGGTATAGGCTTTTGAACGTTCCTTCCCTTCAAAGTGGCGCAAAAGCCAAATATAGGGGAGTTCGGCGCAAACTCCGATCGGCGCAATTAGTAAGACAAAAATCAAAACTCGCAATACAGTGTTTTGAAGTCCTAGAATTTGAGTTTTTGCGGCCTCTAAAATATATGGGACTGCATAAATATAAATCGCTAAGAACAGTAAACTCCATTTAGAAAAAAGTTCAGAAACCTTTAGACCAAGTAGGCCGCCGATAATTCCAAAAGCATACATGCTAACAAATAATACGGGTGTCGATAATTGTGGATCTCCTAAATACAAAGACAGCGGACCAATTGCCGCCGATATGAGCAAAATGAATCCGGCGCCAATTAAGAAAAGCGACCAAGAATATTCAGACGCCGTAAGCGTATGACTACCGGTTGTATTTATTTTTGAAAAAATCGAAAAGCCTGCGAAAGCTAAAATTCCCAACAGTATGACCTGGCAACCCTTCAAAAACCACAAAATTAGATCTGAGTTTACGACAAAATAAGGATGTTCATCAATAATCGGAAATTTCAGGCTTGATGAAATTTGCTCGGTTGGCAAAACACTCACTTCATTTTCTGCAAATATAGCACGAGTCTCTTCATCAAGTGAAATCTCTTTTTTACAAAGTAGCAAGCCCTCTCGCACCTTGCGGTTGGCACCATTTGGATTGTTCTTACTTTGGCGATAATTTACAAACAGGCTTTGGCGATCGAAACTTGGCAAGCTGAGCTCGGCCTTGGCCATTTGCAATACACTCTGCACGAGAGTACTTTGGCGGCCTCCGTTTTGAACACTCCATCTATATTCTTCAATCCAAAGGCAACCATCTTCGGTCATGCGTCCCCACAAAGTAAGAAGGGATTCTTTGGTCAAAAGATGAGATTCGAGAAGTGACATATTAATAAAATTACTGTGACTACCGGTTTGAACTCCTTGCAAAGTGATGAGATCAAATTTTTCAGCTGTGGTTTCAACAAAATGTCTACCTTCGTCGACGACAATTTTTACTTTCGGATCGGTGTAAATGCCGCCTGAAAAATCTCGAAGTTGATGGGTCATTATTTCGCTTACGGCAGGATTGATATCGAGTGCAATCACCGAATCTGCATTAAATTTTAGAGCAGAAATAATGTTGTTGCCTTCAGCTGAGCCAATGACTAAAACTCTTTTAGGTTTTTTAACTAAGTAGGGAACATCATAGCTTGGTATGAATGAAGACTGTTTGCGATGTTCAACTCGCTCAGCAGAGGCAACCACTGCAAAGCGCCGACCATTGGTTACTATTATGTAGCGATCATCTTCTGTATGAAAAAGGTCGGTGCGAATGAGGGGGGTATAAATTGGTGACATTGCTTTTGAAGAAGCCTTGAAACCTTCCAAAAGACTTTCAGTTAAAAGTTTGGGCTCATAAAAACCGCGCATCTGTAAAATTACGGCAATTGTTGCCGTCAGCGCACAGAGGGCCCACATTTTCTTTTCAAACTTAAAGGCGGCATTTCCGATTGGTAGGAGGATGGCGATCAATGCAAGGTAAGGCGCGATCCACTGAAAAAATACGCCCATTATTAAGTAAAGAGCTAGGCCCCCGACTCCGAAGCCAATCACCAATGACTTGAGGTTCAATTGGGCATAGCAAGAAGAAAGGTATGCGCCATAGCCCATAAATGGAATTGTTGCCCAGAGTAAGCCTAATTTTGGTTCAAAACAAAATGCCCCTACGGAGAATGCTGAAAGTACCGAAGAAATCAGCGCCCATTGATAAGGCGAAAGATTCGAAAGTTTACGGGCGTGAAATATGAGATTTCCGAGCGAAATACCCATGAAAATTACGACTGGAATAATATTAAGATAAATATCCTGCAGGAGGTAAGTCGCAAAATTATTGATGACGATTTCGGCTAAAAGTAGGCCGGAAGTTCCGATGCCGAGACTTGAAACATCATTCCAGTTCACGTTGTCGCGAGCAATTGATTTTATTTTGGATTGCTTTTCATTCATTTGATCATTCACTTTTTTATTCGGCATTTCGAGCAAATGATATTTTTAATTTTGCCAGGTTTGAGATTTGTAAGTTTTGCGATTTAAATTCAATATTGTTTATCATATTGGCTGATGCTGGCTGTTCACCGAATTGATGAATTTGAATTTCAAATTGTTTGCAAATAAAAAATTCGAGGATGTAGTGAATGATCACATTGAGCTGGACATTCTTTAGCGTATTGAGTTCAAAGCTAATATAAGGATGGGGCTCGTCAGGGCTAAAGTGATAGCAATAAAAATCGAGATCTTTGATCGCGTTTATAGAGTATCCAATCGGTTCAAAATCGTGGCTATCGACTTGAAAATCCTTCAAATAGCCACTCGTTTCCTTAGCAAAAATTCGAGCAATTCGCTCAGTTGAGCGGGCTTTTAAAAAACTATTTAGGCAATTACGATCGGGATCAAACATGAGAACTTGAATCGAAGTCGAAAGATTTTCAAAGTGGGTCTTGTCTTTTTGGTAAAATAAACTAAGACCTTTCAGGTTTGCAATTGAGTCTAACTTTGATTTGAGCAGCTCATAAATTTGAAGTTGAGTTCTTTCAAAATAATGGTCTGGAGATGGCACCAAGCCACGGCGTTGATAGGTGACAAAATTAAGTTTGGCATCATTGAAATATTTCAGAATTGATCGAGTGAGGGCTAAAACATCTGCATCGCCACAAGTAATGATTTGGATGCGATGGGGTAAAACAAATAGACTTGATTCAGATAAAATAAAGGCTGCAATATTTTCTGTTTTCGTTTCAGAAACAATTTTTATTTTTGCTGGGACCAAAAGCTCCTTCCAAAAGGAAGTATTATAATTGAGCAAGTTCGGGCCGGAAGCTTCGAAAAAGAAGTCGAGACGCTCTTCGATGTTGTATACTTTATCTGTCATTCGAACTTTCATTCTTCCAGGGCTGAAATTCATGACTGAGAGTCACGACCTCCGCGGACTTTGTTAACTTACTTGCATCTAAACTATGGTAGAGTTTTAAGATACGATACCACATTTTACCTTTTTCTAGATGATAAGCATGATGATAACACAAACAATCGAATTTAAAATCAAGCGCCCTGATGCCGGGCTGAATTTCATGTGGAGCCACAAAAAAATCAGCCTTCATTTGAGACTTACTTTTTAGTACCAATCCAATGATTTTAGTTTCTCCTGCGGTCATTTCAATTTCGTTGCCTTTAAACTCGCGTAGAGGTTCGAGCTGACGAATATCAATGAGGCTACCATTGGTTCCAACCTTATCGGCTCTGGTGGGTGAAAGTTCAAAGCTTTGAACACTAAAATCAAGTGGCGTAGAATTACTAAATTTCAGCTTATAAATTGTCTTAGCAAAGCCAGATTGAGCTATCAGCAGGAGAGCAAGGCAAATGTATAAGTAATAATTACGCAAGTGCTTACTCCTTCTTTTCAGGAGGATCATATAACAATTGTCGATAATCTTTGACTGCTTTTGCCTCAGAAATTTCGATAAGGCTATGCGACAACAAAACAAGATCCTGATTCTTCTTAGCAATTTTTGTAAAATCGGCTTCGAGTCTCACAATTCTATACCAAATCATCTTTGCCGGAAGCTTGTAAACATGGTGATTGCAAAAGCATTCAAAAATGACCCCCATGCTAACATTTCCGGGGTGAAAGGTGTGTGGAGTTGCAAAAAAATATCTAGTGTGGTCAGATTTATTTTCTACTACTAATACAAAGGTCTTGGCCTTATTTTCCCTTGAAAATGCGAGCTCACTTTTGATGGGTTCAGTAACTGGAATTTCTTTTATTGAACTTGCAAGCGATGTACGTGCCACCGAAAAGTTAAACTCACTTTTCACATCGTATAGCTTAAGCCGTAAGTCTGTATCTTTGTAGTCGAAGTGCAATTTGACTCGTAGATTGAAGTCGGCGCCGTTGACCACGGTACCGATAAACTGGGATGCAATTAAAGCGAATCCCAAGAAACAAATTCTTAATAAATGACTAAAATCGGCAATATTGGTCGATAAATAGATTTTCACGTTTGCTCTCTCATGCAGTTAAGAATAATACTAACATTAACATATGAAACTGACCTTGAAAAACATCGGTATTGCTTTCATCATTATTTTTCTGGCCGTAGTGGGTATTAAGAAAATGAGAAAACCACATCGCCAGCCTGTGAATGGCAATTCAGCGATTCGCAATGCTGTGCCGGCAGAAGTTGAAAGTCCAGTTCCTTTGGCTCAAAGTCCCGCGAGCCGAACGCCTTCTCCTTTATTGAAAGCAGCTCCAGTTGCGCCAGTGGTGACTCAGTTGGCATCAGAACTTGATAATCCCTTTTGTTTGAAGAACGACTTTGTCATTATTCCTTCGATTTATTTACGTGGTTTTTACTATGAAAACGCTTCTATGATCGCTCTACCTCAATCTTTTGCGAACTGTTTTCAGAAAAACAAGGATCTCGATTTTGTGTTTTTTGAATATCAAGGAGAGCATCAAATACCGTGGCTACACCTTGTCGGAATGCGCGGACGTATTAAAGACATAAAAAGCTACGTTAATTTTGCAGATCTCAAAAAAAATAGTGATTTTGCTGAAAGTATTATTGATAAATCGATCACGCCATTAGTTTATCAGAATATTGGGGCTCATTTTCAACCTTACCTTAATGTGAGATGGGTCGTTGTTTCGATCTCGCGGGACTCAATTGAAGATCATCCCGCCTATTGGCCAGAGGCTCCCAAGCTTCATCCTGTAGCTGAGTTTATTTCAGTTGCACAATTCAATGAATTAAAAAATCGTCGAGATGAAAATTTAATATTTCTCGATGTTCGTTCAAAGCACGCAAAGGAAGAATTTAAATTGCCATTTCAGACGATTGGCCTTCAACATTTTAAGAGAAATTTTGGAGCCTATGTTTGGGAGCCTTCACAGCTTGCACAAATTAAATTTTTTTCTGAGCACAATATTATTCACCCACAAAGTCGATTTGTGGTAATTGCTGGCAATAGTTTCGATGTTGGAGCAATCAATGCCGCGAACTTTTTGACCGAGAAGGGCTATCGTTCAATTTATATTTTGAAAGAGGGCGCCGCCGGTTTGGGAGGGCCTCCTGCACGTCCGTTAAAAAATCTGCTTCATGTGATTGATGTCGATGGGCTTAAACGAATGTTAGAGAGCGAGCCTCAAAAAACTTTGGTCGTGGATTGTCGCGTTGGCGGACAAAAACATATTTTGATTCCGAATTCGGTCACGGTACAACAATCTGAGGCAGAAGACGGGCATCACAAGATTGATATTACTCCGGTTTCACAAATGATCTCCAAGCTTGCGCCACATGCTATCGTTTTTGTCGGTCACTCTGATCATGATAATATGCCAGAACAAATTGCTAGCATGCTCAGCGAGAAGGGCACAAATTTTTATAAATTGCGTGATGGTTTCAAGGCTTGGAAATTTTATTCCAACTATAAATGGGATGCCAAAGCAAAAAAAATTCTACATAGGACGTCCGCAAGGGCCCATATGTCGCCGCCTCATTTTCGGACGAATAACCCTATTAAAGCACCAATTAGAATAGATCCCGTAAAAGTCTATGGACCTCGAGTGGTCAAGCCTCAAAGAGTTAGGCCTGAAGAGATTGAGCAAATCAAAAGAAACAATCGTCTTCCTTCTCCTGTTAAACATTGATGAATTTTAGATAGTTACTTAGTTCAAACGAACCAGGCCGTGATTGTCGATGTTAAAGAAAATCGCACCTTCGTTCACAGTAAAAGATCCACTGATAAATCCGCCCACTTCAATTTTTTGCAATGGCTTTAATGTTGCCGCATTAAAAAAGCAAACTTTTGTATTTTCACAAGAACTTACTAAATATGTTTCTTTCTTTGATTTAATGATGATTGGGCTGGGAACGCTATAGCGATTTTTAAGGCCGACTTCATTTAAAGGAGTTTGTTGGACAATTTTTCGAGAGGCAAGACTGATTTTGTAGATACTTCCAGATGAGCTTGAAACATAGATGAGTTGATTTTCCTCATCTAATGCCGGGCTCGACTGGGAGGCGGCCTCAAGTGAGACTGAAAAAAGCTTTTCTCCGTTATGTGAGCTTACGCAATTTAAACTCTTGTCCCAAGACCCAAAGCAAAATTGCCCTTTGTAAAATACTGCGGTTCCCTTGATGGGCCCATCTGTCATGAGTTTCCAAAGCGTGTGACCGGTTTCGGCGTCAAGTCCCCAAAAAACTCCGGTATTGCTGCCAACACCAATAATTTTATTGGCTTCATCTAAAGTGGGTGAGGAATGCACTTGTTCTTCAAAATATTCGGAGACCCAAATCTTTTTTCCGCTATGGCGATTAAGTGCCACGGCATATCCTTGTAGCGGCTGGCCGAATTCAGCCGAGAAAATAACTTTATCTTTATACAATAGAGGCGAGGAGCCGATGGCATTGGCTATCGTCGTCGTCCAAACTAATTCACCATTACTCTTATCAAGGCAGTAAAAATTGCCATTGTAGTTACCGAAGTATACATAGTCTTCGTCAACCAATGCAGTGCCGTGAATCCCTTGCTGGCCACTTTCTGTTTGAAAGCTCCAAATCAAATTTCCGGCAAGAGTATATTTATAAAAGATACCTAAATCCGTTCCGAAATAAACTCCCGACGAATCAACTGCAGGAGTTGATTTTGAAGCGTTGTGAATTCCTCCAAATAGTTTATCGATGTGGTAAGTAATGCCTTTTGGCAATTTAAAATTGTTGACTCGATAGGCTCCACTGCGACTGGTGTCGTTTCGGTAAATAGAGGTTAAGTTTTTTGCGGTTGTCGATGACTTAGTAAAGCCAACAATATTGAAAAAATCTTGAGCTCTGGGATTGAAGATAACTTCATCTTGTAAATGTCGAATCACAGGCAATACATTGAGGAAAAAAGTAACGACGATAGTGACGAGTAAGAAAAGTGCCAGCAGTCTTATAAAATCGCCGCGATTGTTTCTGACTATTTTGGCCAAATCTTGCATATGTCCTTTTCCCGTACGATGACTAGATTATCAATGTCTGAAAATTGTCTTGAAACCAAATGTGCCTCGAGCGATCGCACGCGGGCGCTTTTATTTTGACAAATATGTCGAGCTTGCTCGTAGAAAATTATGGGGTCACATTTGACTCTAGAGGCTAACTCCTCATTTTGAAAATCCAATTCAGTTGTTTGACTATCCTCATGCGCAAAGAATACGCCTCGACACATGCTTCGCGCATCAAACATATTGAGGCTCCACAGACGAGATTGACTACCCAAGGCTTTTGCACGCGAATTGTTGAGGGAGCTAATTTGCATAAAAATAAAAATGAGCCAAGAGATGGAGCCAAGCAAAAAACTAAGACTGCGAAACTGAATTTTGGTTTCCGTTCGAGGGGAAAACAAATCTATGAAAAAAAATGCCAGGAGACTTAACATGACGGCAGGGTAAAAAAAGCCGACCCAGTAATATGAAGCGATATGAAAGACGAATAGGAAGGCAAGGCCGCCCACTCGAAATCTAAAGTTTTTAAAGCTA
>JAYUEN010000501.1:0-9539 GCA_043739185.1 Bdellovibrionales bacterium
ATCGCCCAAACCGCATAGAGATTGAGTAGTACAATCGCCCGCTCCCAATGAGAAAAAAAACACTTTTGAACTGCTGATGTTACAATTGCGGTTCCGAAAATTTGTTTTACATAATGCCAACCCACTGACAAAAACATGAGTTGTACGCCCAAACCCAATAATTGAAGATTTTTGGTCATTACGGAAAAAACCAAATAGGAAATTATCAAAAGCGGTGCTGCAATCCCGGCCCAAAAAAAACTTTTTTTCTTAAATAAAAGTTCCTTGTAATCTCCGTAGATAAAAAGATAGGAAGAGAAAAAGTGTGGGAAATTTATAATGAACGATAGAGAAAAAGCGGTCACTGCGATCGTTGCGACATTGGCAGATTTGTCTACAAATAGCCAAAAAAAGGCAAAGGTAATAATCGAAGCTCCACCGATCATTAAATTGTCAGCTATAGGTGAAATAAGGCTGGCTTTATTTATTTGGACTTTTTGTGGCATAAAATTAAACTCCTAATTTTTAACTAATTTTGAGAACTCTCGCCAAGATAGTCTGGCGCCACAAATTCTGGCTCAAAGGGATAGCGAAAATTTTGATAATGTGAGAGCTCTGGCTTGCCAATTTTTTCATAAGCTTCATCCCACAATTGAGCCAATAATGCTGATGATCTTGCCATTTCTGAAATGATCAGAGTTTTGTATTTTGCAGCCACCGCCTCAACGGCCTTTCTTTCTGCGGGCGTTTTGAAATCTTTGCCGTCGCGATGTTCGGACTTTGAAGGCTTAATCACCGGATCAATGGAATTGACAGCCGGAATATCACGAATCGAAATAATTGAGAGCGCTTTCATTTTCTCAAGAACTCCTTGGGCCATTAAAAACACGGGGCGAGATTTTTTTAAATTTTGAAGGCGTTTTGCTTCCTTTACAATTTCTGAAACCAAATTGGCATCTTGAGCATTTACCGCAGCCTCCTCATAATATAAATGAATGCCGCCATGACCGGTACCATAGCCATCATAATCAAATGTGCCATGATAGGGCTGGGAGGCGTCCCCAACAAAATGACCCATAATTCCGAGATGAACATAAAATTGATAAATCGACTTATTATAAACTAAGTTTTGGTCTTGTTGTTCTGCACTTCCTTTTGGCACTACGGCATCTTTAATTGCACTTCCGAACTGGATGGCAAGTCTAAAAAACTGATCCGCGCGCCACCAAAGAGAACCAAATTCAGAAGAGAAGTTTTTAATTTTTTCTCCGACTTTCATTTTATTTTCGGTACCCTGATAGCTCTTCGTCAAAGCACTATAATCGAGAGGTACCTTGTCTAATTTCATGTCGAGGATTTCAAGATCAATATAATGGCTAGGATTACCGATCGAGGTTTGTTTGGCATCTAAACCTCTCCAATAAATATCAGGGACATTACATAAGTGCCCCATTACCTGAGGTCTTGCGGTCATGAATTTTTTGAGATTTTCATCTTTTACCAAAAAAGTGGCGGCGTCACAAACACTGTGATGGCCCCGACCTCCCCACGAAAAAGCTTGGGTAGAGAAAACAATCGCAATTGTGAAAATTAGAAGTTTAAACATTAAAAGAATCCTCCGCGGCAACGCAGAAGATATGATTTCATGGCTAGAGTTGCAACCTAAAACAATAAAGCTGTGCGAACAATCTAATACTACTTCGCGCCAAACAGCAAAATGGAGTCTAAATTATTTGCGCCAAATATCGGCGAAAACATATCGGCATTTGCGCTGAGTGTTCCACATACCTGTAAGTAGTTTGCAAAGCTTGCATAGGCCACCTTGCCGGTATCTGAGCCCAAGAGTGTTGACTGATCTGCCCCCTGACCAACATTATAGGCTCCGATTTGAGGACTCGCGGGATGCACTAAGTTTGGAATGCCATTTGGATTATAATAACCAATGACCGTCATACCTTTATCCCCAGAGTCACCGCCCCAATTTCTGGTGCCGGCGTTTGCAAATATTCCTCCGTCGGTAATTATTTGTATAAACAATGGAGTTTTATAAATATGAGCGGCCTCAAGCGCACGCCCAATTTGAACTCCAATCTCAAGGTCTTTTTGGTCTCCTGTTGATTGGCTGCCATCATGATAGTCGCATCCACCAATGGTAATGACTCCTGGGCCAGACTGTTTTTTGAGAACATTCATCACAATTGCTGCGGAGATAAGATCCGGACTATCTCCCGCGGTTTTATTATTAATCGCATAGAGCTTGCTGATCAAAGCGTCGTTTCGTGGATCAAGTGCCTTTCCTGCATCCGTAAAACCCGCGGCATTTTGATAGGCGCAAAACATTTGGTCACCGAATGCTCCGGGCGAGCCACTACTGAGTGCCAGGAGCTGTTCTTTGCTCATAGATAACATCGATTGAATGAGAGTCCTTCTGGATGCCATCGGTAACATATCAAGAGCCGGCCCCATACTCACGGCATTCAATACGTCGTTGACGGACGAAACCGCTATTGGCTGAAGCGAAGAATTTTGATCGATGCCGCCGCTGTTTCCACCTGAAAAATTTGAGGTGGTGCCGAGACCTCGTTGAACAATATTACCACTAGCCCCCAACTCTAAGGCCAAAATTAATGAAGACGTTAAATTGATTTGAGAATCATCTTGGGATGCATGCAGGAAACTTCCCATGCGGAAATTAGCTTGAGCATCAGTCGAAGCATTGGCTAGAATTCCCTTTAGTATTTGGCTCAATTTACTTGCCATTGGCAAACCGAAACGCGAATCAATAGCGCCCGCAGCCCTAGGATCCCAACCCAAAGTATCATAGGAGGGCAATAAATCTTGTGGCCCGCCCTGACCCCCAACTAAAAAATTTCCCGGAAGTGCAGCTCCTCCTGCGCAATCAAAAACCAACATGGGAATAAAGCTCGCGCTACTGTCGGGTGGAGAACAAGATGTCGGATCAAAGGGACTTGCTTTTAAAGCTTGACCAATAAAGTTTGGAGCGAGCAATGTGGCCGAAAACGCGAGACTGCTTCGAGCAATAAAATCTCTTCTAGAAACCGGAGCGGTATGCGTTTGAGATTGGGTATCTTTACTTTTTTTCATAGAATTCCTCTTTTTGAAAATGCGATTAATTTGCTAAAAACTCGATGCTGCTTGCAATCCCCGTACAGACTACTAAAACTGCTGTGCGTGTACCTAGTGAGGTATTGTCCGTAGCGCTCTGTGCTCTAAATAAATTCATTAAAAATGTTTGCTCGGTATTGCTAGGTGCCCTTTGCAAAAAGGCCATTGAGTAATTTTGAATTACTGATTTGAGCATATCATCTGCTACTTTGCTTGGCTCTTTAGTAAAATCAATTCCGACATTGAGGCCCGATTTAGGAACCTTCAATTCTGCGTCTTGGTAAATCACTCGCTTACAAAATGCACCCGCAAGTCCGATTGAAGCGATGAGACTTTGAGAGTTGAACTCTACGAGCGTACCATTTCTTGGCAACTGGGTGATCACTTGCTGATAGTAATTATTTATTTCTGGCAATGAAGGATCGACTCTCGTAGCCGCGGCCAAAGCTGCGAAAATTTCCCGATAATTTTTAAGAGCCAAACTACTGGTGTCTTTTGACTTTGAGGATTTTCTCACACTGGCCAACGAAGTGTTGGCCAATCCCAGAGGCAAAACTAAACAAAATAAAATTACAAGATTAAATTTTTTCATGAATTCTCCAAATTTTTAAGGTGCACCAATGCACGCAGGTTGAATTGCAATATTTTGAAAAAGCGACTTAAGCTTATAGCCACCCGCCTCAAAATTTGTGGCCAGGGTTTGAATGAGACTCGTATCCGTGGGCCCGATATCGCGACGACAGACCTCTTTGAAAGCACGTAAAGTCATACACCGGCTAAACTGACTTGAGTTTGCAAGCAAAGTTCCAAAATCATTTATGCCGTTACCTGTTGCCGGCGTTCTCCAACCAAATTGACGATTGTCTGCAATCATATTGACCCAAGAATCATCTGTCGTCACCCAACCATCAGGATAGGTACTCGCGTTTTGATTGTATTTTGGGACCACAGATTGCAAACCTGAAGTTATAAGTGTTCCACTCATAAAATCAAAATGCGCGAATGCACCGGCAAATGCATCCATGGGAGCATGACAGCCACGGCAAGTATGTTGAAAAGTCGAAGGATCGCCACCTGGCTTGCGATTAACATCTCTTCTGACGTGAAAGTCGTCTATGGCTGGATTGCGCCACGTCTGAATGGGCGAGCACAGAAATATCTGCATCGAAAAGGCTACTGATCTGCGATTGGTGCCTCCTGAAAAATGCATTGCGCCCCAGCCCCGTGAGGACAGTACGCCGGCAGCTTCATCGTTTTCACCTAAGTCTGACCATTGCGGTTCGACTCGCACTAAACTATTATTTAAATCTAAATTGGCTTTATCAATTGCTAGGTAATGATCATTATTATCTCGAGTCGGCTTTCCCATGCCCAAAGACGTATCACCGCGATAAGTGAAATTTCCGGTTAGCAAAGTTCTGGCGTCAAAATCGTCGCGCACAGTACCAATTACCATCGCTTGAAAATCGTCAAAGGGAATAAGTGAGCTGCCGTCTTTGTTATCCATGATTGCAGCCCAATTTCGAACTGTAATATTATAAAAATTTGTATCGGAGGTTGCAATTGCAGCAGCTCCAATGAAATCTTTTTTCGCGATGCGAGCCATATAATCTGGATAACGACTATCTTGCGAGCTGAGAGGCACTCCAGCAAGCCGCTCAAACAAGCGACTTCCGAAATCCTTTGCATTGAACAGCGGCTCAGGAGCCGCCTGCAATTGGGTAGTAGTCATACATATAATACTCAAGCCTAAAAGAATTTTGTTTTTCATTTTATCACCGCACATGAATGTAAGTAGCCAGTTGTTAGTAACGCGATTTTTGATCCCAAACTCTTAGGTACTTGAGTTTGCCCAAAACTATTATCACCCCAACATTGAACACCAGAATCATCAACTGCACAGGTATGATAACCCCCTGCCTGTATCATTCTCGGATTCTTCAATGTTGGCACTGTAATTTGGCCTTCGCTGTCTCGCCCCCAACACTTCACGCCATCGTCATCGAGAACACAACTATGACCAAATCCACTTGCGACCATTCTTGGATTTTTTATATTTTTAGGAACATCTGTTTGGCCATATTTATTTTGGCCCCAACATTTGACACCTGCTACCAAGTCAATTGCACAGGTATGATGACCTCCAGCTGAAATTGCACCATCTCGCACACCTGTTTGTAAATTATTTGGTGGAGTGCTCTGACCATATTCATTGGCTCCAAAACAAAATACTGAATTTGAAAGCGAACAGGCGTGAGCAAAGCCAACAGATAAAATTGGCGCATCTTGAAGGGTGCTCGTAACCGGCAAGCTTGGTGAACTTTTAATGATAGGAGCATTGTCTCCCCAACAAGCGTGATTTGAATTGTCGAAAGCATCAAAAGCGCAAGCGAAGTTCGAACCCACGCCAACTTGATAAATTCCGCTTAACTCAGTTGACCTTTTAGTGAGAGGCCCGGAGTTTACAGTTTGCGAAGCACTACCCCAGCATTTGATGTGACCACCACTTGAAATACAGGTATTTCCGAAGCCTGCAGAAATTGAATCAAAGGGTAACATCGCCGCCTGCCCAGTGGCATTGGCTCCCCAGCAGCTCAGTCCGCTATCATCAACTGCGCAAATTTGGCTGCCCGAATAGTCAGAGAAAAGTTTTGTCGCATTTGAAAGTTTCGGAACTAGCAATTGTCCGTATGTATTATTTCCCCAACATTGCACCTGCCCATTACTGAGACCACAAGCATGAAATTCGCCAAGGGCATATTGGGTATCAGCCTTTAAGCTTGGGATAGTTGGTTTATCTGGCAAACCATCATTATCAGGACGCCCCCAGCATTTGATACCGTCTTTAACAGTTGCACAAGCAAAGCCAATAGCGATAAATAAATCGGTTGGTGTATCGAGTGTCGGGACATTTTCGATTTCGAGATCTGAATTTCCATCTCCGGTGCATTTCACTCCGTCGTCATCTAAAACACATATATCATCTGAACCTACCACCATTTTTTTAGGATTTACGTATGTAGGCAAACTAAAACTATTATTGCCCCAGCAGCTCACCGCACCTGCATCAAGAGCGCAGGCAAAACCGACGCCAACACCTATAACTGCATTCTTGGTAAAGGTCGCAGATGGATCTGAAACATTAGTGCAATGAATGCCCGACAAAGTATTGGCACAGGCAAAGCTTTGGTCATCAAATTCAGTTACACCAATTTTAAAATTGATCACATCTTGTTGAGTCATCAAAAAGTCGGCGATGACGGTATGGGCGCCCCAACAATTCACTTTGGCTTTTGAATTGAGCACACATGAATAGCCGCGCCCAAAATGTATATCGACAATATCAGAACCAACTCGATTTGGAACCAAACCTAAAGGAACATTTAATTGCTCTGTGGCATTGTTCCCCCAGCACTGAATATCGGCAACATCTGCCTGAGCAAGTGGCGGGATGAGTAAATTCAAAAATCCAGCTGCTAAAAATACAATTCTGTCTAATTTTTTCATTGTGCTCCCTCAGCTTTTACCCAGTTATACCAATCCTTACTAAATGAGGCTGGTAGATTGATTGCGGGCGGATGATCAAGCGCCTCAGTAAAACCCAAAAGAAAAAATACTGAAGATTCGGGGTGAGCAAAATCGGCTCGCTCCCTTGTCAATGCACAGGCCACATCGTCGCTTACCGCGAAATTTAAAATATCACCTGCCCCAATGGCATTTTTTGCAGGCGGCGAATGACAAATCACACAGGAATTTTGCTTAACCGCTGGCAAAATCTTAGATTGAAAAACGGGGAGCGCTTTGCACGCGGGCGCTGCGCTAAATTGCAATCCGGTAAATGCAACTGAGAACACATCCCCTGCCGCCTGATCCTGAAGAATAATCACATGCCTTGACGATAGCGTCGGCGCGGTTGCAAATACGTCGTCTTTATTCACTTTGGCCAAAGGAATATGCCCACCAATTTCAGCATTTAAATTCCCCCAGGCGCTTGCGGTTTGCTGTAATTTTTGATTGAGAAATATTTCGATTCCTCCAATCTTCACTCCTGGTTTTAGGGATGCAAACTTAGGCTTTCGGAGGCGATAAGCACCCGGCGTCGTGGTCGTCGGTGCCGCAAACAACTGAACATCCATGCTGAATTGACTTCCCACAAAGGCCGCACCCAAAGAATCGAGTTTCCAACTCATATTAACAAATTTGTCTTCTGGATAAACCGGCAGCTGAGTTGGAATAGAGAGACTAGTCGAAATTTGAGTTGCAGCATTGGGACAAGACTTTTCACCTTCATCAAACCAACTTTGCAAAGCGGCGGTGATAATAGGAACTGTCGTTCCTGTCGCTTTGGGATCATAATTCACCCAATGTTGAGATTTAACCCGACTCACCAATCTTGATTTATCTAGTTGTGCGAAATCAACATAGCTTTTTATCGCCGCATAAGAAGCCTGAACATCTGCGGTGGAATGTGGAGGCCCATCTTCATTCTCATCGTGGCATTCAACACAACTTTGCCTGAGAATCGGCGTATAAACATTCTTGGTAAAAGCGGCAATTCCGTCAGGGCACGGATCACCTGAGCCTTGCAGAACCGTTGCAACCGGATTTACTTGTGAAATGCGACTTGATTTACTACAAGCGACTAAGCTTAAAACAATAATGAAACTGCCTAAGACTGAATTATTTTTGGAATTTAATTTGAAAAACATTTTATCACCTTGCTCGAATGATTTTTAATCCTCCAATATGTTAATTCTTTCCGGTTAATTATTTAACCGTGAAATTTGTGAATTTTTAATTTTGGTACAAAGTCTATGTTTGCAGGCAAAATTACACGCGCTCTTGGACCATAGTCAGTCACAAATTTCACTCGAGAGAATTTCAGAGTAATACCCCTGATGTAGCTCTATAGCATTGCTTGTCTGCAGCTATAGACTAAAATGAGCTCGTAAATTAACGTCCAGACAAATCAAATATTTTGACTATTTCGGGGCAAAATTTATGAGGTCCTGAGTTATTTTTACATTGAAGCTTATGCAAATTTCATCGTGGCAGGAGCCAGACTCAAACCGCAGCCCAAATCGCTTATAGGGCCAGCTTCAATTGTCATTTAAAATGTAAAATTTTATCAAAAAAATATCGATCTAGATAAAACCAGGCTCTTAAAGTATGCTTCAAAACAGGTTTCTACGGAGAAAGGTCTCAATGCCAAATGAAGTTTTATCTCAAATGAAACGACTTTTTTTATGCGCTAGTTTGTTTATGTACACCGGAAGTTCTTTCGGCGCACAGTTAATTTGGCCCGCCATTTCCGTAATTGGTTCTTATCAACCCGTTCTATTAGTTGAAAAAAGTCAAAATCCCGAAAACAAATTAGTGGTTTTCACCAAATTAAATGAGAACTGCGACTTTGTTACTGATAGTTCTGCGCAACCCATTTTTGACTTTTTTTGGCTAATGAGTGGCACAACCTATAAAGCTTTGAATTCGTCTATTAAAACAGAAATCAAAAAGCGCATCGAGATGAGCCAGCCAGAACTTTTATTTCGAAATAGAAGTTTTTTTGTAAGCCTCAATGATCTCAAAGAAGTTGATCATGATATCAAAGATCCTAGGTTGGTAGTTGCGGTAAATGCTCAAGATGAAAGCTGCACGGTCGAATCAAGAATTCAATTAGGACCATCAAGTCAAAATGCCTGGGTAAAGGTCGAATCCTTTTACGGCGAGACGACCGGCTTCTTCCGTCCAAAAATTGTTCTCGTGAAAATAAAAGGGATCAATATTGCAACCGGCGCCCCGATCACTCAAATTTACAAAGCAAAAAAATAATTTGGCTACTTTCGTAATTTGCCTAAGAGTTATGTTAAAAGCTTTGGCAATCTGGATATTTTGCTAAAAAACCATCGCTACTTGCCGTAGCAGTAAGATTTTTTAAATCGACCGTAAATGTCTCTGATAAATCGGTGCTACAAGCGATTTTATTTTCATCTCGAGTTTCACTTTGACAGATCACTCTCCCAAAATAAGAAGATCGAATTTCATTTGAGTCTGAAGCTTGTTCATAAGCGTGAATTTCCGACTGCGAATTTCCCGTATTATCAGCATCTGTTACATAAACAAAAGACAGCTTCAATCCGCTGGGCAAACTAAACCCAGTGCAATGAATGATCATTTTAGGGGCTGCGAGCACCTGAGTAGAAGCTAAAAATATTGTAGCAATCATCAAAGCAATTTTCATGAACACCTCTGGTAATTACTCATCAAAAATATTGCAAAGCATCGGGCCAAGCCCAATTCAAATCAATTGGAGCTGGCATGCCTTTTCATGAATTAAATTCAAAACCTACTCAACAATTCTGCGCCTATTCCTATTAATGACTCCAAAGGAGTCTAGATCAAAAAGTAAAAACCTGGCCCTTTCACAACTTGTCACA
>JAYUEN010000502.1:0-3166 GCA_043739185.1 Bdellovibrionales bacterium
AGTTCATTTACCCAGGCAAATACCTACTTCTATTGAACTTCTTTCATTACGAAATCGATTTACATTTTTGGGTTATCCAGTGCTAGACAGCTTCCGCCGAACCCGCCGTCTCCAGAATCCTGCGCATTAGAAATGGAAGAAATAAAAATTAAAAATGTTAAAATTGAAAAAATTTTGAGAACTTTCATAATCACCCCCGTGATAGTCACCAACAAAGCAATTAATGAGCCGCAGCCGCCTGTTTTTTAGCGAGGTGAATTCAAGTTGTTGAGTGATATAGTGCGCTTTTATGAGACGTAGAAATCGACTATGAATCCACCACTTGTTAAGACGACTAGCAAAAGTTTGGCCCCGAGATTTTTCGCCTTAAAATGAGATTTCGTGTTGGACGCGGGTTTTCAGGGATTGACCCCGCGCTCAAATATCCGACTATTGACTTATGGAAAAAAAAGAACTCAGTTCTCAAGAAGCGCATAAAATATTATACGCTTTTTGGATTATTCATAATTCTAAAAAGAATTTGTCTCAACTGTGCGGCTTGAAATTTTCAATTGAACTTTTAAAGCGCGGCTAGTTTCGAGAATGTTTAACTTCGCAATTTGAACCATACAAAGCGCACGATTTTGCAAATGCTCTTGGGCTTGTGGGCCAGAGCTAGAACGTCATTCCGTGAACAAAGACGGCCCAAATTGGGAAAATACAGGCGTGGCGCCAGATGATCCAAAAAAAAACTTATCGTGCAAAGTGAACTCGATCTCATGTGAGATCTGTCTTAGCCATTGTCCTCGATTATTTTTTTTGCTCGATCTAAATATTTTGGATCAATTAAAATTTCGATTGGGTTGGTTGCATTCAGGTAAGGGCGAGCTCCCGACAGTTCCATGCCTTTGACGAAGACTTGAATTCCTACTGACTCAAGAAAGCCCTTATCTATTTCGGCCTCACTTTTGTCGTAATAAGATTTAAGCTTTATCCAGTTATTCATTTGATACTCTCCTTTGATATCGGATCAACTCAAGTCGCTGCAGAAACTAGGCCTGGCGCTTTAAAACAAGCTCGACTTAGATATTTGGAATTTGGTCATCTGTTCAAAGAATTGACGAGCCTGTGAAAGCGTTGACATGGAGAGTTTCTGTATAAAAAAATAGTAAGGTCAACATTTGAAAGCCAAAAATCAAATTACTATACCCGTCACGCTTGCTTGCCTACACATACTGTCGCGTTCCGTTCAACACCATGAATTTAAAAAACACTTTTTGAATTGACTGGTCTCTGTTCAGTGGAGACGATATTCAAGGCTGAATGCCTAAATATTAAAAAGGATTTTAAAATGAAAATAATTCTGTTTGCTTTAGCTTTTATTCTCTCTTCACAGTTTGTACAGGCTCGCCCTCTTGTTCGTAAAGTCGCAGGCACTGAAACGAATTCGAGCAGGGTGTACGTGAATTTTGGTCAAGTCCCGGTTAATTCTCGAGAAGTGCAGGATTACGTCGTTACAAATACGGACCCGACTCCTTTAAAAATGACGGCTTTCCAAGTTTCTGGAATTGGATTTGAAGCCTATGAAGATTCTTGCGAGAATCTTGCTCAAAATGCAAAGTGCATTGTTCAAATTGCATTTTGGCCGTTTTTCGTTGGTTTTCAGTTTGGAGATCTTTTTCTCCAGTTTGATCATGACGAAATCCATTTCGACCTTGCTGGGTCTGGAACGCGCTAGTAGATTCAGATCCACGATTAATATTTTTTGAATCAAAGTAAATTCGGTAAGATGTTTACAAACTGAATGTAAATTTTCGGATTCAAGTACCTATACTCTTGCGGACAAACTAATTTTTGTCCACGGTATCGAGTTTGCCTTCCTTAAGTGTGTCTCAAATAAGCCGATCATAAATGAGACTTTAATTGAGTAAGCTTGCTGGATAATTTGTAAGCGAGCTATCGGCCCCATGATTGATTTTAGTGGAGAGTCGGTTTCGTGACGAGGAGAGCCGCTAGCTTTTCATAATCGTCGATAGACGCTGCATGCGGTAATGCTCGAAGGATTTGCGTGAGTGTCTCGAAGGGATCTTTGCCATTAAGTTTTGCGGTGATCACGAAGCTGTAAAAAAGGCTCGAAGCTTTAGCGCCGTCCACGGTATCGCAAAACATCCAATTATTTCTACCGATGGCAAACTTTCGGATCGCGCGCTCGATCCAACCATTGTCGATCTCATAACGACCATCTTTTAAAAATGCTGAGAGCTCTTCATACTCTTTGAGATAATAATTTATCGCGTTGCCAATGGGACTCGTCGAAGAATTCGGCCACACGAATTTTGTATTCCAATTTATAAAAGTGAGATGTAGTAACAAATAACATAGGCAAACAAATAAGGATCATATGTCGCAAATTTATAATGGACGTTATACCGCTCAATCGGATCGTGATTTTGTGGTATTCATCATTGGCATGCGGGTGAACAAATGGTGGCTATTTCATAAATGGTTACCAGTCGCCTTAGCGATGCCCAAGATGCTCATTAGGCTGGCTCAAGACAAATCAATTGGGATGTTAGGAGCAGAATCCTTTTTTCGCCTCTTTCCAATTACAACAACATTGATTTCTTATTGGGAGTCTTTCGAAAAATTAGAAGCCTTTTCATCGAATGTGCTTTATCCACATGTTTCGGCTTGGGGAAAATTTATGAAAAAAGTTGGCGATGATGGCAGTGTCGGTATTTATCATGAAACCTATAAGGTCAGTCGAACTGAATTTGAATGTATTTATTCGAATATGCCGCGCTTCGGATTATCTTCGGCTTTCAGTCATACTCAGGTAAGTAAAATTCAAAACGAAGCTCGAAAGAGATTTTCTAAAGAGCCGCAAATCCATTCTTAAAATACAAATATTCCCGGTTAGGTATAAAAGATGAGTTAACGTGATCGTTTTTGTGAGAAGGGCAAATGCGAAGGCTCTAGATAGCCAATCGCTATTTCGATCAATGTATGGATAAAAGTAAAATAATGACGATGGTTCCAGCCTTAAAAAAATCACGCTCATGACTAAAACTGATATCATATGAAAAGATAAAATGAGGATAGCTAAGACCACAATAAATGATTCAAGTGGTCCTACTGTAGCTATGAATCAAATAAGTGCGGGGGGGGGGGGGCCTTATCAACTTCC
>JAYUEN010000503.1:0-9507 GCA_043739185.1 Bdellovibrionales bacterium
TTGACCCAGGCTTCAGCAGTAACTGAAAAATTCTGCCGACAGGACTTTCACCTGTGTGAGTTCTGACTAGCTTCGCTGCTTATCGAACATGACATTCTACTTAGCAGTCTTCGTGCCAATCGTTTTTCGCCCGCTTCTCTTTTTATTTCGAACCCAACTTCAAATGAAATGTTTTCGCAATTAAATTACGGGACAATTTGCAACGTGAAAGAGAGACTTGACCCAATCCAGAATTTCACTATTTGGTTTTTTTGTGGTGCTCCATCGAATGACCGCACATTTCTGGCTTTCCAGAATCTTCGCAAATTTTATGAAAAGCCGTTTTACATTCTTCTTCAGGCTTTCCTGATTTTAAGCATTCTGCAGCCTCATGATGGGCCTTAGACATCTTTTCATGCATTTGAATATGTTCATCATGTCCCATTGGCATTTTTGCGCTGTCTTTTTCTTCGGCACTCAAAGCTCCACCGAACACCATTACCACGGCCAGAATTAATAAATTCTTCATTTGCTCTCCTTAATTTTTTGATTTCGCGCCATTCAATTCGGTCGACGCCTGTTTGATTCTAAACTATATCAATTTCAAACTAGAAACAAATAATCAATTGAATGTTCCTAACCGAACAGATTCTCTTTATTTCAATTAAACTCTTGAGACATTTTCTGAAACCTCCTGAGACATTTAGTCATGGTAATAAGCTTGAGTACTCTCGACGCCCTAAGATCAAACTTGAATTTCTCTATTCATTTCAACTTTGTAAGATTTGGCACTGGCTTTGCAAATTTGGCCAATCAGAAAATCAAATTTAGAAAGGGGTTATTTATGTTTTCATCCTTAATAGCTTTCGTAATTATTGGTACAGCTTGCGTTTCTGCGTCCGCATCTGAATTGAAAGCCATTAACGATAAACTTGTAGTTGAATGTCGATCTCAAAACGTCGTGGATGCCGGCTATAGCGTGAACGTATTTTTTGAACACG
The DNA here is from genome assembly GCA_043739185.1 of Bdellovibrionales bacterium. Taxonomy (GTDB): domain Bacteria; phylum Bdellovibrionota; class Bdellovibrionia; order Bdellovibrionales; family JAMPXM01; genus JAYTQQ01. The sequence goes on from JAYUEN010000503.1 coordinate 981, forward strand.
GGAAATATTTCGGGAATGTTTATGAGCTGAGTTACGCAGGCCTCCAACATCAGTACTACAGCGGTGCATTTTCAATAGCAAAATACAATCCAGCCGAGCATATTCATTCGGGTTTAAAGTTGAAAGATCTTCAGGATGACACAAGAAAAAATTTGGAGATAAGAATACTCTCAAATGGCACAGGACAAATTAGGATGCTTGAAGGCAAACTTTTATCCTCACCTACGGACTCTTTTCTCGAATTAGCTTGTCAAAGCGATTCGAATCTATTTTAAGGATTTAAGCCGCCGTGTGAATTTTAGCCCAAATGGGAGTCCGTAGCTAAATGAATTTTCTTCGCTCGTTGAAAAACTGGATTGGACAACATTTTATCTTGAGTATGTTGGGTTTCTCAATTCTGTTGGCAGCACTCATATTTACGCAGAAAATATTAGATCGAAGAAATGGCGTCGTCACCGAGCCCCTCAAAAAGGGACGAATAGTAGACGCCGTATATGGAATCGGAACCGTAACCGCTCTACACAGCTTTAGCATCAAACCCGGAGTGACTCAGAATCTTCGAAAACTTTATGCCCGCGAGGGCGATTTTGTTTTAAAAGGGGCTAAACTTGCAAGCATCGACCAAATAACCTATCACGCTCCCTTTGCAGGAATGGTAAGTTACGTTCCCTTTAAAGTAGGTGAAAATGTTTTCTCTCAAAGTCCAATCATGGTTGTAACTGATTTGACCGATCGATACTTAGTGGTCAATTTGGTTCAACAGAGCGCGCTTCGTGTTCGTCCTGGTCAAAAGGCCATCATTAGTTTCGATTCAATGAGACAAAAACAAATTTCAGGTGTCGTTGCATCCGTATATTCCTATAGCGCAAATTTCCTTGCCCGAATAGATGTGGCAAATTTGCCAAATGAAATTTTACCTGAAATGACGGCTGATGTTGCCATCATCATTCAAGAGCTTCAAGATGTGCTCACCATGCCCACTGCTGCTTTTGAAAATGGCCATGTCTGGGTTGTGAAATCAAACGGAATACCTAGCTCTGTCGAGGTCAAACTTGGCGTTGTAGATGAAGCAATGGCCCAAGTGCTTTCCGGAGATATTCACGAAAATGACCAATTGATAATAAGAAAAAAACCAAGCCCATGATATTTTTAGCTGTTCGTTATTTGTTAGAAAGAAGAAGACAAACACTTCTTACTTTGCTCGGCGTTTTTTTTGGGACCATGGCCTATGTATCGGTTTCGGGTTTTTTCGTTGGCTTTCAAGGTTTTTTAGTGCAGCAACTAGTTAACAATTCGGCGCAAGTTCACATCGAAGCAAGGCAAGATTATCTTCATGAGCATAGCCTCGATGAGGCTTTTTTTGAAAATGAAAATATTCATAGCTTTTGGAGCTCTCCTCCTTCAGGCGTCGAAGGCTTTTTAGAAATTCAAAATCCACAGGCTTGGTTTAAGCGTTTGCAATCTGATTTGAGAGTTGAAGCCTTTTCCCCAACTTTGACGGCACCCGCGCTTTTCAACTCAGGTAAAATATCAGTCGCGGCAAACCTTACCGGCTGTATTCCCGCGCAACATTCTCATGTAACTACCGTCGCCGAATATATGATAGCAGGTAAATTTTCAGATATAAATGTTGGCGGCAATCGCATTATTTTAGGTGATGAACTCATGAAGCGATTGGGCGTGGGACTAGATCAACCCCTGATGATTTCAGTTGGCACTCATCCCGCGGTTCCTTTTAAAGTAGTAGGTCGATTTCTGACTGGCAATCGGAGTGCAGACCTGCAAGCTTATAGCGCTCTTGCCGACGTTCAAAAATTAAATCAAACCCCCAACCACATCAACGAAATTGGCGTGCGACTTGAAGATTATTTGCTGGCAGATTCTCTAGCCAAATCATGGGCCCAAATTGGCCCAGAACGAGTTGAAAGTTGGTCCCAGCAGAATCAAAGTATTTTATCTGTATTTGCAATTCAAAATGCTTTGAGATTTTCGATGGTCATGATTGTACTCATTGTCGCCGGATTCGGAATTTACAATATATTAAATATGACCGTAATTCAGAAACGCCAGGATATTGCAATTTTAAGAGCCGTTGGCTTTGATGGCTTCGATATAGTTATGCTCTTCTTCTCCCAAGGTCTCATAGTCGGAATCTGCGGCGCTTTTTTTGGCTTGATAGGTGGCTATCTTTTTTGTCGTTATTTGCAAAGCATATCGTTTATGATGGCAACACCTTTTAGTTCGCAAAGCCACCTTCACATCGCGATTACGCCTGCGATTTATCTACAAGCCTTAGCGCTGGGACTTGTTTCGGCTTCGGTTGCCAGCATATTGCCTGCGCGTGCAGCCGGCAAGCTCACTCCCATTGATATCATTCGGCAAGGTGGGTGAAGTGGGAATTTCTGTGAAAAATATTGGGAAGCGCTTTGGTAAGCCCGCAAATCAAATCTTAAAAGACATTTCTTTTGAAATTAAAGATGGTGAATTCGTTTCCTTGGGTGGTCGGTCAGGTGCCGGCAAAAGTACGTTGCTATATATTCTGAGCAGTCTAGACAATCCGAGCGAAGGCCAAATTGAAATATCAGGCCAAGAAATTACTGGGATGAATGAAGAGGAACTCCACAAATTTAGAAATCAAAAAATGGGTTTCATTTTTCAATTCAACTATCTGATTGCTGAGCTCACTTCGATTCAAAACATCTTGATGCCAGCTCGCAAATTCAAGGAAGAAAAATTACGATTGAAGCGGGCTGAAGATTTGTTAGAGCGCTTCGGATTGACAAACAAAATGCATAGCTATCCTCGCCAATTGTCTGGAGGAGAGCAGCAGAGAATTGCGATCGCACGAGCACTCATAATGGAGCCGCAATATCTCTTTGCCGATGAGCCCACGGGCTCTCTCGACTCTCTAAATGCAGAAAATGTGATGAATATATTAAAGGATTGCAATCAAATTCAAGCTACCACGGTTATCTTGGTGACTCACGATCCCGATTTCGCAGCTATGGCAAAACGACAAATACGTCTAGCTGATGGAAGCCTTGTCTTCGATAGCCAAAGCGCTTCGGCCTGAGACATATAGTCACTGGTGACTTACGCATGAGCCAATTTGTCACAATCAGGCAACTCAGCTGCATTTTACGCTGACACCCTTCTTGCATTCTCCAACTGAAACAACGGAGGCAATATGGGGCTCAAAGCACTAGACATCATGACTAGAAATTTAATAACAGTTTCAGACGAAACTTCACTTCTGAAAACTCTAGACTTAATGTCTGAACATCGCATTCGGCATATGCCGGTTGTTGATAAACATTTAAAAGTTGTCGGCATTGTTTCGCAACGTGATTTGCACATGAGCTTTCCGGCGATTTTTGATGCGAGCGAAGCACCCATTAAGTTGTTTATGACTTCGCCGGTAAAATATCTTGCACAAGAAACACCAATTCGAAATGTCATTTTCAAACTACTTGAAAATAAAATCTCCTCCGTCATGGTCGGAAATGATCAGGACGATGCTGTCGGAATTATCACGACTGACGACATTTTATGGTTTTTTGCAGAGGCACTTAAAGATGAGTCTGAAAAAAATCGTAGCTTTTGGGACTTTGCAAGCAAACAAACCATTGGCGAACTAACTCGAAAATTATCTGACACGGTAATATAAAAAAAGGATCGCTCTTATGAAAGTATCAATTTGTATCGCGATCATATATGCCTTTTTCATTTTCTTCTTTGGTATCAACGCCAAAGCCGTTCCCGCCTTTGCCCGAAGAGAAAATGTTTCATGCAATATGTGTCACGCTAATGGCGCTCCACATTTGACTGAATTTGGATATATGTATCGGCGAATGGCCTTTCATTGGCCCGGAAAATTGGGCGATGAAAAACAGGATGAAAATGGCGTAAAGGCCACTAATCATTTCTCCGCGGGAGTGAATCTCGCATATTCTTACGCTGACAATACAAGCGCCGACGGCGTGAAAACAACGACCACCAACGGAGTCAATGTCCCCGAAGTTGAAGTCTGGCCAGTGGTTGGCGGCTTTATGGGAAATTGGGGAGTATGGTCTGAAATCGATTCGGTGCCGCAAACCAATACCGATGGCGGAGTCAAATTGAGCATGGCAGATCTTCGATATGCCAGCGGCAATCCTGATTTATTTTTTAATTTTCGCGGCGGTATGATTTCTCCCGAGGGCTTCGGCGCATCTGACCAATGGTCAGACGATGCAAATCTGCCCCTAATGGATTTGCTTTCAGCCAATAAAAATCAAGATACTCTGGTTAAAGCTTGGGGGGCCATGGGCATGCCAGAACTAGGCTTTGAATTCGGTCTCAATTACCAAAGCTCACACTTAACTCTTGGCATCTATGACGGATTTACCAATGTCACAAAAAATGCAGACGGAACTTATAGCTCCTCTTCTGAACTACAAGCTGCAACTACAAAATCAAATGAAGTTGGTATGCGTGACATTCGCTTGCAACTCGATCAGTTCATTGGCACCGCAGGCGCGATCACTGCAGGCTATTATCAAGGTACTCTGCCTTTGATGGATCCTATTGATGGCAAGACTTTTAGTTGGCTCGATCATTACAGCCAAGCGAGACTTTATTTTACTGCTTACGCTGTACCGAGTAAGCTCGATTTATTTGCGGGACTGGGATGGGCCAAATCCGAATTTGTAAGTACCAATCCAAACCCTGACGGAAGTTTTGAAAACAAGGGTGGATTTTTAGGAGCCTCTTACTATGTCATGCCACATTTAACTTTAAGTGGACGCCTAGATCAATATTATTTCACAACTGATAGTTCAGCAACCGGATACTCTCTGCAGGTGAGCTTACCCTATGAAAATCGGATTCTTATTTTTCACCTGAACCATACGGCCTCAGCTCTTGCCAGCGCCAATCTTTCTTCTGGCTGGAACAATGACATTGGATTTCTACTTCGCTTTTTGCTATGATTTAAAGGCGCTTCACTTGGAGCGCTTCGACTTTTTCTCATTTGAAAATATGAGCTGGAGGATCAATTGAAAATTCACTTTTGCCTTTTGGTAGTTTTTTTGTTTTGCTTAAAAGCACAAACTCAAGACAATTGCCCTCCCGACAGAAGCCCAACTTCAACAACAAAAGAAATGAGTACAGACGAATCTTTAAAGCTTGGGATTAAGTCATACAATACCAATTGCCAAACCTGCCACGGAGACCAACTTGACGGCATGGGTCCCGCCGGAAAGTATTTGAATCCACGCCCTCGAAATCTCAAAACCGAAAAATTTGTCAACGGAGAATCTTCAAACGACATTCTTAAGACCGTAACCGAAGGTATACACGGAACGTCTATGCTTGGCTTTGCTCAATTGCCGGCTTCAGAACGTGAGTCAATCGTCGCCTTTATCATTTCGCTCAGATCAAAAAAATAACAATTTCTTACGGCATCACGAGGATGGGAGTTTCGCCATTGCGAATCACTTTGGCTGTAACACTTCCAAAAGGAATCACATCTTTTCGGTGATTGCGAGGAGCGATGGCAATGACATCAAAAGATTTGGCGCGTTCAACAATTTTATCCACAACTCCACCTTCTGCACTGACCACTTTCAGAGATGGGTGAGCCTTCCTAAATTTTTTAAGGCCAGTTTCGTCGGATTTTTTAATTTCTCTGTAAATTAAAGCATAAGCTTCGAAATCAAGAATAGGAGTGGGTGGCTTCATTACGTGAAACAATTCAAATTTTGCATTCATTGTATGCTTAAAATATTCTGCTTGAGCGATGGCTTGTTCCGTTCTTTCACTCAGATCACATGGTATTAAAATATTCCTTGGCATTTCAGTTTTTTGACTGCGGTGAATCCAGACCGGAAACGGAGAGCACTGAGCAAGTCTTTCTGCGGTACTACCTAACAAAAATCTCATGAGCAGATTTTGCCCTTTGTGACCAGCTACGATTAATGGTTGGGAGTAACGTTTTGCAAAGTAAATGATTTCCTCATAAGCCCTTCCATATCTAATAAAAACCAAATCATCATTACCCAGGCCATATTCTTTTCTAACTTGATTCGTATAAGACTTTGTCACTTGTTTTTTACTGATTTCATGCGACTCTTCGAAAATCGAGGTGTCTTCAAAAACGTAAATGTAAATGAGAGGCAATTTTAGATTTTTGGCCATTTCTTTTGCTTGGCGGGCCACGACTCTAGAGTATTTCGATAGGTCTACGGCCACAATAATATTTTGAATTCCGTTAAATTTCATTTTTATCCTCCGGATGCTAACTTCTTAAATTTAGGGAGCACGATTTTTGATTTTAAAATGATGGCTCTCTTTTTTATTCTTAATTTCGGTTGTGATTTCAATGTCGGTTGCTTCTTTCAAATCGAGAGAGTCAGACAAGGCAAAGTAATTGCTCAACTGATCTGTCTCTAAAAGCTTTTCCGGATAGGGCTTGAGCCGCCTCACCGTCAACTTCATTGAGGCCAGGTCTAGTTTTGCCTCTTCTTTTCCGACTATGAAAATTCGAATCGGCTCTCCCATTACCAACTGGACTGAAGCGAGCTTTCCTTCGTGTTTCAGCACATCAGAATTGTACTCACCAATATTTCCTACCAAGGGGCTTTGAGCCAAAGCCAAACTCGGATAAAACAAGACTAAAAAGAATTTCATAGTGCGCCCCCCGCTTATTATAAACTTTGATAACTTCAAGATTCTTGCCAAGGCGGTCCACCTTCAGCTTGTCCTATTTTTGAAAAGCGAGACAACTTGTCCCTGTCTCAAAGAATAAATGAGACTATTTTTCTTTAAAGTTTCTTTACGTCGAGGTGACAGCCGCCAGTGATTCTCATATATTAATGGGATGACACTTAAAGTCTTGTCTTATAATATTCACAAAGGCTTTGACTGGCGCAGCCAAAAGTATCGGCTTAGTGAAATGAAAGAACTGATCAATTCAGCCAATGCGGACCTGGTTTTTGTTCAAGAGGTTACGGGGCTAAATCACAAGTATAAAAAAAAAGGCTTAGTTGATATTCAATTTGAATATCTTGCTGATTCAATTTGGCACAATTATGCTTATGCTAAAAATGCAGTTTATGATCATGGCCACCATGGCAATTTGATACTGAGCCAGTATCCAATATTAGGTTGGGAAAACATCAATTTGAGCACAAATTCGTTTGAAAAAAGAGGCTTACTCTTGTGTCAAATTGAAATTCCGAAGCTCAAACAAATACTCTACGCAGGCTGTCTTCACTTAAACCTTTTGCATTTGAGTCGAGTTAAACAATATAAAATGATTCAAGAAAAGATATTGTCACTAAATAAACTTTATCAATCATACCTACTCATAGCCGGCGACTTCAATGATTGGAATCAACAGGCGGTTGGCATTTTTGAACAATCTCTGGGTATGCAAGATGCCCATAGGCAACTTCACGGCTATTTCGCAAAGACCTTTCCCGCATTCTGGCCCCTCTTAAGCCTCGATCGAATATACGTTAAAAACATGAAAGTCCTTGATACAAAAGTTTTAAAGTCCAATATGAGTAATCATTTATCAGACCATTTACCGTTGTATTGTGAACTTGAATTTGAGGATACCAAATCTTGAATACTGAAACTATTGATCACTGCCAAGTTGAATGGTTTGAAGAGGGTCCGCTTTACTTTCAACACTATCTTGATCTCATTGCATCAGCTCAAAGAAGCATACACCTTCAAACCTATATTTTCGAGATGGACGATTTCGGTAAAGCCGTTCAAAAAGCTTTGATCGAAGCGGCGATTAGAAGTGTTAAAATATACGTATTGGTCGATAGCTTTGGCTCATTAAGCCTAAGCGAAAATTTCTCAAATGAACTCACCAAAAAAAATGTACAGTTTGCAAGATTCAATTCGCCCCATTTTAAATGGCTTTGGCAATGGGGCCGCAGGCTACATCATAAGGTTTTACTTATTGATGAAGAAAAGTCCCTTATTGGCGGCATCAATGTCATGTCGAACTCGTTTCGACGAAAAGAAGTCTCTCCTCAGCTTGATTTTGCCGTTCAATTGACTGGCGCGATCAATACTTCTTTATCAAAATATTGCCAAAAACTCTTTGATAGGGCCTCAGGCAAAAAACCGAGCTTCCGAAGCCTCAAAGTTTGGTCCCTGCCAAACAATAAGAATAATTTAAACTTAAGAATTTCAATCAATGATTGGTTCCTACGGCGTAGGCAGATTGCAAAACATTATTCATGGCTAGTTAAAAATGCGAGATCTGAAATTGTCATCGTCAGTTCCTATTTTTTTCCTAGACGAAAGCTCATGCGCCAGTTACGAAAGGCTGCACGCAATGGCGTTCGTGTTCGCTTGATTCTGCCGAAATATTCAGACTGGCAAATTTCTGTTTGGGCCACCCAATACCTCTACACTTATTTTTTGCGAAATCGCATTGAGATCTATCTCTGGAAGCAATCTATCTTACATGGAAAGCTTGCAAGCATCGATGGCCTTTATACAAGCGTAGGTTCTTTCAATTTGC
>JAYUEN010000504.1:0-3156 GCA_043739185.1 Bdellovibrionales bacterium
AGTGGCTAGCTGCGCTGATTTATGAGCTGAGCCAGTGAAGGCGATCTCTAAATTTGATAAAATCTATATTTACCGACAATTTGTAGATTTTAGAAAAAATATAAATGGTTTAAGTACAATTGTTGCGAGTGAGATGGGACTTGATCTTCGCTGTTCATTTTTTGCAATCAGAAGCGGACGCATATGAAGATGCCATATTTTGAACGGAGTGGCTTAGCCTTGTGGCTTAAGCGATTGGAAGAGTCGAAGTTTTCATGGCCAAAGAAGATTGAAAAAGAAGTGATTGAAATCTCAAGTGAAGAAATTGAGCTGCTGCTTGAGGGAGTTAATATTTGGACGCGATTTGAAAGCGTTTACTTGGAGAGTATTATCTGAGAATATTTTTATAGATGGCCGAGAATATGGTTCCACAGCTAAAAGAAAAGATCACCTACCTCGAGAGCGAAGTGGCAAGGCTTACGCATAATCTTAATTTATTAAGGCGCGATAAATTTGGCTCTAAGTCTGAAAAGATAACAGTCTTTTTTATAGCCTCGCCACCACCGCAAAGTGAAATGGCAAAAATCCCTACGAGATCTTGGTAACAATACTGAAGGCTCTCCCACTGGCCAGTACCATTGACGATTTTGAAGCTCTGGCAAAATTGCTAGTAATTAAACACAAGCTTCATTGACGTCAACCATGGTGCCGATAGTCCGCTTACTGCATGCCTTTTAACTTTTACAGAAACAAAAATTAGAGGCTCAACAAGAGCACGTTGTCGATTAGAGTTTTACTGGAAGAGCTTATTACTTGCAGTAGAGTGGCGCTTTTGTCTCAAACGAACAACTTACAATATTTCTAAGGCGCGGGTTCGCCAACAAGATTTTAAAAACCCGTTCTTCATTTGTCTTTTTTGATCCGACTTTATTTAATAGTTCTGCTACATCAGCAGGAAAAAGAGATGGCGTAAAAGAATAGAGAATAGCTAAGGCTGCGTTTTTTCGGTCCACCGGGTCTTTATATTTATTTTCCAGGAGATCAGAAACCAAATCTATCGCGCGCCAATCTGCTGCGGCTTCTGCACAGGCTGCGCACGGGTAGTGGCTGGTAACTTTGGTAACTTGTAAAAAAACAAGTTGAGAGTAATTAGGACCTTAGCTTCCAAGGTGTCGCCCCGACCACAGTTAGTCTTCGTATGTTTTCCCTAATCACTTTATTCTATGAAGTCCGATAATCTGGGCTTACGTCTCTCAGCTTAGCTCAAGATATGGCCGAACAAATCCGCAGATTTTCAAGTCGACCTTATCAAAAGGAGACGATAGAACTCATTTCTATCCCATATTGAGATTTCGCAAATTAACAAATACTACTATATTTTCATTTTAGAGATGATATTCTAAAAGAAATGGAGAATATCGATGAAATTGAATTTATTTTTGCGCCGACTGAAGCTCAGCACTGTGGGATTGTCATTTGCTCTTCTGTTGTTTCTCTTTTTTCAAAACTGCTCTCAGTATGGATTTAGCACTAATGGCGACAGTTCAACAGTAACGCCCGCAAACTCGGTCAGTGCAAATCCAACCCCAGGTCCACAATTTACTATAGCTTACCCAAAATCTCTAATATCGAATCGACATCACACGAAAATTGAAAAAATGCTTCCTTCATTTTCGAATATGCAAATCAACGAGCAAGTACAGTTTTGGTCGATTAGTCCCCAATTGCCAGCAGGATTAAGCTTCAACTTAACGACTGGTGAAATTTCGGGAACAAACCCTATGAATTTCGCTCGTCAATCGTTTAGCATTCAGGCCACTTCTTCTTTGAGCCGTTTGGCAAATACCACAATTGAAATCGAATCTTTGCCCCTTTATTCTGTTGTTAAATTTTCAAATACAGCCTCGAGATGTGCGATTGTTAAACCGACAAATGCAGTTCGTTGCAGCGGATATCTTTTTGGAGCCTTTCCGCCAATACCTGGCCGTACCAATAATGATCAGACAGTTGAAATTCAAGGAACAAGCGGCGCGATGGATGTTTCAAGTACTCAACAAATGGCCTGCGCCGTGATGAATACTGGTCATGTCAGGTGTTGGGGGCAAAATTCGAATGGCCAATTAGGAAATGGCGCAAATCAAGACAGTTTAGCGTCGGTCGAAGTATTAGGAATATCCAATGCCGTCAAAGTGAGTATGGGTTTCTACAGCGTATGTGCTCTTTTGGCAGATCAGACTATTTGGTGTTGGGGGCAGAATGGACAGGGACAGCTCGGGATTGGATCCAATATTTCTAGCTCTTCGATACCACTTCAGGTGATCGGCATTACCAATGCAATCGACATTAGTAGTTTGAGCTATAATTCTTGTGCTTTGCTAAACGGGGGCAATATAAAGTGCTGGGGCGCTAATGGCGCTGGACAGCTTGGGTCGGGTTCAGCTTCTAATAGTAGTTTTGTGCCGATTGAGGTTGTTGGCATAGCCGACGCCACGCAAGTTAGTGTGAGTGGAGCTTCGAATTTTGGCTGTGCAGTTCTGGCTACCGGAAAAGTAAAGTGCTGGGGCGACAATCGTTATGTGAAATTCACAGATCCACTGATACAGTTTGTCTCCACTCCAGTTGAAATGAGCACGTTATCAGATGTGAAAGCGATCTCTTCGGGAACACAAAAGGCTTGCGCCCTTAAAAATGATAATTCAGTTTATTGTTGGGGCAGTATGAACCAAACGTTAGATCCTGTTTTTGTTTTTAAAAGCGATAGTATCCAATCACTTTCGCTCGGCGATGGATTCGCAGCAGTGATGAAAGATGGTTCTGTTATCAGCGGCGATACGGCCGCCCAAATACACGGTGTTTTGGATTATTAACTTTTCTACTGAATTCTATTTTAGATGAGCAAGCGGGCTTAAATTCTAAAAAGAGTATTGATTGCTAACCCACCATCGCCAAAATGGCGCTTTGGCCTGTGCCAATTGCGAAATCAATATAAGTATTGTGCGTGTCGACAATGGTAGGAATTTTAGCCCATGATGCATTTGACACCTCCTTGTGTTTGAAGTCCGCGGGTATTCGGAAAGCACTGTCCAATCCCACGTAGTTTGACCGGTTTCATCCCAGCTACTTTGACCGCCTGATTTTTTAAAGTTATTTTGCTTACTATTCTTTGTCAATTTCCTT
>JAYUEN010000505.1:0-9468 GCA_043739185.1 Bdellovibrionales bacterium
CGAAGCCTTGGCCTCGGAGTTCAGGCGAAAGCCCCATGTAGGTTAGGCGAGACCATCCACTCCCTTTTTCCACTTGAGCAAAAACAAAGGCGACAGGTCTTTGATTAAAATAACCGATTTGAATAGCATCTAAATTATTATAAAGTTCATCAGTGTCGAGGTCGTTTTTTATTAAGTCGAGCGCAGATGCACCTGAATCCCAATTAGGGTCGCCCTTCGAGCAATTATCTAAGATTTCTGCGGCAAATTCGACGGTAACATCTTTTCCGTCCACAGCTTTCCAGGTGAAAGGGGTTCCGGCCTCAGTCGGCAGATTCTGAAGAGGGCCTTTGAATTCAACTCGGTCACTCTTTTTCTTAAAACCGATAGCTCCTAAAGCAACTGGCAATTGCCTCGTCATCTTCGCACTAGTGAATCTTAAACTAGTCTGTTTTGCATTCAGCTCTTGGAGGCGCCTCTTGATAAGCGCCATAGATGGCATCCAATCATTTTCGTGAAATTCTATATCTGCCATATGCTTTGGGGTTTGAACTCCGAAGGCGGCATCTCCATCTGCAAAAATTAAAAATGACCAAATGGTTTTGTCACCAAGCTGGACAAGGATGTAATCTAAAGGTGATCTTTCTCTGTTCTCAAAACGCTTCTGCAATGCAGCTGATCGCTCTTCATAAAATTGAGTACTTTCACCGGGAAAGTGAAATTCAAAAAAGGAGGGTATTAGATCGAAAGATAAGTAGGCAGTTTGCATATTCGGAATTGAATCACTGAAATCGACCCGGCAGCAAGGAAAACTGCTCCAGAAACAAATCTTAGAAAAGCCCAGACCCCATAGAATCGCTATTGCATTTCAAGGTGGTCAGGCCGGGAACCACCGCGACAAATCACCATTGGCAGAAAGCTCTTTACCGCACCGAGGAATTCCAAAGCTCGTTCCCACAATGCTGTATAGAAAATCCGCCTTTAATAACCGGCCAAAGAAAGTTGATCGCAAACATCGAGACACGGGCCACGTTGGAACTCAGGTTTCAATAGGAGGTGCGAAATGGCGTAAAACCGATTGATTTTGTAAATTTCTCGACGAATTCATAAAATTATTACACAAAACTGCCAACTGGCTCAGGTCTCGGGCCGACCATAACCCTTTGTAAAATCTACGAATGTGCGAAAAACACACATTAGGCCTTCGGATTGCTCTAAGACCATTGAATCAAAATAGCGTCCGGGGGGATGAGGGCTATGAGATCAAAGATTTTGTTAATTGAAGATGATCAGACTTTTTTCGACTGCACGTCGATGATGTTGGCCGACCGGAAGGACATTGACGTTGTTTGGGCGGAAACTGGCGCACGTGGCATCAAACTTTATCAGCAAGATCCCCAAGCTTACGGGGTTGTGATTCTGGATTACATCTTACCCGACTTCAAAGGGACCGAGGTCTGTCAGCACTTACGAAGAATTAATCCAGAGCAAGAATTCCTTTTTGCTAGCGGTCATTCAGACCCAGCGTATTTGTTGGATCAGCTCGAAACTGGATCGTCAGGATTTTTGGTTAAAGGCAATTCAATTTCTGAGATGAAAAATAAGGTCCTATCCTCTCTCGTAAAATATCAAACGAAGAACAGACTTTTAAATCAGTCCGATTTCGAGCCTACGAAGGCAGAGCTTGAATTAAAGCAACAGGGATTCGTTAGCAGATCGCCGGTCATGCTTAAAATGCTGAAAGAAATCGAATCCGCAAAAAATTCTCCTTATCCCACGCTTATCATAGGCGAAACTGGGACCGGCAAAGAGCTTATCGCGCAGGCCTTGGTGCAAAAAGGCAAAAAGATGATTTCGATAAACTGCGCAAGTTTCTTACAGCGTGAGAACTTGCTCGAGTCAGAACTTTTCGGCTATGTAAAAGGCGCTTTCACTGGAGCAAGTACCGATACCGTTGGCCTTGTGACAAAGGCAAATCAAAATGTCTTATTCCTTGATGAACTTCACCAGCTCCCGCTTGCGGCCCAGGCGAAGCTATTACGATTTTTACAGGAAATGAAATTCAGAAAAGTCGGCGATAACTCAGATACGGAAACAAAAGTGAATTTCAAACTCGTAGCAGCCGTACAACCCGATATTAAAGAACGTCTTCAGGATAAATCATTTTTAACAGATTTGTTCGAGCGGGTGGGGACATTGATTATCACGGCGCCATCACTTCGAGAAAAGCCAGAAGACATTGAGCTTCTCGTTCGTCATTTCCAAGATGACTTTAACAAAGATAAGCCAAAAACTCAGCAAAAGCAGTTTCGGATCTCAACCGTTACCGAAATGCAAAATCAATTGTGGCCGACAAACATTCGTGGTCTTCAAAATGCCGTTAAGCAAATGATGACCAACTGTGAAGGCGATATTATAAATCCCGTAGATTTTAAAAATTACTTAGCCAAAGTTCAAGTGGGTAATATCAGCGAATCCAATTCGGCTTTGAGCGAATCTGCCGAAGTTGATCACGACCAAGCATTAAAGAACTTTGAAGCCAAACGCATCATTGATTCGCTGAAGAAAAGTAAAACCAGAAGTGAAGCAGCCATCAAGCTTGGACTTCCGCTTTCAACTCTGGTTCGAAAAATCACACAGCTTGGAATTGATCCGAGCTTTTATTTGATGAGCACTTAATTTAAAAACCAAAACTTTAACGAGGGGGAAAATCATGATCACAACAGCACAAACTTTATTAAGCCTTGCCTGCATTATTTCAAATAAGGGTACTATTGATACAACAAGTATCGAAGCTCAACTCACTGACAATGACAAGATCATGGTTCAATCTGTGATCGGGTCAGGAAGTTGTCTTCCTGGTAATTTAGAAAAGCTTTTGGAAGAAACAAAAAAATCCGGCCTTAAAGATCAAATGCTAAGCCATTCGCCATCAGATGCTTGTTTTTCCGTTTAGCTTTAAATTCCCCATGGAGTCATCGCTTTGATGAGGAGAAATAAAAAAATACTTTTTCTAGTTCTCTTGGTCGGTGTTTGTGTGGCGGCGCTGTTTCGGTTTAGCCTGTTAAATGTAGAGGGTCAGATGTTAAAACCAGTTGAAGAATTAAAAGTAAGAATCACGGCATCAACTCTTTTGCCGGAGCCGACGAATATTGTTTCAACTGGTGACTGGTATTATCTTGATCATGTCTCAAGCGGACTCACGGGTTACGATAACGAAAAAAAGATATTCGCTCCGATCTATGCCGAAAGTTGGGAAGTTAAACCTGACGGGACTCATGTATTTAAAATCAAACAGGATTTAAAGTTTCATGATGGGACACCACTCGCATTAAAAGACATTTTGTGGTCGATCAAAAGACATTTGATCTTAAGATCGTCTACGCACTTTCCACTTTGGGATTATCTGGTCGGCTGTGACAATGTCAAAATGTTGACCGACTCCTGCGAAGGCCTTAAAGAAGGATCTGACCATGAGGTCATTATCAAACTTAAGGCGCAGACGGATTCTTTTTTCTTACAATTAGCTTCGCCGGAAACCGGCATTTGGTCGGCGGGCGATATGGACCCTCATACAGGGGCGTTGAAACCTACAAAGTTCTCCGGCGCGTATTACTTAGAAAGTCGCACGGATGACTACGCTCTATTGAAAAGAAACGAATTCAGTCCGATATCAAAAAAATTCACGAACTCTCCGCGAGCGATAAAAATTAAGCGCATTCCAACTGCCGATCTTACCAAGGCCATGACAACTCAAGATGTTGATCTTGTGATTAAGCAGTATTCTCCCTATAGCGAAGCCGATTGGGAAAAATCAGGAATTAAGACAGCAGCCACAACGCCGTCTTCGATCATTTATTTGTTTGGCCTGGGAAACAAGTCTCGCGTCGATGTTGGCCAAGACCTTCTTCAAGCTTTTTGGAAAAGCAACACCGATAAGGTGATCACTCCAGCAGAAACGTTCCTGCCGTTTGCCGCAGACTATAGCTTAAATAAAGCTGAGTTCCTCGGGGAGCTTCCGGCGACGAGCGCCAAAAAAATCAGAATCCTATGCCCGGATGGGTTTTTCTCACAAAAATTTCTTGATCAATTTAAAGCCGCCGCTTTATCAGTCGGAACCGATGTCAAATTTTCGATGGCGGGAATGAAAGAATTCTTTGAAACCTTCGGCGACTTAAAGGCCACTGAAAAATATGACTACATTATGAGCCTATATGTCGCCTCTGAAAGGTATCCGGCGGTACAGCTCCGTTACATGACTAAAAATTTACTCACGCCGCCGATTGATCTTAAACAGACCGAGACACCGGATCTTGATGTTGATCGCAAAGAAATTTTAAAGAACTATCAGAAATGGCTTTTAAAATCGAAACAAGCCATTCCACTGTTTTTTGATGTCACCCTGTTTGTTCACCAGAATAACTTGGACCTTGGCAATCAATCTATGAGCGATGGCGAAATTGAACTCTGGCGAGTTCAAGAGAAGCGTTAGACATGAGGGCGCTTCATTTGCCGGAAGGCAATTTTATTGACAGCGTTCCCCCACAAGCTCCTTGGGAGAATTCCTTTTTGGAATGGTTCGCGGGCCTTGGAATTCCAATGGCCGAAACAAAGCTAAAGCTTGGCGGTCTTGAGTATTACTATTTTTCCACTTTGATTAAGGATCACCCGTCAAAAAAAGTGATTGCTGCGTTCGGTAGCCACAAGAACCGAAAAATCGCCGCCATCAAATGCGCCGCGGAGACGCTAGAGAGAATCGAGATGCTCGATTATTTTTCTAAAAACTTAACGGTGCCTGTACAATTTCAAACGAGCAACGGCTGGGCCGTTCACTGCTCTGTAAAGCAAGCTCAGGATAAAGCCCTAGCTGAAGCCATTGAACGTCATCTGCTGCTAAAATCATTTTTCCTGCATGGTTGGAATGGTTTTAAACTTATTAAGAAAATTGAAACTGAAGATCTGACTCTTTTCCTTACGCTTGGAAAGTACACGCAGCAAAATCAACTTTCGATTCTGGTTGCCGCACAGTCTAAGAAATACAGTGGCGTGTCGTTCGGGTATGGCCTTGGACAAGTCGAGCAACTGAATTCTTCTGATTTTTGGACATCGGCTATTTTTGAAGCCTGCGACCGCGTTTTGATTTCAGCACCAACACCTGCGCCAGTTCAAAACGATAACTGGATCAGACAAGAGCTTCATTATTTTTTGAATATGCCTTTTGATTTCTCAGTAATTAGAGAAAATTCTGATTCAAAATATTTTGAGGCAGAAAAAAATTTGGGTTCAGTTGAGCTGATCACTCAAGATCTTGCAAAGAAAAATAATCTCAGTTTTCCTTTATATGTGGCTTTCGCAAAAAGTAACGATTTAATTCCATTGTTTACGAAGAAAAATTTGAAGCCCGAGATGCTAGCGTATCTCACGCCGATTTTACAGGGTCATAAAATATCCGAAATTCCTGAAAGGCACCCTATATTATGATGTCTGTAAAGGGCGGCTTAAAAATTTTGGCTTTCAGTTTAGTTCTTGCTCTGGGAATTAGATTTGGTCAGCGGGCTTATGCCAATCACAGTCAGGGCGCCGCTGCAAAAGAAGTCTGTGATCTCGTTGCGATGTCACTCCAGACGAATTCATTACGGACAGCCTACGAGGGTATGCAGAATGCTCTTTCAAAAACTGTGCAGCCAAAAACTTGTGTGTCGATTACTGACTCTGGGCGAAGTTATTCGCCGAACTGTATTGAAGACAACCAGTCCTACCGAACAACCCACTGTAAGGTCGAAGGCAACACAGGGGTCTTGGCTTCAATTTCCTTTCAGGAAGAAAACTTTTTCACGGCCGATGTGTTGATTCTGTTTTTAGCGGTCGCTGCAAGCGTTTTTCTGGTGATAGCGCTACTCAACGCTCTCGCCCAAGTTATTGTTTTTGAACTATCAAATAAGGTAAGAGATCTTTTAGATTCTGCCGCCAATACGAAATCGACAAACGGCACCGTTCAAAAGTTGATTCAATGCTTTTTGCTTAAGACAGGGGTTCATGCCTTGTTGCAAAATAAGTCTCAAGACATAAAAAAGCATTTTCAAATCTACGAAGCTCAGATCAAAGCTGAAGCCCTAAAAAAAGTTCGACTTGAAGAGGATCAACTTCGAAATCTTGACTACATCGAAAAAGTAAAAGAGATCCGGCACGATATCAGATCCCCGTTAAGCTCCATTCAATCGGCATACGAGCTATTGAACAAGAACGATAAGTCTTCGCAGTCCATAGCTACTGCTATTCGGCGCATCCAAATCTTAATTGATGATCTGAACGAAGTTGATAAAGTCCATGAAAAATCAAAGTTCCTTATTGCCGAAATCACTTTAGAAGAAACAGTTTTGATCTTATCCTCAAAGTTTGAGAGCCAAAAAAACGCGACTCTGAATTTTGAATTCGATAACAATTCGCTCACGCCCATTAGCGTGCGCGAAAAGGATTTTACTTCCGTTATTGAGAATCTGTTAGAAAATGCGCTCGATGCCATCGGCGTGAATGGTCAGGTGACTATACGGATTGAGAACCAACAACGGAATTGTCTTATCACGATCGAGGATGACGGCGGCGGTGTGGCGCCGGAAAACATTTCAAGCTTGTTTTCAAAGGGTGCCACGTTTGGCAAAGTCAATGGGATCGGCCTTGGATTATTTCATGCGAAAAAAGCCATCGAGTCATTTGGCGGAACGATTATCTATGTCGCAGGTGTCTCCGGTGCTAAATTTGAAATTCGCCTCCCTGTTGTTCAAACTGGCGTTGTTTTCACCGGATTGCCAAGGGATCTCACGATAAAGGTTATTGACGATGACCTGTTGGTTCCGAAAACCTTGGCGGGTGTCGGCTACACGATCACCGAACATGCTACGACATTTAAAGCTGGGAAAATGCTTTTGGAAAATAGCAGCTCTGGCAACGAGGTCATACTTGTGGATCACCAGCTCGACATCGGCAAGTACGGCACGGAGCTGATCGGTCAGCAGTTACGGCGTAAGAACATTTATCTTTGCACCAACGATTACGACGATATGGATTTGATCAAGCAGGCGCTGTCCATCGGAGTAAAGGTGCTGCCGAAGCCATTGATCTTTTTGCGTCAGGCACAGAGCCTTTAAAGCCTAAATAGACCCTTTTGCATCCGGTACTGTATCGGAATGAGGCGGTTTCTGATGCCTTATCGATTTTACGAGGGGATGAAGTTTAAAAGCGGTTATATCGCACTTGGGTTCGCGACCGGTCGGCCTCCAAAAATATTTGATTTTGGACTGCAGTAAGTGTGTTCCACCCGGCTCATTCATAGCCCGAAGGTGCTTTTTCTGGACTTGTGTACTGGTAACTGCGCCATCAGAATTAGTTTAGATATTGGGGGGTTTCATTTGTTTAAAATGAACATATTTTTCACATGTGTAGCGCTATTTTTAGCTTCTGTGGCGTTTGCTGAGGAGACAACGACGCGTGATCTTATGACCCGTATTTATGATATAAAATGTTCGGGCGAAGGGCTTCAACTGGATATGTCTTGGGACACAGCTGTTACTCCGTTGGGACCGAATAAAATTGCACTTGAGGGAAAAGAAATTCCTTTAGGCGGATTAAAAATGAGTTTCTTTAACGGAGATTCTGCTTACGAAACGCAGGATTTGAAAATCACCTTGAAAGAAGCTGATAAGGACAAAAAAAGCTTTGAGACCGTTGCGAGTTACAAAGGTAAAGACATCAAACTTACTTGCAGCAACAAAAAAAGCACTCAGTTTTTGCGTAAACGAAAAGTGACGGATGGGTCTGAAGACGACACGGCTTCTGTAAAAACCACTCGTGACCTTGTCACAAAAATTTCTGAGGTTAAATGTATTGGAGATGGCCACGACATTGAAATGAAATGGGATTCTGCGGTGACTCCTATGGGGCCTACTGAGATTGTTCTTGATGGCAGAAATCTTCCATTGGGAGGAATGACGCTGTCTATAGATAAAAACGAGACTGCTTACGATGTAAAGGGCTTTAAAATAAAGTTGAAAGATTCGGACAAAAGTAAAAAAGCCTTTTCTCCAGAAGCTCAATATAACGGAAAAAATCTCAGTCTAAAATGCACGAGCAGCGAAAGTACAAAATTTCTCCGAAAGCGCAATGTCGAGGCACCAGCTTCAGGCAGTTCCACAGGAGCAAAATAGTTGCCAAAACCACTTGTTACAAATTGGAAAGGCGCTCGGTTTCGCGAACGCCAAAAGTCCAAACTTCAAAAAATATTTTCACTGACACAAAAGACTCATTCAAATGGCCATCGCCGATCAAGGAGCAGTCATTTTTAGACTTACAGCGCGTTCACTAATACTTTCGAAAAGTGGATATACTGCGGCTCTGTGAGGGTCTGTAACCCAAAGCAGCTCGATTTTTTAGACTCCTGTAATCCATCTTTGAAGAGAACGACATCCATTCTTGCTCGGTAGCAATCGGCCGGGACTTGCGGCGGCACGGGTAAATTCGCGTACTCATTCAATATGAAATCAAAATCGGCCTTTGTTAGGACTCTTTCACGGCGAACACCTGCGCTAGTAAACATAGTTATTAAAAATTTTCCATCGCTATCTTCGACCTTAAACTGCGACACCGAGTCACCATAGATCGTCATAGCTTCGATTTTTTGTTTCGTGCTGGCTAATTTTCTTTTAGAGCTCACTTTCGCAGATACACCGATAGAAAATATTAATATAAAACCAGAGAATAAAATCTTCTTCACCTTACACCTCGCTGCTGACTATTTGGCGGGACCGAACATTCTTTGCACGTGGATGCTATCGTGTTATTGATGCTGCAATAAACACGATCCTGCACCGTGGGTGGGCAACCCATTTGAGATCTTATCTTTGGCTGCATTAAAATGATGTCATTAGTTCTTGCCTCTTGAGCCGGATGCGGATCCAGCGACGTATTCATGCCAGCTATTGCGGCCGACGAAGCTGCGCTTTGACACATACCACGCCAGATATTTGAATATCCAATTCTCTTTTGCTGAACAGTCAGTTGTGGGTGATTTTTATCCATGTAGTCAGGCAGTATCTCCGCGGCCATCCAATCTGCGAACGATTCTGTGATTTGATCGTTTTGGCAAAACAGTGGGTCTTTGTTTACGGGTGTGTTACTTTGTGGCGCCTGAGTACCGCCATATCCGTTTTGCTGTACTTGACCTTGGAAAATGGCATGCACAGATTTTTCTGATCGAAGGCACCCGATGACACCATTAAATGGAAACTCTTGCTCTGCTTTAGCTCTGTCCAAATTTGATTTGTATTTGAAAGCAAAATCCGAAGGCCCCCTTGAAATCCCACAAGGGTCAATGCTATGGGAAAGTTCATGGGCAATGACGAATGCAAGTTGATATTCACTGGTATTTTGAACTCCCATTCCCAGGCAGTACTTGAAAGTATTCTGAGCAGGGTTATAAAATGCGTTAGAAACAAG
>JAYUEN010000506.1:0-79681 GCA_043739185.1 Bdellovibrionales bacterium
GCTCTTAAGATTATGCAGAAATGTGGCTACTTAACTCATAGCTACTATCTGCAATCTATTGCCACTACATAGCTAGACCAACCAAAAGAAGAAGGGGCCCGTGAGCTGTCAAAAAGATAGCCAGTTGAGTAGCCCAAAATGACCTTTTAAATATATGAGTGAAGGCTGGTTCGTTAAACGCCTGTGGCTTATGGCATATCTTGCATTTTATAAGCGATATGATTGCTTCTTGCCCTTCTATTTCACGCCTCATTTTAGTGGGCTTTTTGAGCTCGTCATTAGCTTTTAGTACGCCGGTTCAAGCGGCCGCTCCTCGCTGCGAAGATTTGTTTGTCGAACAAACTCAGTCGAAGGCTTTTAATCCTGAGCTCTTTGATCAGGCTCTTCGTGAATTTCGTTCGGCTTCGTCGACCTCTGAAATCGAAATTGGATCGCCTGAAAAAATGATGGCTTTTTTGGAGCATTATTCTTCTTATAAAGGTCAATCGACCCTCGGGCTCGAGGCTTTTATTAAAGAGGCGAGCTGGTTACAGATGAAAAAGCTTGCATGGTATACGAGAAGGCTTAGGGGCCAGAATATTTTGACAGAAAAGCACCTCGATAAAATGGTCGCGAGTGTTTATAGGTTAATTCATCTGCAGGGTGCGCCTTGGGGTTCGATTAAAAATCCTCGGGCAGCGATCACGCGCTTGTCAAATTTGCCTGATCAGTTAGTCAAAGATCGCTTCGATCAGCTTCTTGCTCAGAATGGGCTTGCCACGGCACTCATGCAAATGTTTCGTTTTCAGCCTGGAGCCGTTGTACGAAGCGGTAATCTCACTAAGTTCATGGTTTTTACTTTAATGACTGCCGTTGGAGTTACGGGGACGGCCGGACTTCATCCTATTAAGGGTCTTGATCCTTATATGTTCGATATCGACATTTTAAAAGATAAGATGACGATCGTAAAAGCGGTCGGGCTCGCACATGATTTGGGGTATGAACAAGCTCTTCAGAAGTTTCAGACGGAGTTGGTTCCAATGGCTAGAAGCCAAAGATCATTTGAAGTGTTCAAACATCTTTATAATTTGTCGGGAAAAATATTAATTTCGGCCTATTTTTCGATTCATGCTTTGGCAATGGTCGCTGATCATTATGTGACAATTGAAAATTCAAGAACCGAAATAGCTGAGGTCAATCGAGTTGTCCCGATGGCAGATTTTATTAAGCGCAACTCTGATATCAAAGATTCGGATATGTTGGCTCAGGCACTTTGGGATCAATACTTACAGATTCGAAGAGCTCAAAGTCCCGGGCTAGATACATCTAGCCGCGAGATATTGAGTCAACATGATCGCGTCTTTGAAGAAGTCGAAAGACTTCTTCAAGACGAGTGATATTATTTTTTATCTTCAGACGATGGCAATTTTTCTACCTTCGTTTTTCGGTAATCAATACACAAAGCATCTAATGCGCGGCCGACTCTGTGAAGGCAAGACTGGAGGTCTTTTTGAACCGTACCAACGCAAGGCATGTTGCCTTGAAAAAATTCGTGGCTGTTTTCTTTTAAGGTATCGTAGATTTCAATGACTTTATCGCCCGTCTCTTTTTCGATTTTCACGCTAGGGCAGGTTTTTACCTGCGATCCGCTGCGAAGGCTTGCAACCACTTCTGGTGAAGACATAACAGCTTCATGAAGCATTTCTTCAACTTTTGAACAACTCACGCGATCTTCGATCGCATTTGAGCACATAGCATCTGCTAAAAGTCCAGTTCCTACTGCGAAAATTGCAGCTCCTCCAACGCGAGTCTTCCATTTCACATCGAAATTAAGAACTGCTGCAGCGCCAGTGAACATACCTACCTGAGCAGCGAGACGCTCAGAAACACGTCCCGGTTCAGCGTGTGCACCGTGTGGAACAAGGATTATAGTAGCAAGTAAAGCCAAAATAGATTTTTTGAACATAAGGTTCTCCGTTTCATGGTTAATTAAACTTTCGAAGGGTGAGATTCAATTGTCGTACCAGGTTTTTAAAAGGGAAGAATGGATTTAATGCGTTTTGAGATCAGTCAGATGTGCCCGGGGCCCCAAATGGGAGCCTTACGTTTAGAAGTTCAACACCTTCGAGGCCTACGCCGAATTTCTAAAAGTTTTTGAGAATATTAACCAGTTACGCATGTTCGAGCATCAGGGCTGTAACGGACTTTCTGCTCACTCTTGACGAAAATGTTCCAGAAGAATTTACTTTAGAAAATATTCGCCTTAAGGAGTCCGCAGCTGACTCAAATCACTGTCGGTTGTCATATCGCCAATGGTGCTGCTGAGACTTCCCGTTGGATTTGCTGCTGGCGCAACTGTTAAACTAGCAACTTGGTAGCGATAACCAATTGCTCCGGGCAGAAAGGACTCCATGACTCCAGCAGTAGCCTTCAATTGGATATTTTGGCTCAAGAGCGTATCAAGGATTTCGACACGAATGGAGTACGAGTTTCCTGCGGCACTTGCCGGAATATTGCTAGTTCGCCTGAAAGTCGAACTTAAAACGACTCATTTTGAATCAAAAGTGATCACCTTTAAGATTAACTTAAATTATTTTAACATTAATCAATACAATATATACCATTATTATTATTGATCTTTTTAATATTCAATCTATCTATAGTGATCACTAGCTGGATCATTTTAATGTTTTTTCAGAAAGAATTGTGAGAACATGAATTTGTAGGACGTTTATGAAACAAAAAACTTTAAAAAAGGGGATTTTATGAAAACAACGCAACTTACTTCAATGGCAATCGCACTCTTACTAAGCCTTAATGTGAAGGCCCAAAGCCTGTCATCAGTGGGACCAATTTCAACGATTTCAGCCAAAGCTGCTCAACTTGAATTGGATTTTTTCACTCTCAACCTAGGCTCAATTACTGATAAGTTCAACGACTACGCAAGTTCAAAAGTTTTGTTTGATGCAAAATCAATTGAAATTGATATTCAAAAACGCGCCCCCAAATGTGGTCCAAATAAAGTTTGTGTTGATATGGTCTTAGCACCAACAAGTATTAAGTTAAATGTAGTTGAAATTGTTAGACAGCCTTGCAGCGATGTCTATTATGCTTCCTCAGGCGCCGGCGGAGACATAAATTTGGTAGAGCAAATCAGACTTGAAGATTTCTCAGTGGGTCGCTGTGAGTACGCAGGCCTTCTTGCGCCAGAGAGCCAGCTCACATATCGCGTACTAGAAAATGGCAATATCAATAAACCTGAGCGTGCCGCATATATTGATTTCTCAATGGATTCAATGTTGCCAACTTCCACTAAATAATTTTCAACTTAAGTTCAAATTCAGATCATACTAAAAATATAGGGAGATTCGGTTGTGAGGAGTCATTAGGGATTGAACCCTAAAACACAACTGAATCTCCCAAAAGTAATTTAAAATACCAAGGCTACTCTTGAATGGCAGGAGTCGAACTATGCTTTAGTATGAGCCATCCCTGCTCAGTTTTTTCATAAATAAAAGTATAACGAGCACGAGTTGCAAGGCCATTAGCAAAACTAAATACATAATAGCCGGATTCGGTTGCATGATCGGTTCCTAAAAAATGAAAATAGCTTTCGTCTTCAAACTGAAGTTTCGGTCCCAAAGAAAGAAATTCAATAAAATACGCTCGAATCCGCTCTGGGCTTTCACGCACAACATTCGAACGAGTTGGCAGAAGCGTAGCATGGCTGCTATATTTGGCCACAACCGCATCCAAATCTAACCTCATTACTGAGTCGGCCCAGCCCATTTTTAGGCTATGAATTTGCTCTGCCACCGCTTGCAGGCCGTCTGCAAGAAAGAGCCTTCGACATGAGCCCGTTGCACCAAAGCTCATAGGTGTAAATAGACTCAACTGTGTGACAATTAAGGCTAAGATGATTGCGCGGATACTCATATTTAAAGCTCTCTCTAGGCAAAGCAAACGACCATTTTTATTTTAAAGCGATCTCCCAGTTATTAGTTTCAATATTGCGGCCAACTTAGCTTTCTCGCAGATGGCAACCGAATTGCAACTATCTCGACCCTATAGACGTATCCTTAAAATGTGCCAGAGGTCGACTTGAGAATTTTTGTCCTTTTATTATTTTGCCTCTTCAATTCAGCGGCTCAGGCCCTCCCCAGCGGCTTTGAAAGGGTCTCAGGCTTTGAATCCTTTGCTCCTTTTCACGGCGGCCCGAATTGCTTTAATCTTGCGCTCGTTTTAAACCATATTTTACCAAGTTTGCGTTTTTCATCCCCGGATGAAATCGGTTTTTATATTAATTCCCCTCTATGTCGCAAGCTCCAAGACGGTGAGCCAAGAAGATATGGAGACATCGGCCTAATCTATCTGAGCTCCAAAAAGCCAATTGAGGAATATCACGGCTTTATTTACATAAATGAAAATTTGGCTTATTCAAAAAATGGCGATGGAATTTTCAAGCCAAGTTCGTATTTACTACAGAGCCTCGAAAATGTTTATAATACTTATGATGTGCCACTCACTTCAGAATGCCGTCAGAATCAATTGAAAATTCCGAGTAGATGCGGGCAAGCCGCATCTTTTCACCGTTGCGAATCAATGCAAAATTATTTATCGCGAAAGCCAAAGCTATCTATGCCGATTCAAAAAATCAATAAGGCCGTATTAAATTTCGAGAAGGATCTCGAGTCATTCGCCATTTATGATAAGCAAATATCTTGGTCCGCGCAGAAATCTATCAAACATGCATCCAAAGAATTTAGTAAGTATTTGAAGAATTCTAGAAATGAAAAACTCCCACTTGATTGTCACGGACAATTTATTTTAGGCGTTTTACAAATGCATTTTGAAGGAATTTCTGAGCAGCTGGCTTATTCAACTATATTTATAAATGACTATAAAATACTCTCTGACCAACTCAAACAAACAGCGCAAGATGCTCAAATATTCATTCAAACTCACGTGGCCACTGGCACTTGCCAGGGCTAAAGTTTCGTATTTCATGCGAATAAACTGCTTACCTCTGAGCACCGCAAATCCGGGGGTCATTGATATCTTCGCTGACATCACAGCTTCCTGGAGTTCCAGTCAGCAGAAACCATGAGCCCGTGTTTTGGCAAAAGTATGAATACCCCGAGACATTCATGAGATCATAAAAAATAGATGATGCCGGAAGCGCGACATTTGTGCTGCTCACAACAATCGTATCGCCAGAATTTCCAGACGCATTTAGATTGACTAAAATTGTGCCCGTCGAAGTTG
The DNA here is from genome assembly GCA_043739185.1 of Bdellovibrionales bacterium. GTDB lineage: Bacteria > Bdellovibrionota > Bdellovibrionia > Bdellovibrionales > JAMPXM01 > JAYTQQ01. The sequence continues at coordinate 5,245 of JAYUEN010000506.1, forward strand.
AGTGAAGCGTATCTCCGTAGCAATAGCGATGGATCCTGCAGCTCATCCCAACACTTGCGGGGTTACACATATAAGAAGCTGGTGTCGGCGTGGGTGTCGGAGTTGGCGTGGGTGTCGGCGTGGGCGTCGGAGTTGGCGTGGGTGTCGGAGTTGGCGTGGGCGTCGGAGTTGGCGTCGGAGTTGGCGTTGGGCTTCCGGCAATAGTTATATTGATAAGAGCGCCTGTGACAATTGCGTTTGTTGCGTCACTCACATAAACCGAGACCGCAGCGTTCGTACTAAAAACAATTGAACATGTATAGTTTAGTTGTGAAGAATTGATTTCGATATTATTGGGACAAGTAGAGACTCCGGTCGAGGTATAGCTAAAATTGTATTTATATGGAGCTTTACCGCCAGTAACCACTGCTACAAAGACTTGCGAAGACGTCGGATCTGAAGTTCCCGAAATGCGATTCAATACCACAGAAAAATGAGATGGGGTTGGACTCGCAGTGCCTGTCGAATTCGATTGATTTGCTCCTACATTCCAAGCTGAATTTCCGTCTGACGACTGACCACAGTTTTGAAATATGAAAAGGCTAGCCAACGAAAAAACCAGGACGCTTATTTTGATGTGTCTCATTATGACTCCCTTAGTGAATACCTGCAGCAAAAGTGAACTTTTAAGCTTCTACATGCTATACAAACTGCAATCAAATAGCCAAATAGATAGCTAACAAAAGACGTTCTTAGGAGCACGGAATGTTTAGATGTTGTGGACCTATCAAAAGAATGAACAGTTTCATCCCAAATGAATTTCGACGTCTCGAAATCAGACATTCCCGAAGTGGTGAGTCGCTCGCATTAATAGATTTACCGACAGGCTAATATTGCAGGAACCCGTGTTTGAATAGCATTGGTCGCCGCAAGATGAAGCTTCGTATAGTAAGGCTGCCGAACCTGATAGAGATAAACCGGATGATACAAATTTTTAAATCCCTCTAAAATATGATAATCTTTTTTCTCTGAGATTAAATGAAGAGGCACCACCGCTCGCCCAAAGCCTTCCGAAACACCATCTAATATTCCGTAAATATCACCCATAAAGGAACGCTTGAGAGAAAGATTTTTTTTGCCATTTAATTTGAAAAACTCGAAGGTCGTTTGATCTTCACCATTATTATCTAAATAAACATCGGATACTGTGTTTTTCTTACTAGACTCAATCAGAACATACTCTTCTTTGCCTAAGGAGATCTCCTCTAAATTTGCTGCATTGATACGGCTATCTATGACCACAAAATCGACCTGAGCACTTGAAATCAAGCGTGGCAGCTCGGAGGCTTCGCGAATTGAAATTTCAATTCGAATATTAGGATGCTTTCGCACGAGTTCGCTGATGGCAGGGATAATTGTTGCACGCATCAGGCTTGACACCCCTCCTATACGAAGAGTGCCGGCCAAACTTTCTCGTGCATTTTTTTCAGGTCGAAGCCCTTGTAAAAACTCTTCTTCAGCTTGGGTTTGTACTCTGCAAAATTGCAATAGACCTGCCCCACGCTCCGTTAGTCGAACTCCGTTTCCGGACCGAACAAAGAGAGAGGTTTCAAGATCCATTTCTAAATTACGGATACGATGGGAAAGTGCAGATTGGGTCAGATTCAATTGTAGCGCGGCCTTGGTAAAGCTTGAGTGACGGGCTACTTCTTGAAAGGCTTCGAGTTGAATTTGTGATAGCTTCATAGATATGAATTTAATTCATATCTATATTAAATCAATGAATTTGATGTTGGAGCCTAAATCAGCGATAACTCGCTCGGACAATAATTTATCAAAGGAGCTCATTATGAAGTTTAAAGTTTTATTAGCCGTTTTATTAGTAAGTGCCACGGCAACGGCCGATATGAATTGTCAAAATCACCCTGCGCCTGGAGGTGAATATTTTGTGGTCCAAGTTAAGGGTGAGCAATATCATATCACCCACTATGGACATAGTCGAAATTCATATGAGGCAATCTACAAAGCCCAAAACTGCTTACCTACAAGATACGGTGGGTTTTGCCATCTTACTAAGACTAAAGATCTTTCAACCTGGAAAAATATGCCCATTCAACTCGAGGTATCAAGATATGTCGACTACAGCGGAGAAAGTCTTTCAATAGTTGTTTCTGGTTTTACTGATTTAGCCGTGCCCTCGGTCTCATTTGCCAATTCGGATTGCAAAATAACAAATGGCTTTTAGGCTACAAACAAAAGCTTTTCTCAACAGAGTTTAATCTCGTAATGATGATCTTTTACGCTGTCCTCTACGGTAATGGTATCTCCTTGCGCAACTTTTAAGAGTTGCTCTTGTGAAAGTATGACTTGATGTTGATGCAAATATGCAATGCTAGTCATTATCTTCACTCCTTGAGTCGGAGGATTTTTAAAAATGGCTGTTTCAATATTGAGGTAGTGAAAGTGCCCTGGCAAGGGCGCATAGGCCGAGGGACCCGAGAGAATATTCAATTCGGCCCCACAATTGAATTCTGGTGAATTCATTTGTGCACTAGCCTTTTTCAATAAAACTGGTATCACTTGCAGTGTAACTACGCTGACACCAAGAGTTTTCAAAAATTGACGTCTTTTCAAATTCATATCTTTTTTCATTTTGAGCTCCTTTAGATGTTTCATTTCACTCCGCCGAGTGTATAAATAAAGGTACTTATTTGCCAATAAATTAATAAAAGTTCCTTATTTGGGTACTTTTTTAAGGAGTTCGGATGCCATTAAATCAAAATCAAGATTTCAAAGCCATAACCGGAGTCATGAAAAACATTTTGCGCGAACGCAAAATCACCTATCGCAAATTGGGCGCGCAAATTGGTCTCACTGAATCCGGAATCAAAAAGATTTTTGCAGCTGAAGATGGCTCCTACAAGCGCCTGACTCAAATTGCAAATATTTTAGGTGTTAATCTCCTTGAGGTCTTGGGCGAGATTCAACAGGCAAGCCTTGAAAATGTGCGCTTCACTCAATCACAACAAAATCACTTTCTAAAGGATCCCCTCTTGTTTTCGCTCTATTTCAAATTGGTAATTGAGCGCATTTCGGCTGAAGAGGCGAAGCATGAGTTGGAGTTCAACGACCACAATTTTTTTAAATATTTAAAAATGCTAGATGATCTGAATCTGATTCAGCTTTTAGCACAAAATAAAATTAAAATTCCCAATCTGAAAATGGTAAAAAGCTTCGGCGATGGTCCCTTCCTTTCAAAACTATACCGCGATTGGGGACGCGAACTGGTAACTGAATTGGCAGATCCAAAACACCAAAGCTCTGGTCAATTTATCGTGCGTTGTTTGAAAATGAAGCCAGCAACCTATCTTGAATTTCTAACAAGGCTGCGCGAGCTAGATGACGAATTTACAAGACGCGGAATTCAAGAAATGCGCATCAATCTGAAAAATCTAAAAAGTATGCGTTGGATCTCAATAACCGACCAGAATAGCTTTGTACGAGGTAAAAAAGCTGGATCTTAAATCAAGGCACCCGCATCGCTAGTAATACTTGAGTTTCACGAAGGGCTTTTTGTTACCCACATGTCTTTGCCGCGTAATTGAGTAAGCGAGCAAAGCCGCAATCCAACTAGCAGCCATTAATTCGGCTATTGAAATAGTCAGTCGAGGCAGCCGCTCTAGTTACTTATGGTGCGAACTGACCATCCATTTTGGCTGAGCCATTTTGCTTAGTCGAGCCATTTGTATAGATTAAATCCCCGCTAAAACGCGGATTGCTCCCAAAGTTATTTCGCTCTAAAACAAACGCGTAAACTCCACCTGTCGCTTTGCCATTTAATATTTCTGGTACCTTAAACTTGAGTGCCCGACTCTTATGGCTATAAGAAACATCAAAGATTTGCCCATCTTTAAAGGCGGCGCCATCATAAGTCGTTGCGCCTTCAACATTAGATTGATAGTTTTTGGCATCGCCAAAGCCATCCAAGCGAAGTTCGACTTTGTCTCCGCCAGAATCTTGAGTCAAGATGATCGAAGACCCATTTGGATTTTTAAAGCTCTTATAATTTGTTTGAATGCCTGTCTTTTGGTATTCAGGATCAATTCGATAAAGAATTTTGGCAGTGAGCTCTAAGCCCGATGACATGAGTTTATCCAAGCTTGCTTTTAAACTTACTTTCGAGTCAGTGAAATCTCGACAAGCGGTATAAGACTTTTTCAATTCCTCAGTTGGCGCCTGCTCTACGCTTGAGTAGACCCAATTTTGAACGGTATCACTATTGAGTTGAACATCGTCACAGCTTGCCATTCCTGAGGGCGGCGCAGATGAACAAGCTTGTTCGAAGTTTTTAAAGCAAGGAGCGTAGTCGAAACCATTTGCATTGAGCGCATCCAACTGGCCTTGAGTCTTTTGTCTTTGCAGCTCAAGTTGGTCTGATTTGGCAGCATTGGTAGCAACTTCGCTAAATAGTTTAACAGCTTCTGCTGATGATTTAGTTTCAGGCCACAAAAATATAGAGACACTTGTTAGCGATATTTTGCCGTACTCGGCACCAAGACTTTGTACATTGGTGAAGTCTGGTGGCGTACTGACGATTCGATCGTTTTGAACCGAACACGCACTTGCTAAAATGGCTAAACTCACAATTTTGTATTTCATAAAACCTCAATCAATCAAATTTTAATTCAAAAATCGAAAACTAGAAAAACAGAGACATTGCTGCCGAATACATTTCGGTGGTATTAACATTTCGACCTGAAAAAACATTTGCATAGCTCACTGTTACTTCAAGTGGCACCGGAAAACTCTTAGCTTTGTACAAGGAAATGGTGCTGAAATTCAATCCCAATTGTCCTGAAAACATGACTTGTTCGGTATTGATCGACATCCAATCGTAATGAGTCGAATCAAACTGCGCTCCCGAATAAACATCCGCAGATTTATATTGATAAGCAAGCGCTCCACCAAGAGTAAAAAGCGGGGTGATTTTATATTTGGGACCAATTTGGCCAGAATAAATATCGCCAAGCTCAACTCGTGTTGATTGATCGACATCAGGTGAAGAGGTCATAGTTGGATCAAAAGGAATTCTTTTTGCGCGATAAAACGGAATCTGTTTGGTAAATCCTACTGATTGAACAACTGAAAACTGACCATCAAATTGATAGCTCTGAATCGCAGCAATACCGATATCCCATGCGCCAGCGCCGGGAGCCACATCGATTAATTTATTTACGTCTGCGGTCACTCCAGTAGGCAAGACAACTTTGGGAACAATCGCAAGCGAATAATTGTCCAATTTTACAGCCCGATATTTTGCTGCTATGGTCACGTCGCCAAGATCGGTGCGTGTTTCATTTTGAAGCGGCGAATAGCCTTTTGATGCGACGTCAGTTGCAACAACATTCATAAGTTGCTGTTGATTTTGCAAAATTCTACCGCTCTTACCGTCGGCTGAAAATTGGGCGATGGCCATATTAAAATTTTGATTGGCGGCCCAGCCGGTCGAAACATTTAGATTAGAATAAAGTATGGGAACGACCACGGCGAGAGTTAAGTTATCAGTCACGCCGTAAGCAATTACCGGAATTGTACCAGTCACTCGTATGTCCACCACGCCGTAGGCATTACCTACGATATCACCCATGCTGTAACCTTTAGATTGAACATAGCCTTGCAAACTATTTTTTTCATAACCTGCTTTTTGGGCATTGATAAGATCACCCCACGTAACCGATTTATTAAATGGTCCCCCAACGGCGACATCATTTGACCAACCGTTTTTCGCATCTGATACGTCGGTCGTGAAACTCGCAATGGTGACATTGCGAATTCCTCTTGGCAGGGTTTCTGTTGAGTCCATCGAGAATGGCGCAACCAGACCGCCTGCTTGAGCCGAGGTACTGAGTAGACTTAACGCAAGGAAAATATTTCGAGCTACAGCATTGAATGCTTTCATTAGAGCTTCCCTAAAACATCGCGCGCTTCTTTTTGTGTTTTCAAAATATCTACCAACTCTTCTTGTTGGGGAAATATTTTTGAATCCTTCGGATCAGCCGCTACAAAAGCACTGAGCAGAGTTTTCGCTAGTGGCGACTTATTATTGGCACGAAGTACATCTGATAGATAAAGATTGTTATATCCATTGGTGCTAAAGCCCAAAGCTTTGCCTGAGGAATCTACTGCCATAGTACTTTTAACTGCCATATCAAGAAACTTTTCAGCCTTCACTTTGTCTCCGCCCAAAAGGCCTGGGATAACGTAAAAGCCGCGACCAACGATTCGATATCCCGCGAATGAATGCACAGATTTATAAGAAATCGGAGTTGCGCTGTCTTTTGAAATGTATGAAAGCTTACTGATGAAGTCAGTAATATTACGAAGTTCTGGCCATCGAACCAAAGCACCGACAACATCTGTCTGACCCCATTGACCCATATTTGCAGCTTTTTGATAAAGGGCTTCTATCAAAATATCCATTTTGTCTTTATTTGAAGAAAGTTGTGAATTGAGGCTTTGAGCCAGAGCGTCTGTCAAGGTTGAGGCCTTGGTATCACCGATGCCAAAGTTTTTAAGAACGCTGTCTGACATATCCATACCACTCAAAAAAATCTGCTTCTGAGTTGCTTTATCAGTATTATTATCACCGATAAAATAATTTGATTTGATGATGCCCAAATTAAATTGAGATACCAAATCTTGGTCAGAAGTCATTTTTGAAAGCTGGCTAAATTTGTCCATTGCAGACTGTGCATGGGCCACTCCGCCCGGAGTATAATCCCGTTGTGCATATTCGGCATCGGCTTGAGACTTTAGTTCTTCAATGCTCAGACCCGCTGCTTTCACTGTATTCGAATAAGCACCCGCCATTACTACAAGTGTTAAAAATGCCGTAAAAATTTGATTCACAAATCCTCCGTTAAATATTTTGATATTTACAAAATCTTGAATTGGAAGATTGATTCTATCAAAATACGGCGCGGAGTTCCACGGCGAAGCCTTGCTCTAAAAATTATTCCAGAGCTGGTGACAAGTTTTGACCCTTATTTTTTCGAGGCCACAATTAGCGCGAGCAAGGAACTTTATACGCGAACAAAAAATTCGCATAGCCGCTCGGCAACCCAAGAGTCGCCCCATTTACATCGCCGGCCCCACAATAATGACCTGTGGGCTGAGCTTGCTTAGCTTGAATGGTCGCAATCTCCTGTTGAATTTCGCTGATTTGAGCGCGCAGTAGCTGGTTGTCTTTTAGCAGGGCTTCGACGTTAGCAATTAACCAAGCTTGAGTATCCGGAACTGGGCGGCTCGCAGCTAATGAAGTATGCGGCGATAGGCTGATGATAAGCGAAAGCATCCCGAGCCCAATAAATAACTTAGTTTGTCGTTTCATAAATTTTCCCCTTTTTTAAGTTTTGATAACTGATAAAGTCCTGAGGCTACTCAAAAGTAGCCCAGGCTAAACTCATACCAAGGAGGATTGCCAGAATTGTACCAATTAAATTTGCTAAGACTTTAAGCTAAAGTGTCTGTTTGGCTCCACTTTTTTGAAGCCATTAAAGACGTGATTAATTATTTACAAATGAAAATGCCGGGGCATTGATCCCGCAATCTCCACCACCCGCAACAACTTTGCCGGTCGCATTGACTACGAATTTTGCCCGACTGGTAGACGAGATAACCAAGGGAGCACCTAACTTGATCCCATTGCCATCGCCCGCAGTGACGGGGCGCTTGGCTTTTTTAAAAAAAATACTAGCGGAGCATTCGAATCAAAACTTCTTTTTTGGCTTAGACCCTTTGCACTCTCAACTCGCCATACAAAACTTGACTGGAGAAATTTCAGATCTTGAAAGAGCTTCCAACTCACTTTAAACCAAGCGGTTTCGACAAGAAAAATCTTTGATTGTCTTTCGGAAACTGATCTAAGACACCGAACACAGAATAATCTAATTTTTCATAAAAGCCTCGAGCTCGAACGCTAAAGGTATCAACCCAAACGCCATGACAATCGCGTTTCACGGCCGCATTTTCGGCCGCAAGCACCAATTCGCGCCCTAAGTTTTGGCCGCGCATTTCTTCTGAAACCCATAGCAATCTTATGTAAAGCCAACCCCAATTAGTTGAAGCACCTAGGCCCGCAATGATGTCGCCGTCTTCATTTTTACAAATGATATTAAGCGCTCTTCTTTCACCCGCTAATTCAGGGCCATTGAATTCTGATATTTTGTTTTCAAGAAACTTGAGGTCCGCTGGCACATCTTGGTCATGAACTTCAAACTTATGTTTTCTCATTGATCAAAGGCTTCGTGAATATCCGAAAATTCACTCTTCATATTCGGATTTTTTGCCATATCCTCGTAGAGCAACTGCAGGCCTCTCGGCTCATTGCCATTTCCGTGCACTAAAATAAATGAACCTATCTTTGGAACTTCGCCTAAAGCAAGCCAAGCGTTAGCGCCTAACGGAATAAGCCCCCACTGTCTTAAAAGCTCAACATCTTCTTGATCTGAAACTAAGCCCGGAAAGCGAAAAAATACCGATGGGACGATTCCGTGTTTCAAAAGTAAAATTTCATTTTCAAAAACTTCACTTGCAAAATTAACATCATTCTCTAATACAAAGTTGTGATTATTCGGAAGTTTGGGGTCATAAGGATGAGTGAAGGAATGATTGGCCCAAGTTATTTTAATTTCGCCATTTGCCTCCATTTTCATTAAACTATTTAAATCGTTGAGGTGAGCTTTCAGCCAAGAACCCGAAATTGAAATTACAACTGGGACTGGTTTTTTGCCACCTTGAATTTTTTTAAAAAGCTCAATATCTAATGGTTTATGAGAAGGGCAAAGATCAACCGTAAGATACATACTTTTATTATCATTGATTTCGTGAGTCGCGCCTGCGTTTTGTAAGGCGTTGATATTTTCAATACTCACACTTGCCAAGGCATTCATATAATCTGACATCTTTGGTTTTGCGGCATCTATTGATTTTGGAGCAACTGCCTCTCGACAAAAAGACAATGACTGGGCATTAACAACTGAGGTCTCAAGGCTATCATCATCTACAACGAGTGCGAAATTTTCATATTGCTCCCGGGCTGTTAAGCTTCTAAATTTTCTGATTTGAGTAACCGCAGTGCCATCACCCAGCTTACAGTTACGAAAGGTCGGCAGATAGCTGCTTTCTTCTAAAGAATGCAAAACCACCTTATCAGTCGAATTTTGCCCAATTGGATCGGTGTCTCCGCTCAATCCATAAAAGCAAATGAGAAGAGCAGAAAAAATTTTCAAATATTCACTGGAGCTATTTTTCATATATTAAAAACCAATTTTGCAAATTATCTTGTTATTTGTTCTATGAGGGCTGTGCGATAAATGTGCCAAACTCGGGGAGAATTTTAAGCGGCTTAGCAATGAACTTTGAGTCAATTGAGTGACCAAAATGGCTCTTGAATCGCGGGATTTGTTTCGCGGAAACCAATCAGTGAATCCAATCAGTGAATCAAATCAGTTTTCGCGGCAGCTGCGGCGGTACTCAGTTTAACTGTTTCAGTCTTGGGGTACTGAATCCGCTGCCGTTAACCGATTCCGGATTGTCGGCCCCTGAGATTTTTCATATTTAATCGATTGAAGCTAACAAAAAGCACTTTAACGGGCGGAGATCAGCCAAATCCTAAGGCTTTCTGGATCATTTAATTGACTGACCATGAGGCGAGTTGAACCCTTTGCTTTTGGATCCGGGTCCGGAATGGCTCTACAATTCAATTTGATATTGGTTACTCCCCAAGATATTTCGCAAACCAAAGTTATATTAGCTAAGGCTTTTGGCAATTCTTTATTGAGTCGCATTCCGCCGCTTGAAATATCAATGGTGTGACATTCGAAAATAATGTGCGCTGCTTTGATGACAACTCTATAGTTTCTTGCGAGCCGTGGGCCCCGTCTCTTGATTTCAAATTCTTCACTGTCGGATGTGCTTTTTGAACGCGAAAGATTCTCACCATCCATTTCAAAACTCGGAGTGCTATTTATACTTGAACTATCAGACCTAAATTTTCTGGGTTCAGACTTTTTTACCTTCGCAGTATTTTTAATCGCTTCGAGTATAGCTGTTTCTTCAGAAAAGTTGGCGACCTTTAAATCTTTGAGTTCGGCAAACTTTGTAACTGATTGCCATTTGGTTTGCCCTTCATGCCAAGCCTTCCATTGTGCCAATTGCTCAGGAAACAAACCCGAAAGTGTCGACTTCACTTCGGCCAGGTCTAGACCATCAAGCTGTGTATTCGTATGCCTATTGAAAAGGCTCCACTTGGGATTTTCTTTTTTCATCGTATCATCCAAATTCCTAACGAGAATGTTTCAATTTGAAACGCTCATCTTAAAATATTCTCTTTATATTTTAGAATTGTTGTCGAAAAGTGTCTACAAAATTTTACAAAGTTTGAGCGCTAAACATGCCAAGAAATTGGTTTAATTTAGTTGTATCGAAATGGGTCTGAGAGCTTGTTTCTAGATTCAATCAATGCGTTTGGCTAGCAAAGTCGAAAAATATTTTTTTCAACCATCTCGGAAAGTTCGCTCCAATTTGATAATCGGGTAAATCGGAGGCTGCAAATTGCCAACCGAAGATCATCACCCCTTCAAATTGGGCATTGGCAATATCAAACTGACCTCTAATAAAGTTGGCAAAAGCATTGTTAACTGCAAGTCCCGGATTGATCGAAACCTCTGAGTCGCTTGGGTACCAGCTCGCATGAGCAAATCCTTGCATCACCAGCCAGCGCTCGATGCCGGGGTTTGCCTTTCTTGCAAAGATCGCAGAGTTCGTGGTGATATTATTTAAATTATCTAGAGAAAAGGCTCCGCTGTTGCTCATATCAAAAGTATAGGGGTCAACGGCCATCCAGCTAATTCGCGCCATGAGTGCCGCCGTACAATCTGTTAGTTTCTGATACTTGTTATTTACATTTGCTTCTGACAATACTGAAAGATAAGCATAGGGTGAAAATACAATCCCCAGCTTGGCTTTTGGAAACACACTTTGAACTAAACTTACAATTGCGTGCGCGTCCGTACAGGCGGTATCTATTTGTGCCTCGGTGCCTACGCCTGATCCATCCGTTCGCCAGAACACCTCATCTAGAATCCAAATTCTCCTACTAAGTGTTGATAAAAGCGGGCGTTTGGCTTTTTCAGAAGCTAAAATTTGTGCGGCGTCTGGTTTCAGTGCTTTATTTAAGGTGAAGTCGCCAGGGACCATAATAAGCGATCGTCCTGCGCCTTCAATCGATGCCTCATCAGCAGTATTCATTGCTATAGAAACTGAAGTGGGAAAGTCCGCAGTATTTAGATTTGCTGCCGCAGGCAACAATTCGCCTATGAGTCGATCTGCAACATTTTGATTACTAGGTGCTGGCGTTGGCGTTGGTGTAGGCGTCGGCGTTGGCGTTGGCGTTGGTGTAGGCGTCGGCGTTGGCGTCGGTGTCGGCGTTGGCGTCGGTGTTGGCGTCGGTGTTGGCGTCGGTGTTGGTCCTATTTGAGAAACGATAGTCCATTGAAAAGCATAAGTTAAGGAATTAAGCCCTGCTCGGTCTCTCGCTCGTACCGAAACTCGGTGAGTTCCGAGGCTCAAACCGCTAAAGTTTTGATTGCTGCTACAAATATTTTCAAGAGTTTGATCTAACTGACAAAGGAAGGCTGATATTCCGCTTCCGGCATCTAGCCCCGATATTTTCAAATTAATTTGTGTCAATTGAGTTTGCGCGCCAACATCTGGCACTACATTTAGAGTAGGCGGAGTTTTATCCAACATAAAAACAAAAGTCTTTTGCAGGATGCTTGAAACGGTCTTAATTTGGAGAACAATTTGATGTGGACCATCAGACAGACCATTGATGCGAAATGGACTTTGGCAAGCCTTGAACGCAGCCTGATCTTGGCTACAAGAAATCTCATTGATGATAGCAGGATTCTTAGAAATAACCGTGAAGCTAATATCATTTTGAGTGGTAAAGTCTTGCGGAGGATTATCAACTCTCAAAGTTACTTCTGAGTTTGAAACTACAATGCTGCTAGAGTTTGTCATTGAATTATTTAGAGCTTCAAATCCGCTGCTACATCCAAAGAGAAAAAAGCAAACGACTGAAGGTAAAGTGATTTTAAATTTGTTACTTTTCATTTTCGAGGCTCTCTATGTTCATCTCTAAGTGTTCATATTTTTTCTGCTTAAACTGATCATAACAATTGCGCCAAAAAACCCAGATTGGATTCGAAACGGGTATCAAATTAGGGCAACAAAAGCTGACATTTTACCAAGAGTTAGACACCTAGATTTTTACACTGAATCTGACGCGCCTCTGCGTATCACAGTGATACTTCTCTAACCAAAATAGCAGCTATAACAAAATCTTTTGTTCATCTTAGGTTTTTGATCTTTTGCTCCAAATGCAGGCGACTTTTGCACAAATTGAAAGGCACTGTCACAAATTCTGTTGTCAAAGTTCGCAAAGCTAGACTAGCTTTTGGTCGTGTTTAAATGGAATTAAAATACACTTTCAAGGGGGATCTCAAATGTTTTTAAAGAAAGCGCTACTCATAGCCTTAGTGACAATGGCTTCGACTGGATTCGTAAAGAGTACAGAACAAGGCATGCCGATAAATAAATTTGTTAAAGCCGATGGACCTCACTGCAATTTCTTTCCAAGAAATAATATGAGGTTTTCAGTTAGCTTTGACGGCAACCAAATGACTGAGACCGACTTCAACAGCATTTTAGATTTGGTCGCCAATGTTTATACTCCAATTTTTAATCAGTATGGGTTTGGACTATTCCAAATCGAAAGACGTTGGACAGATGATACTGTTAACGCATTTGCAGATATCGGCAATGCCACTGATCCTAAAACTGGTAAAACTGTACCAGCTCGATTCATTCATATGTTTGGGGGCTTAGCTCGTCACCCTCTTATGACAAAAGAGGGTTTCTTGCTTGTTGCCTGTCATGAAATCGGTCACCACCTTGGTGGATACCCAAGATACGGCGATCAAACTTGGGCCTCTGATGAAGGTGAATCTGACTATTACTCAACTTCAAAATGTGCGCGTTTTGTTTTAGGAAAACTTCCTTCAACTCCGGGCTGGCAACAAGTTCACTTTAATGAAGTCGATCCTACGGTTAGTGCACAGTGCAATCAAAGCTGGCCAGGAAATTTGGTTCAATCAACAATGTGTATGAGATCTTCTGTTGCAGGCTTGAGCCTGGGTCGCGTTTTGGGTTCACTTGAAGGCAATGCAAATGTTAATTTCAATACCCCCGACAAATCAGTTGTAACTCAAACTTATGACGGTCATCCAAAAGCTCAATGTCGACTTGATACTTATTTTCAAGCGGCACTTTGCCAGAAATCTGAAACTGAGCGCATGGGTTCAGGCCCAGGACAGGGTGCTTGCGAAGCTCCAGCACGTGGCGCGCGCCCAGCCTGCTGGTACAAAGCCACCGCCGGAATTGCAAGACGCTAGTAAAAATTTCTTATTGAGATTCCAAAAAAGCGGCGTTCACGCCGCTTTTTTTTTAAGATAAGCCTTCAACGCTGTACCACTTTTAACAACTCAACTTCTGCCTCACTCAGTCGATTCTCATTCTTGAAGATTGCAAGAATGCGATAGCTATAGATTTGGGTAAAACTTAAAATATTTTTAAGCCCGCCCAGAGGAAGAAAATCTGGCACCAAACAGCTCCCGCCAACAGACTCGGCTAGCTTTTGGGCAATAGACCAACTCTCAATTTCAATTTGCGAGTCGTAAGACTTTTTTCTCTTACTCAACATTTTCAGCAAAACATGGGTTTCTGGTCGCGCTTCACTTGTAATCAGTGGTTCAATAAATTGGCCGCGTTTTGAGCGCAGCACGAATTGCCCGTCCGCAATTTGCTTAAAATCCAATCCAAAGGTCGCTTCATCGTCAACAATGAAGCCCAAGTTTACTGTTCCTTCTGAAACCAGTTGCCGAACTTTTGAAGTGATTCCGATTCGAATTTGTGTCTGTTTTAAATTATTTTGTTTTTTAAACGCTGGAATAATTAGGGCCTCTGCCAGCGCACCCGAACAAGCGATTTTAAGTCGACCTTCAATTCGAGAGTCGACTTTCACTGAGTTTTGAAATGACTCGACACCAATTTTAGCTCTTTGATAAAACCGCCGGCCCTCAGGAGTCAGCATCAATTCATTTTTAGAATGTGAAATGACGTCAAATCCAATAATCTCTTCAATTCGGCGAATGGCCTGACTAATGGCCGAACGTGAAATGTGATTTTTCTCGGCAGCTAGAGTTAAACTATTTAACTCGATGCTATCGATAAAATATTTAAGTGCATTGAGATTTAGATCAGCCCAATTCATGATTAGTAAAACTTACCACTTACTTAATTATTAGTCACTTTTAATTATCCACAATTTAGTTTACACCTGCTCAAACAAAGGAGAATTTATGAAGCTTACTACTTTACTTATTGGACTTTTCCTGGCTGATGCCGCTCAGGCGCAGAGATTCTATTGCCAGAGTGATTCGGATTGTGGGACCTGGGCGCACTGCTACCAAGGCGGCCAATGCATCGAGGACGAACAAAATGGCTTTATCGGCGCCAATTCTCTGCCGCTAAACAAGAATGATTTAATTCGAAAGTGTATTACCTCAGCCAAAAACTATGCCGATAAAAATCATAGCCTTTGGAATTCAAGCGCACATTATGGGGGCGTTCTTTACAACTCCTGTTATGTCCGCGTAACGAAGCTTAGGCCAGGGACGAACTCATGTAGTTACAAATACAATGTCGATATGAGTTCGTGGTCGGTTCGATATATTGAGGACATCGGATGCGGCGATAACCATTATTAAAATCCACAAAGAGCGGCAGCGGACTGATTATACAAGTTCGTGCCTCGCCGCACGATAATGTAAAATGTAGCGATACCAAGCTCCTTCAGGCATCAAGGGCTCAACGTGAACTTTCTGTTGCCCCCGACCATTTGAACTGTCACTGCCCCATTGACTTGGATCAAGTGAATTCCACGTTACTGTCCAGTAAATTGAGTCTGCACCTTGGCGAGTAAAGCTGAGAGAGTACGGCGGATAAGTATCTCCGTTTTCAGGTGAATGCGCTTGTAAGACGAGCATCGAATCATCGTTGCTATCAGGTGAGTCTGGCATGGATCCGCCTACTTTTCTCATCACGGCTGCGGCTTCCCATACGTCTATTCCTGGTGGCCTTGGTTCGCTTCCGAGTCCGCAAAAATGGCCTCATCGTAAAAACCCTAAACAAGGGAGTCACGTATAGAATCATAGGGGTCGAGCTAAGTGACTAGCTTTACTTGTTTAAATCCTTGTTTGCTAAATTGAAAGGGCGGTGCGAACTTTGCTTAAATAAGCTTGATGAATTTTATGCTGGTGCTCCTTTCTATTTTGATTTCTCTCAGCAGTCACGCGGCACTGGTTGATTTTACCCAAACTGGTGATGACGTCGATTATTTTCGTCGAATCAAGCAACTAGCGCCGGGCGACGAAATTGCATTTTTCTCCGAAGGAAAATTAAGAATTATTGGCTTAGAAAAGGAGCTTGGCGTGGGCCAGGGTTTTGGTTCAAGGGTCTTTAGCATCAAAGGATCAAACGAAAAACAAATCGTCAAGATTTCAAAAACTCCCACCCCTCCAACGCCGAACTTCTCACTCATTGCTGAAGCCAGGTCTTTAGAGGCTCATAGGGCAATGGGAATTTTAGCTCCGCAAGTAGATCTCATTTCAGATCAACAACAGATTTTGGTTAAAGCCTTTGCTCCGGGTGAGCTTGGCACCCGACTCGTTGAAGAAATTGAAAATATGCCCGCTACTGAAACTCTAAATAGACTTCTGGCTCTTGAAACCTTATTTTCAATTTATGAAGAAAATCTTATTTATCCCACTGACCTTACGCCAAGTAATTTCACCTTTGTTGAAGACGGCAATCGCGTCGAGGTGTTTGACCCAGGGCCGCTCGCGCGGCGCTCATGGCAAGAGGGAATATCTTATCGCAAGGCTTTGGTTCACTTTCGCTTCACAGCAATGTCTTTATGGGCCGCAATCTTATATTTTAAATCGATCGATACCGATGTCGACAATCATAAACTCAAATTGCGTATGCAAAATTTGTTAAGTGAAATGGGTGGTTTTGATACGGCTCATTTTGCAAAGCTCCTTTATTTTGAAAATGACAAAGAGCACCTGCCACTTCGAAAGGCTATCCTAAAATCAATGAACTATTTTTCAAAAGAATTTAAATATTTTGAGGGGCCTCAAAGTATTAACTCCGGAGATCTTGAATCTCTCAAAGCTGAACTTGTTAAACGGCTTTTAGCAACCCAAACTCCAGTGGAGTTTTTAAATTTAAAAAATCGCATCATTAAGTTGAAATTTCCCAATGCAAATGAGATTTTGAATTTAAATTCGGTACTTGCGCACTTTTCCAAACTCAATCCAAATAGAGCTGAACAGTTTTTAGGTCGCTTTGAAATGGCTTCGAAGTTCTTAGTGGGCGTAAGAAATATGTTTTCATTCCCTTCAAATGCTAGTAGTTCGTCTAGCTGTATCGCCTTATTTAATTGATTCTCTACTCGCTCTACGGCCAAATATTTATGAATTTTTGAATAGCTCCCCATTGTGTAATATCATGAATTCATCTTTACGTAGGATTCATATGTTTATAAAATTTTTATGTTTTGCATTTTCATTTTTAGTTCCGCTTGTCTGCGTTGCAGGACAAATTCAAAGCCCGAACGAAAATCTCTCTCGCTATATTAAATCTTATCAGTCGCAGAGCACCCTTCACGGATTTATGGCTGAATTGAAAAAAATGAGTACTCCTGAATCCTTTGCCCATTTGCAGAAATATGTGGCGGCCTACGACAATGCGAAACTAATCAAAGTCCAATTTGACGGCAATTCAACTGTGAGCTTCGAAATTAACGGTCAAAAAAATCAAATTAAATTTGCTTCAATAGATGACAGCAAAATAAGCGTTAACGGTAAAAACTTAAGCTTTTCAAGTCATCAGACCTTCGAAGAACGATGGAACAATCTTCTTAAACTTTTAGAAACAAAAACAGAAGATCGCAATGCTCTTCTAGAAATGATAATCCCCTCTGCGAATGCCGAGGAAGCCCCTGCGGCCAATATTGCTGGCCCTCCTATTTCGGTTACCGGTGCTGCGATGCTAACTGACTTTGAGAAAGCGTGGAAAATTAAAAAAACCATCGTGCCTTTGGGCATTTTTGCTTTAGGCGAAAATTTTATAAATGATGGCGTTTGCAAGTCTATGCAAGACGACCTCCCCGAATGCTTCAAGTTAGAGGAAGACATTGTATTATTGCTATCTGCTTTCCCTGAGAGAGAAATGGCTAGTAAAAAGGATTTAGAAGTTCCTCATTGTGCACAAGGAAACGAAAGGCCCCTTATTGACAAAGACGCAACCGAAAATTTCTCTAAGTCTTTTCGCGGCCTCGCAAATCGCGACCAAGAGCTCTCTCAAAGAGTTTCAAGCTGTGAAGGAAGTCTAAAAGGCGATCTCAATGAATGCCTTTCGAGTATCGGAACAGCATTAAAGTATCTGTGTGTTGATCTCGAAAAGAAGAATATCAAAAGTCTGACAAGAATTCCCGCAAGTACAAAGTGATTTTTGAAGTCGATATGACTTCAAGCCTTGAAAAACTCAGCGTCAGGCATTCCGAATTCAGTCAACAGCAGCTGATCCGAAAGCAGAGTCTGTACACCGAAACTGGCAAGCGGTTGACTACCGCTGCTGCCGTTAAAACTGACTTATCCCCGCTCTGGCTAAGGCTTAGCCAGCGATAACTCCTTTTTGGTCACTCCCAATTTTTGGCACCTATTTCAATAAAAAACGATTTTGAATAAGGCTTAAGACAGAGCCTTTCCGTCCTAATTTCAGGTGCTTGCGCGATATTTCAAGGCTTGCTTTCTATAAGCCTTAGGCACATTCCTTGAAGTTACTAGTATTTAGGATCGAGGTATTCGTGGGTCTTTGGGCCAAAATCGCTTTTGCAGTCTTCACTTTCGCCGTGTGCGGTAGTCGGCCTGCCATTGCTCAAAGCTCAATGCAATTTTCATATTTGCCCCCTGGCTTCACTCCTGGCGCAAGTTTATTTCATGAAAATTCAAATACGAATGATTCAAAAACCGAACTCAAATTAGATTCCCTCGAAAATTCAAACGGCAATACATCTAAAATGAAGTATCAGCCGAGTCTATTTTCTTCAAAGAATTTTGAGTTGGAATATTCTTTGATCATGCTTGGCCTCGAACAAGAATCGGCTTACGAAAGCTATCAAATTCTTTCGTTTCGAATTTACTCAACGATGAAGTATCGAATTTCCGAAGACTTTGTTCTGTTTGTTGAACCATATATTATTTTTCGTACAGGCGCAGATCAAGAAACCGATGGCAATTCACACAACGGAACTGTTTTTTTTCCAAAGGATGCTTCGCTCATTTGGACACCTCTCAAATGGTGGCAAGTGCGCGGTGGAATTTTAGATCAAAATTATGTGCACAGTTTTTTGATGACTGAAGATCAAGCTTTTCCTGGCGTGCGCTCAAGCCTGTATTTAGGCGCTAAAGATTTCGGTACATCCCTATTAGCCGAGCAATCTATTTTGACTTATTCATCTAATACGAGTTCTACAAATCAACTTGAAAAAACTCCGACGCTTGAGTCTGCAGCAATTGAATCTCATTATAGTTTCAATCGCTCTAATCGAATTAAATTGTCCGCCGGCTATTGGCAATATGATAATCTTCCCTCCTCACTTGCGGCTTTGGCGATGCTCGGCGGAAATACCGTGAATCGAACATCTGATACCTATTCAGTTTTTGCTTATCAATTCAAAGGCGCTGAACTCAGATCACGCCTTGAACTGGGGCTCGGCCCAATTGATCTCAATCTCTATTCGGAAGGTCTTTACAATGAAGCCGCTCCAAAAGGGCTTAATATCGCCTGGAGCGCTGGCTCCGAACTCAGTTTACGAAGCACTCAAAATAGAAAATATGGAATCAACTTTGAATATTTTCATGTCGAGCCAGATGCCGCGGTTTCAGCTTATAATTCAGTCGAATTTGATCGTAGCAATCGCAATGGCATCATGGTCATGCCCTACTTCAAGTGGGGAAAAAAGCAAAACAAGCTAAGCTTACGATATGTTCAAAGTAGCCTCATCTATAATAATGCACCTCAGAGTGAAGTGACCCAGTTTCGTTTAAGATGGGAGACCGATTATGATCTCCTTTAGAATCTTAAAATCAGTTTTGGCACTTTCGACCCTTTTCGGTCTCTTGGGTTGCTTCCCAAAATCCCAAGACAGGCCCGATGAAACAAATGGCGGCAATGCCAATTTCGCCGTCTCTGCGGTCAGTGGTACTATAGGTGGCTCTCGAAATATCGGTGACTTTCCTCTCCCAGGAGAAAAGACCTATAATTTCAAAGCTTGCTTGATCGATTTTAGCCGGCGAACAAATATTCCGAATGCCAAGTTTTTAATAAAAGAAATCGAACAAGAGATTGTAACTGATGCACAAGGCTGTCTCAATTGGCCCGAAAGTATTAAGTTTAATTATCTTGCCGATTCGATTTGGATCAAAATGACTCGAACCCTAGTCGCAAGAGGCTTGCAGCGCGGGTCTCGCCCAATTCATTTTGCAATCAATCCTTGGTCACACGGAGAGAACTTAGCTGAGGTTTTAGATCTTTCAAAACAAAGTACACCTTACTTACTTGATAATGAAAGAGAAATCGCCCTTCGTCTCGAAGGAAAAGATGCCGGCAACAATGTGAAAGCACGAAATGTTTGGGTTGAGAATGGCGAACTCAATGTCACCAATGGCAAGCTCATCGGACGCTCTTACTCCTGGCATGATCAGATTTTTTTAAAGCCGCAAATTTTATTTACTAAAACAGATGCAACTCCCGTTTTAGTACCTATTCTTCATGGCAGTTTCAGAGTTGAAATCAGTTTGATTTCAGAAGATGTCAAAAATCAAAAAATTCAAAGGGACGTTTTGGCCCAACAGATTATCAACAAGGTTGAACTTGCAAATCAGACGCTTATGTTAGACGTGGATTTCATATTGAAGAAAGTCCCCACCAGTGGGCAAGCCATTTTGGGTGTGAAGTTGATTCCTCTTGGTGCTCCCGAGGGGCTTCATCCTTTTGAGGGCGTCTTCCCATTGGGAAATTTTCAAGCCTTTACGCAATCAACCTCTCTCAAAATTAGCGAAGTGGTGGCTCGACAAAATGCGAAGGGACAATTTTCTTTGAATCAGTTTGTCGGCGGCAAAAATGCAAATTTAAACTCGACTCAGGTTAATTCGCAGGGAACCGGATCTTTTTCAAATAACCATATGGAGTCCGCCGGAGTTTTTGTAGAACACTTTCGTATTGATGACTTTAAAATCGTAAGTGAAACCACTCTCAAAAAGATTTGGAGCTATCGAATTCACGCTTGTCTTACGAGTACAATCGCAAATATCGGACTGACCCATCAAGATTTCAAAGTGCAAATTTCAAATGAGGACGGCCAAGTTTTAGAATCTAAGACCGTCACCACCGAACATGATTCGTGTTTTTATTTTGAAGCACGTACTCAAGAGTTTGATCAAAACGAATGCCATCACTATTTGAAGACCTCTATTCAAATCACCAATACAGACCTACTTATGAATGAGACCGAATCTATTCTCATCAATCCGTGGATGGAAAAAGCAATTGATTTGCGAGCTGCACAAGACGCAAGTCAGTATTCGACGACTTGTCAAAATAAATCAGACAATCTCATCTTTTTAAAAACTATGATGCTTCAACGAATCTCTTATCGCCCGCAAGTTCTAGATAAGAGTTTACAGATTTCTCAACATGGAGTTTATCAAATCACCATGGGAGATTCAGGAATTAAAGATCCAAGCAATGAGCACACTGGCTTGGTTGCCCTTCCCAAGGCTTTTCCCGACGGGAAATATCTATTGAGACTTGCCTTTGTTCGCTCTTCAGATGTCAGACCCGATCATGGATACGTCACTCATTCAGACGTCGTGATGACTGCTGATGGCGGAACCCTTCAAGGAATAATGGATGTCGATATTAAAGATTTGCAATCTACTATGGTAAGAAAAATGGTGATTGCTCAGCTTTTTCCTATTAAAATGGATCTGATTAAAGAAGTGAACTGGCACGCCCGAAATTTTAATTTTGAAACTTTAATTGATAGTGATAGCAAACTCATTTCGCCTGCCTATTTTGCCAGTACTGTCGTTTTAGGTAATCCGGGTGCGCCCATTTATCTCAATCGCAATTTGAGCGATTTCCCCACTCTAGCTGATATCATAACAAAGGGTTTTAAGGCTGAACAGGTATCAAGCTCATTGATTAAAGATATTGTAAATGCGGGAGAGACCGCGCAATCAGCTCTCATAGGGAAAAACTCTTTTAAAGAAAACGACCCACAAGCCTGGGCCGATTGGGCAAAAAAGCAAAACTTAGAGCTCTTTTGGCTACAAGACAAAGCTTCGCTTGAAAAGTCCAAGCAGTCTCTTCGTATTGTTGGCGACGCAAAAGCCGAACTGCAAGAATTAATTGATATCGACCGACTCGACGCCAAGTGGGCCTTACAGTTTTGCAAGATTTTGCGAAACGATGTTTGGAAGAACCTGATTGATACCAAGTCGCTTTTTTATTTGACCTCGCGCTTGAGTAGCCATGACTCTTTTATGCAAACTTGCCAAGATCTCATCAAAGAAAATCCGAATGCATTCATACGCAAAACCAATGTGTATCGAGTGCTTCATATGATGGGTCCGGGCGTGATGAATCCAGCCAATCTAGCAATTTCAAATTTGAGTGTCTCGAGCGGTTATGGTTTTACAACTGGTCACACCGAACTCGATGGCACGCAATCAAGCTTATCTATTTCCGCCGGAATTTCTGGTACCATCGGCAAATTTTTTACCGCCGGATTCGGCGGCAGTTATGGCTCCCTACATATGGAGACCGATGATCGCAATCGACACAGCACCACCGATTTGGGAACATCTGTTTCTCTGGGCGTTACACGGTGGCAATTCGATTTGCCGGTTGATCGCTACCAACGCTGTAGTTTATTAAGAGTAAATCCAAATGTATTTCTCTATAAATCGACAACCTCTAGAACTGGCCTCTTGAGTTTCGAATACAATAAAATGTTACTCCGAAAATATGTTGATCGCGCCAAATTATTTAAATTAAGCGAAGAAGAAAATCCTTTTACACATGGCTGGATGATTTGTTCAGATCAAATTTTAACAAACCCAGTCAATTTGCCTGAAACATACTATATGATATCGCAAAGCAATGCTGACTCTGAGAGCTTTGATTCTTTTGACGGAATCAATCGTAGATTTTTCCTTCCTCTACGTGGCACTTCAGATATGGCTCGCTTTAAATCCGTCATGTGTGAATCTCGAAACTATCCTGATTCGGGTGAATTGACAGATGAAACGGTTTCGGATCTTGCTGCCCAGATTTCACCGCTTATAAGAAGGATGGATTCTGGACCATCATTGATAATTTACGATCCGAACTTTAAACTGCCAAAAACCAAAGGCGACGAATCGACTTGGCTACCAAAGAAAGAAGAAGAAATTAAGTAAATACGGCCTGCGATAGTTCGAATGTATGTTGTCGAACATCCTTTGGCCAACTTTCAATATGAATCCGAAATTTTTCAAGATCTCTTTTGTATAGTGCTCGCAAAGCCTCCTCGAAGCCATTGAGATCACCCGCAATCACGGACATAAATTTGTAAGTTCTGTCTTGCGCCTGTTTGATTGAAACTTGCGTACCCTCTTTTTTTCTCGCCTCTTCAATGAGCCTGCGAATTGTTGCGGATGCGCCGCCACTTTGCGTGGCCAACCATTCCCAATGCCGTGGTAAAAGCGAAATTTCTCGCGAAACGACACCTAACTTCGGTCGACCTGGACCCTGACTTTCGATTGAGTCTTTACTCCCAATATAAACTTCAAGGCGCTTCAATAACTCTCTTTCACTACCTTGAAAATTGAAGTCAAATAATTTTCCTGTCGAATCGCTGAAAATAAGGATGTGGCAATTGTCTGCTTTGCCTAACCGCTTTTTGGTTTTAATAATCACCTGATCGAGTGTTCCTCGATAGAGTACTCGACCTTGCTCAAACGCCGTATACAAATGTGGACTCGCCATTGGCCCTCCTGCCATTTGTGTTTTACCCGGGTAAATTTAAAATGTCAATATCACCCGGGGAAAATAGTCTGGACCGGACTTTTCGCTAGCGGGTTTTAAGATGTTTGAACTGCCGGAACTTAATGTTTAATTCATTGAGAAATACTTGAAATTCATAGAGAATTGAAGTTGATGTCAGATCCTTTGAACTTTCAAATTTTAGCGCTCGGTTTGAATAAAAAACTCGAAGAGTTTATTGAGTCTTGCTTTATCAGCGGTGGCACTCTTGTTAAAATTTCAACAGCTGATGAATTTTTTGATAAGTTTGAACAGTGGCATGATGGTGACTTTGCCGGCATTTTTTGTGGTAGTGATATACCTGAGCTGTCGGGCAAAGAGTTGGGACAGGGCCTTCAAAATCAATGCCCCAATACTCATAAATTCTATGTGACAAATGACTTAACCGACTACCAGCCCTCAGTGCTTTTAAAAAATGGTTTTACCAATGTCTTTTGTTTGCCTCAAGACAAAGAATTATTGATTCGATCGATAAAAGAAGAAATTCTAACAAATATTTCTGGCAAACAATCCTTGCGACCAATCAAGATAATGGATGTGGGTTCAGATGAAAAGCTAGATTTCGGCACCTTTGTTTTCTTGCCGTTGAACAATCGATTTGTGCCCTTTTCGAAATCCAACGAAAAGATAGATGAAGAACGTTTAAAGAAACTCAGCAAACATCAAGTGGGCAGTCTTTTCATTGATAAAAATGATCTCAATCGATTTTATACTTACTCTGCTAACCGCTTGCGCGACGCAACCAAACCCGGGATGGGCGCGACTGAACGCCAAGCAAAGCTTGAAACTCATGTTCGTGGTTTGTTCAATTCAATATTTGATCAAGCCATTAAAACGGATTTCGCCGGCGGCAAAGAGATGGTCGAAAACTGCCAAAATATCATTTCAAATTTTATTACAAAGGGTTCTTCAAATGATTGGCACTTGCGCTTGCTGGCCTCAATTGGGGACTTGACCGATCCTTATAATCACGCCTCTCGCGTTTCAACTCTGGCCGCGCTTTTCGCCGTCGGATTAGATCACCCCAACCCCGAAGATTTGGCAATGGCAGGTATGTTTCACGACGTTGGGATGATTGATATTCCGGATATAATTTTAGACAAGCCTGAGAACGAATGGAGCCCAGAAGATCGGGCCATTTACGAAGGACATCCCGAAAGAACCATGTATTATTTGAAACAAAAAAGAATTAGTCTTTCAACCGAAGTTGAAAAGGCGATATTGCAACATCACGAGAAGGCCTCAGGAAAAGGATATCCAAGAGGGATGAGTGAACGAATAACCGTTGAAGCGCAAATCTTATCTTATGCCGATCAGTTTGATTATTTGACTCGCATTGAACCAGGCAAGAAGAACTTATCTCCTTCAGAGGCCCACGAGGCGATTGCAGCCACGCAAAGTATTGAGACAGAATTACTCGAAAAATTACAGAAGCTGGTGAACGGTGAAGTATAGTGGTCTAAATATTTATCCCGCACGCTTTGAGGTTTTTGCGTAAGCCTCTGCCAGTTTTGTTTTTAAAACCTCAGAGGTAAATGGTTTGACGATATAGTTGTCGACACCAGCTTTTAGAGCCTCCGCAACACGATGACCATCGGATTCGGCAGTAAGTAATACAAAGGGCATATTTTTAAAGCGACCATCGCCACGCACCCGCTTAAGAAGATCTAAGCCTGTGCAATTTGGCATATCCCAATCTGAAATGATGAGTTCGATCACATGCTCTGAGCTATTTAAGATTTCCCATGCTTTTTGGCCATCAGTGGTATCAATCAAATTTGTAAATCCGATATCGCGGCATGCGCGTGATACGATTTTTCTCATCGTCAACATATCATCAACCAGCAATACTTTTATTTTCGGATCGTACATTGAGTTTCCTTTGCTTTATCTTGCATCAATTAATCGGCTCTTTCATAGGTGAACTCAATTAACATGGTGTTAATTGAACGAATTCACTCTTGATATTTTCAATTTGAGACATTTGAGGGTGATTTTCATCTCGTGACAGTTGATATTTTCTTAAAAATTCAATTTTCACTCTCTGAAAAGATTTCAAGACTTCGGCTCGAAACGTCACCTTTCTCACTATTCATTGTACTCAAATCTCATTTGCTTAAGGCAGACTTGGCCCTGTTTTTGTAAATGTATTTTAGGTCGAGATCTCCCTGGATCAGGAATTAAAACGAGGTGGCTATGTCGCAGAAAAATCAAT
Organism: Bdellovibrionales bacterium; assembly: GCA_043739185.1. Lineage (GTDB taxonomy): Bacteria > Bdellovibrionota > Bdellovibrionia > Bdellovibrionales > JAMPXM01 > JAYTQQ01. Next base: position 30,779 of record JAYUEN010000506.1, read on the forward strand.
TTCGCTTTTTAGTCTGTTTTTTATTTTCAATTCTGGCGCATTCAAGTGTCTTGGTGGCTTCATTCTTTTTTACTCAAGCTATTGCCGAAGAACCGCAGGGCGCAATTGTAAAAGCCGCCGCAGGCTCTTCTGCAATTCAGGCCATGAATTCGCCCACCCTACACAGTGTCGAATTGACTGATATCAAAACCTCCCAGCATTCGATTCCTGACTCTGTACAAGTAGCAGAGCTCGCTCAAAAATTACCTGAAAAATCGCCCGATAAATTTAGGGCTCTTGCAAAAAATGATATCATTTTGGCAAAAGCAGATGACCCAACCGCGGTCGAAATCGAAAAGCCGATTCCACAAGCCTTGCCGGTTGTAGCTCCCGCAAAAACAATTGCTGAAACAAAAAAGTCGCATGTGAAAAAGAAGCCGAGTCATTTAGCAAAAGCGGCTCTACCCAAAAAAGAAGTATCCAAGCCCATAACCTCTGAAAATCTGAAAGACGATACTATTGTGGCACAAGCAGAAGAATTAACCCCAGTTAAAGATCGCGTGGATGCGCAAGCTAAAGACGAAGTAGCGGTTGAAGCAACTCTTGCGCCTATTACTGAAACTCAAACCAAAGAAGCACCCGCACCTGCAGAGAGCACTCCCATTCAAGTAAGTAAGGCTGCCGAAGAAGAAGAAAACACAAGAGTTGAAGAGGCCGCGCCGACTCCAAGTAAGCTCGCAAAACCTATTGCCAAATCAAATTCAACTCACGGTGATGCGCGTGCCTTAAAAGCAAAGGGTGAAGGAGATTTAGCAGAGTCGGTAGGAGCCGGGTCGGCACAAGCTTCGAGTCCTGGCGGCGCACCCGAAGGTGTTCGTGATGGGGACAGTCTGGTCGAATTGACCGGAAATATTCGACCGCTTTATCCAGTTGAAGATCGACGAGCTAAACGTGAAGGTACTGCGGTATTTATTGCTCGCATAACTCACGATGGACGAGTTCAAGAAATAAAGCTTGAATCCCCGGCCACCGCCGCAATGAACGCAGCGGCATTAAAGGCCTTTGGAAGCTACCACTACAAAGCGGGACAAGAAGGCTGGGTACGTAAGAAATTTGTTTTCAAAATCACTGGCGAAGCAGAAGAACCAGCCCGCCTGCGAAGAACTTCGAAAAATGATTCAACTTCACGCTAAAAAAAATGGCAACCTCAATGGCTGCCATTTTCAAAAATTACAATTTAAAGATTAATTAGACTATTTATCGCCGAATAAAGCTTTGCGAGATTTCGTCGTGCCCTTAGTGCGAAGTGCGGCTTTTCTTTTTTTACCACGAGCCCCAGCTTTACGAGTGCGGATTGTTTCAGTGCGTTTTGTTTTTGAAGCCATAGTATCCTCTTTTCTAAAGAAGTCTGAGTATCAAAAGTGCAACCACAAGTCAACGAATTGCCTAAAACCTGATCCGACCTGAACATCTTTCTGATAAGTATAGTCGATGCTAAGGCGTGGGCCTTTATAACCGATTCCAAAGCTAAAAAGCTTCTCCTCAGTGCCGACTTCTCGCCATTGCCATCCCGTCCTAACCACAAAATCATGGCGAAAATTGGTTTCTAGGCCCAGCTGGGTATTGAGCCGGTGGCCCTCATTAAATTTGTCGGGCCTCACAATATCAAAACAAAAGACAAAGCTGGATTCATATTTAAATGAAGTCCCGAGGGCCAGGGTAGGAATCGTCTGAAATGCTTGAGGTACCGAATCGTCGCCGCCCATAATATCGTAGGCTACGAAAGCAAATGAAAACTGCCTTGAGGGCGCAAAGATAGTCCCAATTGTGGCGTTGTTTTGCGCATATGCGCGGCTGTTATTATCTAAAAATAAATTGCGGTGAATTGAAACTCCAACTCCAAAACTGTCTGAAGGGGCAAAGGCAATTCCCAATTGAAAGTCCTGAAGATTCGCCGAGAATCCATTGGTATCTGAAACGCGCTTTTGAACATAAGAAAACTGCCCAGGAAAGGATTTGTCAGGCGTGCCATCTGCAAGCAAAGCTGAAAATTCAGTGATTGAACCATCTATTGGATGGTCACCCCAATCTGTCGAAACAGACCCATAATAATTTCGAAGTTCCGCAAGACTTGCAGGATTTAAAAACGCAGATTCACTGGGAACATTTCCGGCGCGCCCAGCACCGCCCATAGCATTGGCGATTCCTCCTGTATAAAACTGGGCCTCGGCTCGAAAATGAAGCAAAGATAGGGATAAGTATAAAAGCGCTGCGATTTTAAAATTTCTAGACATGGCACAAAGCTATGCCAACTAGGATCGAGGGTCAAAGAAATCATCGATAACAAATGCTCGCGAACTCAACAAATAGATTATTTTTTTGACCGGGAGGAAAAGCCGGCGACGCAATATTATAATTTAAAAAGTCATTCGCATAAGTGTTATTCGCTGGTGGAATGGGAGGCGTATTAGCCGGAATACCAACGCTTGCATTGTAGCATCCTGCCCCAGCTTTTTTAGGAATAAGACAACGATTCGCCATATCCACATACCAATCCTGAGCTCGAAAACTATTGCGTACGATCGCAAGTTTTGAATCATTGGGGTTGTCAACACTGAGGGCACAGCCCGCCTGGCTCAGATCGGCAGTTAAATTAGTTCGCAAAATTCGAAATTGCATAGAAGGATCACAAGTCCATGGATTGATAGTCGAAGGCACGCCTCGGCTTTCAAGATTGATTTCTGAAACACTTGCCAGGGTACTAATTGGATAACCGCCACTTGAACCAACGGGTTGCCGAAATTGAATTTGATAGCCACGGCCAAACACAGAAGTTCCTGAAGGCGAGGTACTCAATCCATAATCCGTCGGTGATCTCGCTTGGTACTTACCGGCGGCGCCAACATAAGTAACCGCAAGTAATGCTGTACCATTGCTGATTGTGGTTTGCAGCCCGGTCACTACTGACCATGAGTTATTGAGCGCGATATTGGCCTCAAAGCGAACGCCACGAGCCTGTTCGGTTCGGAGATAACGAACCCCATCACCGCTATTTGCCGTCAGCACGGCCATAGCAAAATCAGGATTATCCATAGCTGTAAAAAAAGTAGAATAATCCTGCCCCTCAGTCCCTGACGATCCCTGCGATGAAAGAAGTGGGATTTGAAAGTTAGCAAAAGTTCTAATTGCAAGCTGGGGAAACGCGCCAACTACAGCCGGGATCTGCGTTAAAACTGAAACCTGATCGCTTGTACGCGCACCAGCCACATTCTTATTGCTCATAAACGCAGGTGTAACTTGCACACCCGAGCCGGCTCGATAAGCCCCCGCACGAAAACTAAAATAAGCACTTGGATCATAAGTGCCCGCAGCTTGCTGGTTACAAGACATATAGGCAATCTGGTCAATTTGGCTATCATAAGGAAAATCAACACTTGCAAGGCTGGCAGCAAGCGAATTTCCGCTTGGCGTTGCTGGATTCGAACAGTTTTGGAATATCAAACCCGAAAGAACTAGGGCTATAATCGAAGCCGCAAGTATTTTCTTCTCTTCACCGAACTTCCCAGAAAACTTGCTCAATTTTTCAAACTTAGACATTTCTTTTTACTCCGCGTTTTAAACCGAGAAAGCGTCTTAATATGATAGTACCTATCGGCTCATTCTGGACTTTTCTGGATCAAAAATGAGTCAATTTTCAAAAAAATCCGTCTTTTTATAAGACGCATTGAGCTTGAAAATGGAGCTTAAAAAGGGTTTGGACTTGTCTTGCAAGCCTGCTCGTGTTCCATTTTGAGACATGAGTCCTCAAGTTCGAAAAGCCATCATTCCAGCCGCAGGTCTTGGCACGCGATTTTTGCCCGCGACCAAAAGCATTCCGAAAGAGATGCTACCAATCGTAGATCGCCCCATCATTTTATTTATTGTCGAAGAAGCGGTTCGAGCTGGAATTGAAGATATCATTATTATTCAAGGTCGACACAAAACCGCGATCGAAGATTTTTTTGATGTTTCGTATGAGCTGCAAGATAAACTGATGAAAGATGGCCGATCGGAATGGCTTGAGTCTCTACTAAAAATTCAGTCGATGGCCAATGTTATGAGCATTCGACAAAAACAAGCTCTCGGCTTAGGCCACGCCGTCTATTGCGGTAAACCTATTGTCGGCAATGAGCCTTTTGCAGTTTTGCTTGGTGATGAAATTATGTTGGCTTCTCCGCAACAGCAAACGGTGACTGAAATTTTGGTGCGTGGCTTTGAGAAAACTTCGCAATCTTGTGTTGCCATCATGAAAGTTGAGGAGTCTGAAGTTTCAAAATATGGCATCGTTGAAACCACTTCTGCTGCGAATGGCCTTGGACATAAAATCACAAAAGTTATTGAAAAACCGAATGCGGGTCAGACTCAAAGTCGTTGGGCACTTCCGGGAAGATATGTTTTTAGCGCCGAAATTTTTGCTTTTTTGAAAGATACAAAACCCGGAAAAAATGGCGAAATTCAACTGACCGATGCGATGATGGCCCTCATTTTGAAAAATGGTATGCTCGGTTTTGAATTTGATTCTAAACGCTACGACGCCGGCGATAAATTTGGATATTTACAAGCCAATATTGAAATTGCACTTGAACATCCACAGCTCAAAGCTCAAATGAAAATTTATCTCCAAAAATTGGCAAAACAGCTTTAAACTCCATAGGTGATTAGACTATGACTAAAATATTTTTCTCTCTCTTTACTATAGTGATTTGCCTAGCCGGCTCAGCCTTTGCCTCAATTCCCACGGCCAGCACAATTCTCGGAAGATACACCCACCACAACGGCAAATCCGCTTATATCATTGAACAAGAGGTGCAATTTCAAACCGATGCTGAACAATATGTCTTACGTGAAAAGTGGATGATTGAAAATGCCTCCTCGATGTATTTGATCGTTGGCAGCGACCAAACCGGTAATGGTGCCGCCCATATGGAGGTTCTCTACCATGACAATCGCCGCGTTTACTTTGATAATTTTGGAAGTGTTAAGTCCGCCGGTCTAAGTACCGAATTCATTGAGCCCTTTATGTTTTTTCACTCCGCCAGAGGCTTACTCGATGCTCTTCAGGCCGCCAAGATTCTACCAGCCTCGTTTGGCTTAGAAAAACCGCATATTACAAAAATCGAAACCTATAAACCTCAAGTTGAAAGCTTAGTACAACTTTCGCGATCTGGTGGCGTAATCACTTATCAATTTGGCGAGTTGACTCCACCAAATATCGAAAAACTCAATCCTGCATTTTGGATAGATCAAGACTCCTTTAATTTTCGTAGAATGCGTTTTCCGACGCAAGCAGAAGTCCTAGCCGATAAGCACGCACAGTTTTCAGGTGGATTACATTTGCCACGTGAACGCACTGTCAACTGGGATAATCACTCTGCTATCATTCGAGTGCTTTCCGTTAAGCTATTGCCTAAATCTTCACGCGCTTGGTTTTCTCCGAATTACCTAACCGGTCATGCGGGTCCCACGCAATCTTTGAAGTTACCTCCTTCACAACAGGTGACAGAGTTCTATTCTAGGTTCAGATGAGCCGCTTTTGGAATGTGGCCGTCGATGCGCCCTTACCTAAGGCGCTCACCTATATAGTGCCAGAGCATTTGGCCACTGCACGATTAGGTTTAATTGGTCAATCCGTATTGGTTCCCTTGGGAAAAAGACAAGTCAACGGGGTTCTACTCTCTGAAGTCACGTCCCTTGAGCCCAGCGAATTCAAAGTGAAAGAAGTATTCGAATTTCACGAAAATCGACCCCAACTTTTAAGACATCAACTCGAATGGCTGAGTTGGCTTTCTCAATATTATTTTTATCCGATTGGCCAAGTTTTTGAAATGAGTTTTGCTCCCTTAGAAAAGCAGCTGAAAGAGAGAAAGTCTAACAAACGCCCCGTCATAAAAGCGGCTGCCGCCATAGCTGCACCCAAACATACGCAAGAGCAAAAAAAAGTTATTTCAGATATCTCAGCCCATTCAGACTTTTCAACTCATCTTATTTTTGGAGTAACCGGCTCCGGTAAAACTGAAATTTATATTTCACTTTTAGAGAAAGTCATTGCACTGGGAAAACAAGCCATTGTTTTGGTTCCAGAAATTTCTCTCACCCCACAGCTAATTGATCGCTTTTCAGCCCGTCTTGGCGATCACATTGCCGCCATTCATTCACATCTCACACCTCGAGAAAAGACCAATCAGTGGTGGCTAATGCAAACCGGACAAAAACAAATTCTCATTGGCGCTCGCTCTGCACTTTTTTGCCCGATACAAAGCCTTGGACTGATTGTTATAGATGAAGAACATGAATCGAGCTTCAAACAAGATGAAAAGCTGCGCTATCATGCACGAGACAGCGCGGTGATGCTTGGCAAATTTTCGAATTGCCCGGTGGTTCTCGGATCAGCAACACCCAGTCTTGAGAGCTGGAACAATGTTTTAAACAAACGCTATCATCTTCATGAACTCAAAGAACGTGTTGAAAATCGCGCCATGCCTGAAGTTGAGATTGTTGACTTGAAACTTGAGCGCGATCAAGAAAAGCAAGCCGGCATCAAAACAGATCGACCCTTTTGGATGAGCCTGAGAATGCAAGAGGTGCTCAACGAAACTTTCGATAAGAAAAAACAATCTGCGATTTTTTTAAATCGCAGAGGTGTCGCCCAATCGGTTGTCTGTCCTGCCTGTGGCGCAACTCCAGAGTGTCCAAACTGCGCAGTCAGTCTCACCCTGCACGGAAAAAATCATTTGCTCTGTCACTATTGTGATTACCGCGAAGTACTCACAAAGAAATGCAAGGAGTGCCCAGACGGAGAGCCTCGTCCACTCGGCCTCGGCACCGAATTGATTGAGCAAGATATTCAAAAGCTTTATCCCAGCGCTTCAGTTTTGAGAATGGATCGCGATGAAATCAATACTCGCGAAGAACTTGAAGAGGCTATCTCCTCCATCGAATTCGGCGATGTTGATTTTGTTGTGGGCACGCAAATGATTGCAAAGGGACTTGATTTTCCGAGGCTAACCACCGTGGCGATTGTGATGGCGGACGTGGCATTCAACCTTCCTGACTTTCGCGCCAGTGAACACAGCTTTCAATTGCTCACGCAAGTCAGTGGCCGCTCTGGCCGGCACTTGAGTGAAGGCGCCGGCAAGGTACTTGTTCAAACCTACAATCCGGATCACCCCAGTATTCAATTTGCAAGTCGTCATGATTTTATCAATTTTAGCAGCCATGAACTCGATTTTCGAAAGGCACTCAATTATCCGCCCTTCGGAAAACTTGCGGTTTTAAGAATTCAGGGATTGGATCTCGATTCGACGCAAAAGGAATGTTTGCGCATTCGAAGTTTGAGCACCCGTTTGAAAGACTCAAATGTCGAGTATGCTAAAGTTGAAATTCTAGGGCCGGCCCCAGCACCACTACAAAAAATAAGAAATAAATATCGCTTTCAAATGTTGCTCAAGGCTTCAGACGCTCACAGTTTGACTCATTTTTGTCGGCAATTGATGAAGTATTATAAACCAAGTTCGACTCGACTATCGGTCAGTCTAGACATCGATGCCATTCATTTGCTTTAACCACGACTAGTCGAACTGGTGTTCTAGTGTCATAATAAAAGGGCCTTTCCTTTAATATTGTTTACCGAGAGCCAGGAGAGAGATCTTGATTTGCCCGAACTGTGGAGAAGAAGCTGAGTCGCTAAGTCCGGTTGATGCCGGTCTAAAGCTTCGCTTGCAATCCAACGGCGAATTGCAAAATATTCCTCTAGAAATTTGCAGCAAATGTATCAAAAAGCTTTCAAAATCTCTTTCGCAAGGCGCGCTTTTAAGAAAAAATGCACAAGCAAAAGAGCAAAACAGATTGATGCTATGGCGCTCAAGAGTAAATTTGGTAAAGCAAGCCAAAACCTATATGAAAAAGAAAAGTTTTTCTGATGCCGCGGTTACTTATGAAAAATATCTACGTGTCTTAGAGATTGTCTATGACAAAAAAGCCGGTGAACTGACTCCTGATCTTTTCAATAACGAAGCTCGTAGATCTGAAATGACGGTTATCGCTTCCGTTTATTGGGACCTGATGCGCATTTACGATACCAGCCCAAAGCATATCGAACGTCTTGATAAGTCGGGCGAGAAACTGGCTGCCTTTGCTCGTTTCACTCCCATCTACACGAGCATATTGAGACGTGCCGAAGCCGAAGTTCGCAATGCTCAAAATCCAAAATCTTTCAAAAAATTTCTGTCGAGAGCGCAAACGCTCAGAAGTCGATGTTTCATTGCCACCTCTGCCTTTAATTACGAAAGTCCGACTGTACTTATACTATGCCGCTTTCGGGATGAGTTTCTTTTAAATTTTTCGCTCGGGCGAATTTTAATTAATTTATATTATTTTTTTGCGCCTGCTTGCGCGCGCGGCCTTGATCGGTTGTCACTTTTTAAACCCTTGATTCGAGTCATACTTTCCGGACTCGGTCACTTAATTAGCTTATTTTTAACGCCCGAGAGCCAATCAGATAAGCATCTTCTATAAAATTATTATCTTGAATCCTGACAAAATTTTAGGGATCGTAAAGCCTATGGCACAAAAACTTTCGACAAACGAATTTGATCTTATCATTGTTGGTGGCGGACTCTCGGGACTTCTCTTTGCCTCTCGCCTTATCAATTCTCAAAAAAAAATTGCTCTTGTGGATGCGGGTGAAGACTTAGGTGGGAACTCAAAGGCCTTTACCACCACGTATGGCCAAATGGATTACGAACTCAAATTTTTGCCAAATACCCCTACTTCTGATGCGAGCATTGCTTGGCTTGAAGACTGTTTAGATCAAAAAATAGGTGCCCAATTGATTGAACGAACTCCGCAGAGTTATGACGCGGGAAAATTAAAAAGTTTCATCGGCTTTGGCGACAATGCTGCAAAATCTTGCCACGAAATTAATTACTACGCGGCCGCAAATTTCTATGAATTTGATAAAACGCCTAAGGATTGGGTTCAAATACTCAAAGCTCGAATTGCCGAGCAAAAAAATATTCATATTTTCAACAAAAGTGAAGTCACGGCCTTGTTAAACCAGGGACATAAACTCAGCGGTGTCGTATTAAATGCTCATCAAAACCTGAGTGCTCACGAGTTCATTTGGACAGCCCCTATTCATAGCCTTGCCAATTTAACGAATGAAGAAAATTTGCCACTTCGGCAAAAACAAAAATTAGCAAAAACAAGTTTTTTTGCTTCAGTTCATCTTGATTTAATTTTTTCAAAAAAAGTCAGCGCGCAAAATGAGATGCTCATTCTACAGGGGGCAAATGAAGAACCTTTAGTCGGTCGCTTTTCAGATTTAGCTGGCGGTCAGCAATTGTCACAATGGGTTTGTTTAATTCCTAATCAAGAATCTGACAGTGAGGAATTGGTGGCTTCAATATTAAAATATATGAAGCGCCAAATCACTCGTGTTTATGATAATGGCATTATGGCTTTCAAAATCTATGAACGCATCACACTCAATAATTATACTCACGGAAAACTCAGCTTTGATCGCGAAGATTCCCAGTTTGGAAAGTTTGAAAACCTTTGGGTAAGCCAGGCATCTCTTAGCCAAATTGGCAATTTACTTGGTTGCCTAGAACAATCTGAATTGGCTTGGAGAAATTATAAGAAAACCCAAATCGCTTCTTCTGAACTTCAGGTTGCGCGCACGTTCCACTCAGAATTCACAATCTGAATAGTAACTCCTCGCCGTTTTTTTCGGCTCTCAATTTAAGACAAAATTAAATCATTCAAATTTTGTCTATTTTTTTACTTAGGAAACACTTAGTTTCTAAAAACTTTTTCTAATCGCTAAGTTCACCTAATCTAAATGTAACAATTCAGAATGGGAGTCTTTATGAACTTCGGGCAGAACTTTAAATATCTTTTATGGACCTTTTTTTCTTGCGTGCTCACTTCAAGTTTTTTTCAAAACTGCAGTATGGATAAATTCGACGTACGCCCCAATGAATCTGTGCAGTCAAATTTCCTCCCAACTGCGCCATCTGCTTCAGCCAACCTCCCCGTACAACCGCAGCCTATCAATACTACAAACGGCAGCAATAGTACTTGCGTGAAGCCGGCACGTTTCACGGATCCAAGCTTCGATCCCTGTGAAGACTTTGGACCCTTCGCAACGGACTTGCAAAACTATTGCAACTGTAAAAATCCTCCTACCGGAGCCAATTCGGGCACGGGGAGTTCAGGTAAATCTTGCCTGTTCAACGGCTTATCTGTTCCTAGTGGCACGAGCTTTTTGGCCTATCAATCAGCGAATGTGGCATACGGATTGTCTTGTATTTCTCAACAAAGAACCTGCAGCAACGGAAGCCTCAATGGCAGCTTCAACTTTGTTTCTTGTAGAGTTGACCCACCGGCCGCGCCTATAGACCAAGCCACTTGTGCAATCGGAGCGGCGCCAGAAGTAGAATTTAATCTAACTGACGGTTATCTAGCATTCTCAACCGGTTCGGCGTCTACTAGCGCCATCAATAATGGTTATCGCAATGAAATCTATCCTGACTTTGGCAACAATAATGTTCTGGTTTTTAAAATGAATGTCCCCTCTCTGTTTTCGACTGTGGGCAAAAATTATCTTCCAGGTCTTGTGGCTTCGAATTCGCCAGTCACTCAAATTTCAACAAGAACCGTTAGCGTATCTGAATGTCCAAATGACTTTTCTTCAAGCTCTGTTTTAGTATCTCAAGGCAACAGTGATTTTGTGGTTAGTTTCACGACCGAAATCAATCGAGCCGGAAACGGTGTTGCGCTGGTTAAGCCCAACAAAGTGTATTTTTTAAACATTAAAAATACAAACTGCCCGGTACTAAATCCTCGAAACCCTAATGCAGGAATTTGTCACTTAGATGGCCAATATAGAAATTGGAATCAATAGGCGTGAGTAGCTAAATAAAAATTTTTAAATCTCATTTTGAAACAAATTTTCATCAACATATAACTCGCAATTAAAAGGAAACACTTTTCTCGGAGTCCTCGCCAAATAATTTAAGCTGCAACTCAAGTTTCTAGACCTTTGTGCCGAAATGAGAAGTAGGGAGAAATAATGCGCGTAACCCACCGAAAGATCGTAGCATTTATTGGATTTGGCTTATTTGCTGTCGCTTTATTATGGCAAAACTGTGGCGATATCAATCTGTCAAAAGGCAATGTAGATGCTTCTGCTTCTTTGGTCTGCCCCGATTTTGCAAATTCAAAACCTGAAAATATTTACGAAGATGCTTCACTCGATCCATTAAAAGTATTGTTTAAAGTAAATGAATTAGATTTGAGTAATCAATTGATTTCCTCACAGAGAACTTTTCAGTGGTACATCAATGACTCTTTGATTTCATCTGGTCCGAGTCTTGAAAAAAATCTTTCCGACTTTTCTTTCTGTCAAAGTCAGAATATCCAGGCCAAATTAGTCGCATGTGGCAATACTTACGTTTGGAAAAAATCATACTTGAAATCGAATTCTACTTGTATGCCGACGCCGACGCCGACGCCTACACCAAGTCCCACACCAACCCCGACGCCCCCGCCCGGCGCCACCGTCTCTTGTCCTGCAAGTGCTAGCCCCAATATTATTTTCAATACCGGCACAACAAATTATTTTGCATTCTCGACAGGTATTTCAAGTACGAGATCAATAACAGGCGATGATCCTGTTATTGTCTCCCCTGATAGCGGTTATAAAAATCGCATTTATGACGATTATGGACGAGGCAATGTTGTTATTTTCAAGATCATCGTCGACTCCAATTTCTCAACCGTCGGCAAAGTTTATTTACCTGGCATTGTGGGAGCCAATTCTCCGGTAAGCCAGATCTCAGTTAGAGCTATTACAATTTCTGAGTGTCCTAATGATTTTTCCTCGAGAGCTGTGCTTATCTCGGATTCCTCTAGTGATTTTGTAATCAGCTTTACAACTGAATCGAGTCGCGCCGGCATCGGCAAAGTCTTAGTACAACCAAACAAGGTTTATTATTTAAACATCAAAAATGTAACTTGCCCACTGGCAAATCCGCAAAATCCGTACTCTGGAATATGCGATTTGGACGGCCAGTATCGAAACTGGAATCAATAGCGAAACCTGTCGTACGCTAAAGATTTCGCTCAAAAAAATCAACCACTGTTTTGAAAACATGGGTTTGATTTTCTTTACCACTTATTCCGTGCTTAGCTCCAGGATAAGTTACGGACTCATAAAGCTTGCCAGCCATTTGCAGCTGCTTAAAAAGTAAAGTCGTGTTCGTAAAAAGTACGTTATCATCGGCCATTCCATGCATAACCAATAACTTGGCTTTTAGAGCTGAAACTTTTTCTAAATTATTCGCCCGCTTATAAGCCTCGACTTCTTCTTTGGGCTTCCCCATATAGCGTTCAGTATAATGAGTATCGTAAAGTGCAAAATCTAATACTGGCGCAACCGCAACATTGGCTTTATATAGATCTGGCTTTTTCAAGGCGAGGCTGACTGAAAGATAGCCTCCGTAACTCCAGCCAAAAAAACCGACGCGCTTTAAGTCGATAAAGCCAAGCGAGGCCAAATGCTCGACTCCCGCGGCTTGATCTTCAACTTCAACGCTGCCAAATGCCCGATCCAAATAATTTTCAAACTTTTTACCGCGCCTTGCAGATCCCCTATTGTCAAACGAAGCAACTATAAATCCCTTCGTCGTCAGAACTTCTGACACCATTTCCATTTTGCCGCCCCAAAATTTGCCAACGACTTGCACATGAGGCCCTCCATAGCCAATCACCACCAAGGGATATTTCTTTTTAGCGTCAAAATTCTTTGGCTTATATATTCTGAAATAAATGTCGTCTCCCGAAGGACCTTTAAAATTGCCGTACTCGGGACCTACCAATGAATCGTTGAATTCAAAAAGTGGATGCCCTTGCTTCACTTCATTTTTTGAAAGTACCGCAACCAGCTCGCCGCTGGCTTTGTTCAATGAGACTTGTGGCGGGATCAAAGGCGCTGAATACGTGTGAACAAAAAAGCTCGCAGACTTATTCATTGCAGCCTCGTGAAAGCCTGCTTCATGGGTCAGACTTTCAGGCTCCCCTGGGCTTTCGAGCGAAACGCGGTAAAGATGTTTTTCTAAATTATTCTTTTTATTAGAGGTGAAATACACCCAACCCTGATCCTCATCAACTCCAACCAAGGAGTCGACTAAGTATTCGCCTTGGGTGAGTGGGCGAATAAGTTCGCCGGTCTTTTTATATAAGTAAAGATGACGAAATCCTGAACGCTCTGAACTCCAAATGAGTCGAGGAGTTTTTTTAAGCCAGCGCCAATTCGCACTCAGATTGATCCAATGAGGATCCTTTTCCGAAAAAAGTTTCACTGTGGTTTTATTCAAAGGATTGTATAAAAAGCATTCTAAAGTCTTTTGGTCACGACTTTCAATTTGATAAAATAGCTCGCCGGTATGAGTCCACGCAACATCAGCTAAATAAATATCGGTGTTTTTGCCAAGCGGAACCCATTGAATAGTGGGCGCGCCTTTTTTGACGCTTTCTACTTTGACAACAGCCAATTGAACAATGGCATTGGCAGAGCCTGCCTCGGGGTAACGCTGCTTTCGAACCACAACCGAATCCGCCTGAATATCATAGCGATCAACGATCTTGACCGGTGATTCATCTACTCGGGTATACGCTATATACTTTTCGTCTTGTGACCACCAGTATCCCGTAAAGCGATCCATTTCTTCTTGTGCAATGAATTCGGCAACGCCGTTTGAAATGCTTTTTTTGCCGTCAGAGGTAATGCGAAATTCTTTTTTACTCGCTTCTTCAAGTAAAAATAAATCTTGGCCCCGAACAAATGAAATATAGTGGTCTTCGGGTGAAAACTTCACATCGGTTTCAGAAGCGTGTTTTTGCGTGAGCGGCAAAAGTTTGCCACCAAATTTATAGAGAAAAAGATCGCCACCTGCCGGAAAAACAATCTGATCACCCTTATTCGACCAAAAATATTCGACAATACCCTTGCTCGAAATTCTCATGCGTTCTCGTCGAGCCTTTTCAGCTTCTGAGAGTTCGCCAAACTTCAAAGAATTGGAGTCAACCAAGAGACGTGGCTCACCAGTCTTGAGATCAAATTCCCACAGATCTAAGACTTCATAATTGTCAGTCTTGGGACGTAAAAAAGACAGCCTGTCCCCGCTAGGCGAAAAGCGCAGGCCCGTTGGGGCCGATCCATTTAAATCTGGACTCGAAAAGACCCGCTCAATACTAAGGGTATTTGAAAAACCAGATTGATAAGATAAAAGAATAAACCACAAACTTAGCGTCGTTATTGTTTTCATAACTGACAACTAACATAGGGTGGGAAACTAGAACAATAACAAATGAAACTCAGACTCTGGCTTGGTTTAGTAGCCCAGGGCCGTTAAATTATCGATTACCGATTGGATTTTTGCAGATGTAATTGTCATCGGAGTATCCGTCAATGAACTCGTCGATACAGCCCGGGCCTCACAATTGATGCCGGGATACTTTGACTGAAAAGACTGCGCCATTGATTTGCAGTCTTTGGCACTTGCATCTGAACTCATGTATTTGCATTTGATTACGACACTATTATAGTCGTCGACAACCTGAGATCCGCACGGGCCACTCAGAAAATTGCTGACTGGGTCAAGATTCGCACTATCAGAGCCACTTTTTCCGCAAGCAGAAAGATTGAAGGCGAGCGCTAAAAAAAGGATGCTGAGAACAGACGATTTCATTGGGATCTCCCGGTAAAAATTATTTCGCTATTTTAAAGAATGCTCATACCACACTATTGGTGCGCTGCGCCATTTTACTTTTAACTATGAACTTATTTCATACTTAGAAAACTTCAGATTTTGAGGATTCTATTGCCCGTCCGAACGCCGCGTGCTACACCAAGCGCCTGGGCAAATTTTATTTGTTCAAATTCGCACACTTCCCGCGTTTTGGTCCCCTTTTAAAATGGGGTATTGGGGTCTTAAAAACTCTTTTTAAGAACTCACGGTAGAGGTGGAGGCAAACCATAACCGCCATGATTTTATTGTCTTGGCAAAGAAAGAGAGACGCCTATGGCTCAAGTTACGATGAAAGAAATGCTCGACGCCGGAGTCCACTTCGGACACCAAACTCAAAGATGGAATCCAAAAATGAAGCCTTATGTGTATACCGCGCGCGGCGGAATTCACATTATCGATCTTCAAAAATCAGTTGCCAATGCAAAGAAAGCTGCTGATTTCGTAAAATCAGTAGCTGCCAATGGCGGCCGCATGATTTTCGTTGGAACTAAAAAGCAAGCTGTCGAGCCCATTCAAGAAGCCGCTAAGAAATGTGGTCAATTTCATGTGACTAAGCGCTGGCTTGGCGGAATGCTCACAAACTTTACAACAATTAAAGAATCAATTGATCGTCTTCGTAAAATTGATCAAATGCGCGAAAAAGGCGAGCTTGATTATTTTTCCAAAAAAGAACGCGCAGGCATTGAAAAAGACTACTTACGTTTGACTGAATATCTTGATGGTATCCGTGATATGAAAGAGTCTCCATCGGTAATGTTCGTTGTTGATCTCAATAAAGAGCATATTGCGGTTCTAGAAGCCCGCCGATTGAACATTCCAATCGTTGCGATTGTTGACACCAATGTAGATCCTGAACTTATTGATTTCCCAATTCCAGGGAATGATGACGCCATTCGCTCCATCAAATTATTCTCGCAACTTGTTGCTGATTCTTTTATCGAAGGCGCTGAAGAATATGAGCAGAAGCTTCGCAGTTCTTCTGATAAAGGTAGCGATCTTGAAAAGGAAGCGAAACCACAAGCAAAAGAAGTTCGCCCAAGACGCGCGGCTCCTGCTGCTGCGGCTACTGCAAAAGAAGAAGCTAAGAAACCACAAGGTCCTACGGTTGTTAAAGCAAATAAGACCCGCAAACTTGTTGCTGCAGGCTTGGCAGATGTAGTTGAGATTGAAAAAGAACTTGAAGAAGAAGCGAACTCTCAACCTAAAGACGAATAGTTAAAATTTTTTGCTATATTTTTTTAATTTAATTTCTTAAAAAGTGAGATTTATATATGGCCGTATCTGCTACTATGGTGAAGGATTTACGAGAAAAAACAAGTGCGGGAATGCTCGATTGCAAAAAAGCACTTGAAGAAACTCAAGGCGATTTTGAAAAGGCGATTGATTGGCTCAGACAAAAAGGTTTGAGCAATGCAGGCAAAAAAGCAGGCCGCATCGCTTCTGAAGGCATTGTTGAAGCCTATATTCATGGCGAAGGTCGAATTGGAGTTCTACTTGAAGTGAATTCCGAAACTGATTTCGTGGCTCGCAATCCTGGCTTTAGAGATTTTGTCAAAAATGTTGCTCTTCATATCGCGGCCACCAATCCGATTGCTGTTTCTCCCGAAGAAGTTCCTTCAGAGGTTGTTGAACGTGAGCGCCAGGTATTAATGGCAAAGGCACGTGAGCAAGGTAAAAAAGAAGAAATGCTCGGTAAAATCGTAGATGGCCAAATCAAAAAGTTTTTCGCTGAAAGCTGCTTGCTCGAGCAGGCCTATGTTAAAAATCCTGATTTGACTATTGGCAATTATTTGAAAGAAACCATCGCTAAAATTGGCGAGAATATCGTTATTCGTCGCTTTGTGCGTTTCGAACTAGGTGAAGGCTTAGCTAAAAAGAGCGAGGATTTCGCAGCTGAAGTTGCCGCCCAAGTAAAAAAAGGTTGATGCATTTTGGGACAACTCAAATACAAAAGAGTTTTACTCAAATTGAGTGGCGAAGCCCTTGGCGGAGACCAGGGCTTCGGAATCAATCCCCAAGTTATTCTTGAAATTGCAAAAGGCGTTGCGGCTGCTTACGAGGCCAAATGTCAAATTGGATTGGTCATTGGCGGTGGCAATATCATCCGCGGAATGTCGGCTTCTGCTAAAGGCATGGACCGAGCAAGTTCTGACTATATGGGAATGCTCGCAACCTGCATCAATGCATTGGCCATGCAAGACTCTCTTGAGAAATTAAATATCGACACACGCGTGCAATCGGCAATTGAAATGAATGAAATTGCGGAGCCATATATCCGTAGGCGTGCTATGCGCCACCTCGAAAAGGGTCGGGTCGTTATTTTTGCTGGTGGTACAGGAAATCCATATTTTACGACCGATACCGCAGCCGCACTTCGAGCAATGGAAATCGACTCAGAGGTCATTCTCAAGGCTACTAAGGTTGATGGTGTATACGATAAGGATCCGCATAAACATAAAGACGCCGTAAAGTTTGATGAGCTCAGCTATATCGAAGTTCTCAATCGCAGACTTAACGTTATGGATTCGACAGCTATTAGTTTGTGCATGGACAATAATTTACCGATCATTACTTTTAATTTGAATGAACCAAAGAATATTTTAAAGGCAATTTGCGGCGAGAAAATTGGAACATTAATTAAATAACAGCGAGGTATTGAATCATGATTAATGAAATGAAAAATAGTGCAAAGGCTGGAATGGAAAAGGCGTTGGCATCACTGGCTGCAGAACTTAAAAAAGTTCGCACCGGTAGAGCGCAAGTTTCTATGCTTGATAATATTAAAGTGAATTACTACGGAACGCTTACTCCTCTGAATCAAGTGAGTGCCGTCTCAACTCCAGACGCAAAAAGCTTTTTAATTGCGCCTTGGGAAGCTCCGATGCTTAAAGAAATTGAGGCATCAATTACTAAAAGTGACCTCGGCATGGCTCCGATTAATGACGGAAAAGTAATTCGCTTAAAACTCCCAGATTTGACTGAGCAGCGCCGAAAAGAGCTCGTAAAAAACACCAAAAAAGTTGTAGAAGATGCCAAAGTTGCTGTACGCATGGCTCGTCGAGATGCCAACGAATTTGCCAAAAAGGCGCTAAAAGATAAATCTATGAGTGAAGATGATAATAAACGCGCTCAAGATGATATTCAAAAAATGACTGACCAATATATTGAAAAAGTTGATAAGTTGGCAGCTGAAAAAGAAAAAGAAATCATGACTATATGAGTTCGAGTGATCATTCGACTTCTCAATTGAAACATCTTGCCATCATCATGGATGGCAATGGCCGCTGGGCGAAGAACCGTGGGCTCGATCGTGCCTATGGTCACGTTAGAGGGGCGCGTGTTGCTAAAAGGATTATTGAGAGTGCTGCCAATCGCGAAATTAAATTTTTAACATTGTATGCGTTTAGCACTGAAAATTGGTTGCGTCCGCTTCAAGAAGTTAATTTTTTGATGCGACTTCTTGCCAGGCATTTGAAAAAAGAACGTCAGTCTTTGATTAAAAATAATATCCGCTTTCAGACGATTGGTGATTTAAGTAAATTGCCAGAGCTTGTTCAAACTGAAGTGCGCGAAACGATTATTGCGACCTCAACTTGCACGGGCATGAATTTAATTTTTGCTTTGAGTTACGGCGGCAGGCAAGAACTGACCGAAGCCTTTAAGGGTCTGGCACTTCGATTGCAAAAAAAAGAAATCAATATTCAAGATATAAACGAGAAATTTGTTCAAGAACATCTTTCTACTGCTCAATTCCCTGATCCGGATTTGATCATTCGAACCAGCGGCGAATATCGACTATCGAACTTTCTCCTATGGCAATCCGCTTATAGTGAGCTCTATTTTACGCCGACACTTTGGCCGGATTTTAAAGAACGCGACTTGCAGACTGCCATTGATTTTTATAACAGTCGCGAGAGACGCTTTGGAAAAGTTAATTTTCATTGTGAGTCTAAGCCACGCGCCATCCTTGAAAACCAAGCCGAACAATTGTGATCATTCGAAGCCTCTCTGCTCTCACTGCCATTCTCATACTTGTAGCCGCCTATATTTTTTTTCATGAGAAAGGCTTGATGGCGATTTGCTCATTGATCGCACTGGCAGGAATTTTCGAATATTCTCGCCTTAGTTTTAAACCTCAGAAAGCGCCAAATTATATTCAAGCGGCCTTTCTTATTCTCAGTACTATTATTTATTTTGTAGTTTTGGATCAGGCTTTATTCTCGCATTTACTAATTGCTTTGAGTTCTTGTGTTTTCTTAGCAATTCCACTTTTACGTGTCACAAAGAAGGAAGATCTCAATACCACATTGCAGGTCCAAATGGCTGGACTTATGGGTTTTGTATATGTTGCTTTGTTTCCGGCCCTGGTTGTCAAAACTTTGCAATTTGAAAACGGACTCAATTGGTTTTTGTGTTTGCTTTCAATTGTTTTTGCCGGCGATACCTTTGCTTATTTGTTCGGTAAAGCTCTCGGCAAGAATAAACTTCTCGAGGCGGTTTCTCCTAAAAAGACGCTTCAAGGTTCGGCAGGTGGCCTGGTCGGCTCGATTTGTGCCGGCTGCTTATTTCAGTATTTTTGGATTCATGAGATTCCGCTTTATCTGATGATTTTGCTTGCCGTCGTCACTGGGGTCTTTGCCCAAATCGGAGATCTTTTTGAATCCTTACTTAAGAGAATCGCCGATGTAAAAGACTCTGGCTCCATTATGCCTGGGCACGGAGGGATACTCGATCGCGTTGATGGAGTCTATTTCGCAGCTCCGGTTTTTTATATCATCGTTTTTTTCATTACCCAAATGCGAGTTCTTGGTTAAAATTCAAAAGTGTCCCATTCTGTGACACTCTCAAATCATTTTATTTTTCTTAAATTGATAAGTGATTAGATTACATGTGTAAATATTCTACTCACTGGTTTCTACCAGGACAAATCCGGGGATGACAATTTCTTGCATCATCAATTCCAAAGAGGGGTGCAAAATGAAAAGCGATACTAGGAAACGGACTTTACAGATTAAGAATGTCATCTTACTCAAAGTACTTTTGATCAGTTTTGCATTTTTCTTTAGTTTTCAAAATTGCGACAGCGGTGCACCTCCGGCAAATAAAGTCACCGTACAGTCATACCCTGACCCCGCGCCAAGTATTCAAATAAATATTGTTTGTCCTTTGAGTGTAGTCGCCAATATTTCGAATTCTTGTTCTGCGACTGCAACGGGTACTCTGCAATCTGGCTATTGGACAATCAACGGAACCAAACAAGCCAATCCACCAGGCGTTGTTCTTCCTGCAAGTTTTGCGTTTTCTCAACCTATCGGCAGCTATACTATTCAAGCAGTGGGACTCGATGCACAAAACAATTCTTTTTATAGTAACTCTCAAATTGTTCAGGTAAATGCGGCGGCAGCAGCTTCGGTTAGCATCAGTTGCCCAAGCGCTACTGTGAGCATGGGTCTTTCTTTGGCTTGTACGGCAGTAACAACTGGAGCAATTAGTTCTGGCTATTGGACTCTTGATGGCGTCAAAATTTTAGGTAGCGATAATCAGTTAGCCTTTAATTATAGCCCACCAAGTTCTGGGAATCACATTCTACGTGGCGTCGTTCAAGATGCTCAGAGCAATATATATTTTAGCAATCAATTGACCATTAATACGCCTGTCGCTTCGGCGGGAACACTTGCCATTACTTGTCCGGCAAGTGTCCAAGCGCCAGCGGACGGACTGTGTAGTGCTGTTGCAAGTGTTACGCTCACCTCAATTTCTTGGACAGTCAACAGCGGTATTCCAGAAGTCGGAAGCATTGTAACACCCCTGCAACATACTTGGACTTCTCCTCCAGCTGGCACTTATTCAATCCAAGCGGTAGCCTTAGATTCTTCGGGAAAGTCAATTGCAAGCAATAGACAAACAGTAACTGTAATTCCACAAGCTTCGCCTTCCATTTCAATTTCTTGTCCTACCAGCGTTGCGGTCAATACAATGGCATCTTGTACAGCTTCTGCAAATGCTTCAAGTATCTTAAACTTATCACAGCCCTATTATTGGACGGTCAATGGCACTCAGGACAGTGCGCACATTTCAACCTTTAATCCGAGCTGGTCGATAACGCCGGCAATGAGCGGAATGCAGTATACCATTCAGTTTGTGGGTTTCGATTTGGCCGGTAACTTTATAAAAAGTAATGCGATTGTGGTGAACGTCCATTGAGGTTTGAAAAATTACTGACCTGTTTGGCATATCTCGCGACAAGTTACGAAGGAAATCTTTTCAGAACGAGCCATTTTGGCGCATCGCTCTTGGCTAGAAATTTGACACAGGTCTACTGGCCGGGCTGTAAACTCGACCAAAATGAATGCGCCTGCTTTTTTAACTTAAAGAACCTATTTGAAATAAAAAGTTCTGGTACTGAGAGCCCAAGAGTTCTAAAATAAAACCTATGAATATACTCCATACTCTTCTCAATAAAGTCCAAGGTGTTTTTGAAGCTTCTATTCCAACTGTTGTGCTGTTGGGCATACTCATTTTTGTCCATGAGTTGGGACACTTTTTAGTTGCTAAGTATAATAAGGTTCGCGTTGAAACCTTTAGCTTGGGATTCGGGCCCAAGCTCTTAAAATACAAATGGGGCGAGACCACATATTGTTTGTCTCTTATTCCACTTGGCGGCTATGTCAAAATGTTTGGCGACGACCCCACGGCGGTGATTTCAGAAGAAGATAAACAGTTTTCATTCACCCATAAAAAATTAAAACAAAAAACAGCCGTGGTTTTGGCTGGGCCCTTGATGAATTTCTTTTTTGCGATTCTGATTTATACGGTCATGGCTGTTTACGGCGAGCAAGCTGTAAGTCCTGTCGTCGGTGATCTCGAAAGCGGAAGTGCGGCGGCACAAGCCGGCTTCAAAGCAGGCGATACTATTTTAAGCGTATCTGAAACTCCTATCAAAACTTGGGAAGAGCTGGATCAGAAGATTGAGGAAAATGGCGGACAAAAGTTAAAGTTCGATTTGATTCGCGAAGGAACTTCTGAAAAAACCAGTATTGAAGTCATGCCGCAAACAGTTTCAAATAAGAATATTTTGAGCTGGGACGATAAAGTTGGAGAAGTTTCGGGATTGAGCTTTTTCTCGAGAGTTAGCTTTGTCGGCATCTCATCTACAAAAAGTATTGCCTACCTCGCCGGTATGCGAACGGGTGATTTGATCGTCGAAGTGCAGGGGCAAAAAATAGATAAATGGCGCAGTCTTTTAATGCAAGTAGAGGCCGCTCGCACGCAAGAAAAAATTGAAATTAAAGTTCAGCATGATGCCGCCTGGGGTGCCTCGGACAAAGAGGCGCCAACGACTAAAATCAGCATTGATGTTCCAAAGAGTTTAGCATCGCAAACCGGAAGTGCCATTCTTGAAGAATTAGGAATTGAGTCCCCCGAAGTATTTTTGGCGGAACTTGAAAAAGATTCACCAGCGTTTAAAGCAGGAATGCAAAGAGGCGACAAAATCCTTTCAATTGATGGCAAAGAGGTTAAAAGCTTTGATGCCATTGCGAAATCAATTCAATCCTTTTCAGCAGAGAAGTCGAAGGCTCTCAACATTGTAGTCAGTCGTGAAGGTCAAGTGGTTAAAATTCCCGTACAGCCAACTTTGAGAGAGCGCTCATCTGTGCCAGGCAAAGAAGAAATTCGCTATGAAATAGGAATCAAACCCCTCATTTCAACAACGCAGACAACATTTATTTTGTCTGCTGGCAATCCATATGAAGCCATTAAGCGAGGAATGTCCCTTACTATTAAATGGACAGGTGCAACGGTTTTGAGTTTTGTTCGCTTAGCTCAAGCAAGAATATCTCCTAAAAATATTGGTGGCTTCTTTTCAATAGGTATGATGGCCAAACGCTCTTGGCAAATTGGTTTCTCGCAATTTTTGAGTACCATGGGAATATTATCTTTGAATTTATTTATTTTAAATTTATTGCCGATCCCAGTATTAGACGGCGGTCATCTTTTATTTTATACGATTGAGTTCGTTCAAGGTGCACCTCTGTCACTTAAACGCATGGAGATGGCGCAACAAGTGGGAATGCTTTTGCTCCTCGGATTAATGGTTTTTGCGATGTTTAACGATATCACACGACTTTTGTCTTAATGCTTACTTTGGCCTTTGACACTTCTACATCGTTTGGAAGTGTCGTTTTATTCGAAAATCAAAAAATTCTTTTTGAAAAATCTTGGTTTCGTGAAAAGTCTCATTCTGAGATGTTGACCGACGCGATTGCGAGTGCCTTTCGATCCAGTTTGAAAAAGCCCGCAGATCTGCGCCGCATATGCGTGGGCATTGGTCCAGGAAGCTTTACTGGCATACGGGTAAGCGTAAACGTGGCGAGAAGCCTTGCTTATGGGCTCAATTTAAAAGTCATCTGCCTAGACCTTTTTGATCTGCTTGCTTTAAGCAACGAGCCCCAGAATACCGAGCAGCCAAAGCTCTTGGGGCTTGTCGATGCTTTTAATAATGAAATATTCTGCGCCTCCTTCGAAAAAAACAAAGGGGTCTGGAACAAAATTTCAATGTCTCAATCTAAGACATTGAACCAATTGGCTCAGGATATTCACTCTCCCCACCTATGTGTAGGCGAAGCCTATAATCAATATGAAGCTTATTTTTCAAGTGAACTGAAAAAATATTTGATTCGAGAACCTCATGTTCATCACTTTCCACAACTAAAGAACCTCGCCTTTAAGTCTGAATTTCTCGAAGCTCACGGCTCGCCCTTGGCCTGGAATCAGGTACAGGCCCTTTATATTAAAGCCTCAGCTGCCGAAGAGAAGTTGAAGGAATCCAAGTAGATTTGTGATCATTATTGAATGGGGCAATTTTTAAGTGAAGTTTAAATCTTTAGATCATATACATTCAAAGAAATTTTTGAACCCGGCTGGTAAGCTTGTTATCGCCACTGGTGGCGGAAAAGGCGGAATTGGCAAAAGCTTCATCAGTTCGAGCCTCGCCATTTCACTTGCTCGCATAGGTAAAAAAGTAACGCTCATCGATCTCGATTTAGGAAGCGCAAACCTTCACACATTTTTGGGAGTCAAAGTCCCAAGTCATTGCATTTCAGATTTTATTTCTGGGGCCGTGCCCGATCTAAATGACATTTCTGTAAAAACCGAAATTGACGGACTTCGTTTTATCAGTGGCTTCAATGATTCGCTTAATATTGCGGATCTTGGAATTGATGCCCGAGAAAAATTGAAGCGAGCAATTCAAACTCTTTCAACTCCGTTTGTGGTTTTAGATCTTGGCGCAGGAACTTCTGAAAATACTCTCGATTTTTTCTTGAGTGCGGACCAAAAAATAGTTGCTGTTGTTCCAGAACCTACGAGCATTGAAAATGCTTATCGCTTTATCAAAACTGCCTATTATCGGAAGTTGAAAGAGGCGGAATCAAATCTTGGGATTACCAAATTAATTGAAGCCGCAATGGATAATAGAAACCAACTTGGAATCAAATCGCCTTCTGATCTTATTCATTATATTTCTAAAATTGACCCGGTTGCTGGGGCACGATTAGTTGCGAAAATATCAGATTTACATATAGAATTGGTTTTGAATCAGGTACGATCGAGAAATGATATCGAACTTGGCAATTCGATTAAATCTGTTTGTCGCAAATATTTTGGAATTGAAGCATATTTTGCTGGATACATTGAGTTTGATAATGCCGTTTGGCAATCGCTCAGAAAGAAAAGGCCACTTCTTCTTGAGCACCCATATAGCAATATCGTCAGTCAGTTTATGGAGATTACTAAAAATATTATTCACGCTAAAAATGTGAAAGTTGCTATCTAAATGATTGGGCGAAAAGATACCACTAATTACTATGAGATTCTTGAGGTTCGGACAGACTCTGCCCAAACCGAAATCTACCGCGCCTATCAGCGTGCGAAGGCCACCTACTCACAAGAAAATCCCGCGCTCTACAGCATGTTTTCTCCTGAAGAAAGCAACGAGCTTTTGAAGTTAATTGAAGAGGCCTATTCGGTATTAAGCAATGCTGCTCTCCGAAGAAACTATGATGATAATTTAGCCTCGAGCCGTGCCGGAATTGAAAATAATATTGCAAATTTCATTCGCGATTCGGGCGGACCCGGTCACGTTGCCACTGAACCTATGAAATCTAATTATTCTCAAAATACAAAAGCCGAAGTTGAAGATCCTTCGAAATTTCAGACTCTCGAAATGAATGACGACTACATCATTCGTCGCAAGGGAAGCGGCACTCAACTCCCAGAAGGTTTCGGTAAAACCTCACTTTCAACTTTTAAAATCGACGCCGAAAAAGAAGAGGCCATTTCTAAAGTTGAAAATATGGATGGTGCTTTTTTAAAAATGGTTCGTGAATATAAAAATTTGAGCATTGAGAGAATTAGCGATGCCACTCGCATCAGTCGAACTTATTTGATGGCGGTTGAAGCCAATGACTATCGCGAACTACCAGCTCCAGTTTTCGTTCGCGGCTTTATTGTACAGATGGCAAGACTTCTCAATCTAGATGAAAACAAAGTCGCCAATTCCTATCTTCAAATTTATAAATCCAACAAAAAGTAAATGAGCCCAAAAAAATCGCAGAAGCTCAGCTTTTCAGTTACAGAAAATATGCTCTCTGAACGTGTCGACAAAGCACTCGCCAACATTCCTGAAATTGGCTCGCGCTCACAGGCTTTGAAGCTCTTGCAAATGGGAGCTGTACGTAAAAACGGTAGAATCATTAAACCCTCTTATAAAATTGTGGCCGGTGATTGTTTTGACCTTGATATTCCAATTATCGAAACTGAGCATCTTCTACCTTATGATTTTCCCTTGGATATTGTATATGAAGATTCCGATTTGATAGTTTTAAATAAACCGGCGGGCCTCGTTGTTCATCCTGCTTATGGCCACGCTCAAGACACTCTCGTAAACGCACTTTTGAATTATACAACGGACCTTTCACTTGGATACAATGAAAAGCGACCCGGCATAGTACATCGAATTGATAAGGGCACAAGTGGCCTATTGGTCATCGCCAAAAACGACAACGCCCAAAGAGTTTTGGCAAAACAGTTTCAAAAAAAAACGACACATCGAATTTACTATGCAATCACATACGGAGTTTTTAAAAATAAATCAGACCGCATTCAAAGTTATTTGAGTCGACATCCGGAGAATCGACAAAAAGTCATATCAACGCCAACAGAACCCGGACGACACTCGATCACTCACTACCGAGTACTTGAAGAACATAGCGGGCTCTCTCTTGTCGAACTCAAACTTGAAACTGGACGCACTCATCAAATTCGCGTTCATTTAAGTGAGTTGGGTCACCCCATTATTGGTGATCTCGTTTATGGTTCTGGTCGTCGATCCAAAAATTTGAAGTCCTTGAAAATTAGAGCTTTTGCCGAGCAACTGCCGCGCTTTGCTTTGCACGCTGCCGAGCTTGGCTTTGTTCATCCCAGCAGTTCTAAAGAAATGATTTTCAAAGTCGGTTGGCCTTCCGACCTTATTGAACTGGTTCGACTTTGCGGCTTTAGAGAAAATCTAACTACCGAATTGAAGTAATTCCGCGACCATCTCAAGCTTTCACAATTAGTCAGACAACCAGTGAATGCGAGCCTCGGTTTGTCGTGGAGCCTTAGGTGGATCATGATCAGGATATCCCAAAACCAAAGCGCATAAAAGTTCGAGTCTCTTATCTTTGTATTCGGGCAAATCAGTGACACCAATAAATTCATCAACCTCTGCTCGAATTTCAAGGGGAGCACCCATGGTGCACGTCCCTAAGCCTTCTGCCACTGCTGCTAAATTCATATTTTGCACGGCCATATAAACCGAACCAATGCTGGTCAAATATCTCTCCTGGGGGTCATTGTGCGAATAACATAAAATCACCACTGGAGCATCGCCAAGTGTGAAGAAAAATCTCTCAGTAAACTGAAATAGCGAGGGCTTTAATTTCTTTTCTAGAATATCTTTGAGACCCAACCATGATTTTTGCGATAGCTTTAAATATTGATCGCGCTTCTTTCCCTGCAAAACATAAAAGCGCCAATTTTGTAGATTTTTTCCTGAAGGCGCATGCATTCCCGCTTCTATAATTTTTTGAATGACTTCCTTAGGTACCGGAGTGGCTTTGTACTTACGAATTGATTTCCGAGCTTGGATTAGTTGGTAGAGCATAGCCAGAATGTACCTGCTTCTTTTTGGAGGCGCAATGCGCCTCCAAAAAGAAGCAGGTACATTCTGGCATGTCCACGCATTTGACACTTTCAACACTCACACGACAGCTCGCTTTTATATCAATTTCTCACGTGTTTTCGATATCTTAACTTATGTCGGCTCAAGCAAGTGCAGAGATCTCATTCAGGCATCCCCCTATGAGACAGACGGCGACAGTCTAAGTCATTAATATTACTAATTTTTATTGGCCTTTTGTGGCTGGGCTTGGCACGAAGCTTGAATTAGTAAGAAGGAAAGCTCAATGGGGGAACGATGATAAAAGCCAAAATACTCAAACTAATTTTTGTAGGCCTTCATTCGCTTTCACTTATTAGCGTTTTTTATCCCGGCATTAGAGGGGCAATTAAATCTGCATTTAAAGGCTCGAGTCGCAGTGTTTTGTCATCGGTGAATACCAAGTTAGATTCAACTGAAACTGAATACAATATTTTAAAAGTACGTTCGGAAGGCAATCTCTTCTTAGAAATTTACTCGACCGATTTGGTGGGGACGATTTCTCTTCTTGAAAAATATCAACTTCCGGATGATCACGATGCCTATTTTAATTTCGGTGGAACGATGTCGAACCTTGTCGTCGCTGATATTGAAAAAACTGGTCTGCCGCAAATCGTGGTTCCAAGTTTCGACAAAGATCTTGTTGGCCACCTCAATGTTTTTCAATTCGATAGTGGCAGCCGCAGCCTCATGAAATTCACTCGCTAATCCGTCAAAGACAAATCACTTATTTTTTTACAGTTTTATTTTTAAGATCTCTCCAGGATTTGCCTTCGCGTGCTTTTGGGTCTAACTGAAATTTTCCAACTGCCGCCTGATGTCCGCTAAGATCTTTTGAAAAGACGTGCGTGCCATCATTTCGGCTCACAAAGTATAAATAATCGGTCTGCGCAGGATGAAGGGCCGCATAAAGCGATGCCTTTCCTGGGTTCGATATGGGTCCGAACGGAAATCCATAATTGGTATAGGTATTGTATCTTGTGGGCGTCTCAAGATCGGAGCGATGAATATTTCCGTCATACTTCCTGCCGGCATCTAAAATGCCGTAGACCACGGTGGGGTCCGTTTGCAATTTCATTTTAATTCGGGTGCGGTTAAAAAATACACTTGCAACTTGAGGGCGCTCCGCATCGGCACCAGTTTCTTTTTCAATGATGCTTGCAAGTATAATGTGTTGATGACGTGTGAGTTTGATCTCAGGATTTTGCTCCACGCTTGGATAAACTTCTAGAAACCTAGTCACCATTGCCTTTACCAGTCCGCGGGCTCCCGTATACTTCGTCAAATAATAAGTCTCAGGATACAAATACCCCTCAAGGCTAGGAACTTCTTCGCCGAGCAATTCTTTAATGAGTGACTTACTTTCAACTAATTTTAGAAACTCTTCTCGTGAACCAAGTTTCTGTTTAGCTAATTGATCTGCAATATCCCATTTATTGTATCCTTCAGGAATGGTCAGCGCGTATTCAATACTCTTTCCTGAATCCAATACACTCAAAATTTCTTTTGGAGTCATATTTTTTGAAAGTAAATATTCTCCCGTACGCACCCGTTTATTTGTCGTCAGCCGTGAGTAAATTTGAAATTTAAATGCACTTGTTACTAAGGACTTCTCTTCGAGCATGCGAGCAATTCGCTTTAAGCTTGTTCCTGGCATAACTTCAAATACCACATCTTCTTTGGTGATCGAGGTTCGAGAAGATACAAACAAAACCGCTTCAAAAGCCGCACCAGCTAAAGCAATAAGTCCAAGTAAAATTATAAATACAAAAAATTTTTTCAAATACTCACTGCCTTTCTCTACTTAATAGGATCGTAGGTTAAGCCAGGCATTGAAGCCTTGACATCAAATCCCGAGGTGTCCTCAAGCGAGGCCACCGGGATCGTACAGTAAAACACGGCATAATGAGCCGTCGGCCGATCGTTGCCGGATTTACCTAGGCCCCCAAACGGCATTCGTGAGCTCGCTCCATTGGTTGTGCGATTCCAATTCACCATGCCGACTTTCGCTCTATTGGCGGTGGTTTCGTAGAGCTCGCGACTTTTTGAAAACACCGAAGTAACCAAGCCAAATCCGGTAGAATCATTAATTTGCAAAGCCTCTTCAAAGTCGTCGACTTTATAAATGGCCACATTTGGTCCAAAGATTTCTGATTTTTGATAAACCGAATTGGGGTCAAAGGCCTTGGTCAAACAAATGCTTGGCGTCACATAGTGACCCCGGTGTGAAGTTTCAAGCTCTTTTCCTCTCATAAGTCTCTCGCAACCCTCGCGACTTGCGATTTCTTGAAAGCGCAGATACTTCTCAACTGCCGCCGAATTGATGAGGGGGCCCATGAAATTGTTTTCTTTCCAATGCCCAATGCTTAGTTTCTTGGCCGTCTCGTAAAACTTCTCGACAAATTGATCATAAATTTTAGAATGTAAAACAATGCGACTGGTGCACGAACATCTCTGCCCGGCAGAGATAAAGGATCCTATAGTACTTTCATAAATTGCTTTGTTGAGATCGGCATCGTGCCAAACGATCGAAGCATTTTTTCCACCCATTTCAAGTGCCAGAAGCTTCCAATGATGTTCGATAGTTTTTTGTTTAATTTTGAGTCCGGTTTCGTAAGAGCCCGTAAAAAGAACGCCATCGACATTTTCATCAGCAACCAATTTGCGCCCGGTTTCAGCTTCGCCTTGAACTAAATTGACGACACCCTTTGGGAACTCTGCCTTTTCAAATAACTGCGCCATCAACTGACCAATTGCAGGTGTCAATTCACTGGGTTTAAAAACCACCGTATTACCTGTCACCAAAGCAGGAATGATATGTCCATTAGGAAGATGACCAGGAAAATTAAAAGGCCCTAGTACTGCCATCACTCCTCTTGGTCGATGACGAATATACCCGTCTACATTCGGAAGAGCATTTGCAATTCGCTCTTCTGCCACTAACTTGAGTGAGTATTCTAGGGTAATATCAATTTTATTGATCATCGCTTTGGCTTCTGTGGCCGACTCCCACAAAGGCTTTCCGGTTTCCCGTGCAATGACTTCAGCAATTTGCTCGGCATGGGCCCCATATACGTCTTTCAGTTTTTTGATAAGGGCGACGCGCTTTTCAAGAGGTTCTTGTGACCATGATTTAAAAGCCCGCTTTGCCGCCAAACAGGCCAGTTCGACATGATCATGTCGGTAGCTAAGTTTCATAACTTGGTCCTTCAGATCCGAAGGACTTATATCTAAAAACTCACCATCTGGGCGATCAGACTTCAGCCATTGGCCATCTATGTAATCACCTAAAAACGGAATCGGTTTCAATTCACTCATATATTTACCTCTTAGGGAATTTGCGAAATAAAAACTTTTTCTCCGGCTTCAACATCTAATACTTTTTGAGTCATTGTCGGCATTGAAATCATTGAGTCTTGAATATTGCAAAGAGTATTGATGCCGCGAAACTCTCCCTCGCGCTTAAAGCCCACAAGGGCTGTGCTATTAAATCCAGGCTTTTCAACTTGGGTTACAGTTAGCCATTTGCCATTTTTTACCAAACTAACTTCGTCTAGCTTCGCGCCAAAGTGAGGGCCGCCGTCAAAAGGATCAACTTCATGCAAATACTTAAAACCTATTTTTTCAAGCAAGTGCTGTGCGGGAAGAGTTTCATCACCCACACGCCCAAGTACCAAACGCGAGCGAGAGTCTAAAAGAGTCATATAAATATCTTGTTCGGGAAAGAGACTGCTGATGAATTCTTTGTTTTTTTGTGAAATCAAATCGGCCTCTTGGTAAGGCAAACCAGTAAACCTTCTGCCAAGAGCTTCCCAAAATTCGCTTCTGCCGGCTTCAGCAAGTGGAGGCGTTAACTCACAAAGCAAACGGTTTTCAAAATCTTCGCGAAACATTCCCATATAAACAAAGCGAATCAGGGAGATTTGTTTTCCTAATTTCTCCGGTCGTCTTCGGTAATTGCGATCAACTAAGAGTCCCCCAATTTCGGTGGGCCCATCGCAATCCTCTTTGAGTTGCAGGACTTGATGAATAAATCCTATGCCCAAATCTTCACTGTAGCGATCTTTCTTCACTACTTTAAAATAGTAATGTGGAACATCTTCAGTCCCATGTTTTGCCAAGATAAGAGAGCTTCCGACGATCATGCTCTCTTCGAGGTCCTCACATACAAAAAGATATTCTGCTTCTCGCGGGGGTAATTCCCCTGCAAAAGAAGCCATACTTCTTTCAATTTTTTCGGCTAGGACTTTCTTATCAGCGGGTAAATTCAATAACGAAAACTGCCCGGCCAAGTCACTCAATTGCTTCAAATCCTGAAGGTGAACATTTCTTAAAACAAAACTCATAAACAGATTTTCTCCACAACTAATCGGTAAAATTCAATGGCCGTCATGAGATCACTTATTTTGACATGTTCATTGGGGGCATGGGAATTTCCCACTCCCTGCCCTGGGCCGGTGACAACACATTCAATACCAAAGCGACTAAACACATTGGCTTCATTGGTGATGGCTTGGGTTGCTGGCTGACTATTCAAGCCCAGCTTTTCTAACTGCTGTTGGCAAAGGGCCATGAAGTCCGAAGGTCCCAAATTTTTAAATGGCTGCTTATAATCAGTGATGCGAAAAGTCCCACCAATCGAGACACAAGTATCCTGAATCATTTTCATCCAGTTTTCGAAATTTTCATTGGTAATATTTGGTGGAATTCGAAAGCAGCCAGACAACTTAATATGATCAGGCAGCGTTCTTACCATACCTATATTGAGCGTAGGTATGGCTGGATCAAAATTTACGTCAGGAAAATTTTTAAATTCTTCTTCGATTTGCGCAATAATTTTAAAAACCTTGTTGAGTTTTTTACCTATGGCATCTCGAATGCCACCCACCACGTCAATTTCTAAAACAGCATTGGCCGGAACGGTATTGCAATTGATGCCACCATGCATCTCCATGAGCATTAGATCTTCGGGGAGCTTCTTGAAATACTCGAACATTTTACTAATTGCGTTTTCTCCCATTTCAGGAGCTGAGGAATGCGCGGCCCGTCCCACAAAAATTTTACTTTGGGTACTCGAGCTTTCGCTTTCATCATGCAGACTGCGATATTCTATTTCTTCTGCAGAAAAAGGAATCTCAATTTCAATTGTTCCGTAACCCTTGCCTGCACTAATCAGTCGCATACCACTTGGTTGGCCAATGAGAGCTTTTTTGGCGGCAATTTTCTTTTTTCGTATGAGCTTAATCGCTCCTTGCATTCCAATTTCTTCGCCGAAGGTGCCCACCAATACAAAAGGCAATTTCAATTGTGAGCCTATGATTGGCCTCACCGCTTCAAGCTTACATAAGAAATCAAGTTTCACATCCGCCGTACCCAAACCATAAATCGCATCTTGAAAAATACTCGCATTGAAGGGGTTGGCGTCGGTTTTTTTCCAAAGTGAAAAGTCGCCAGATTCAGGGGTGTCGAGGTGCCCTTGAAGCATAAATTCATCTTTGGGAATCTCTTTCGTCGGCCGCGCGATAATATTGGATTGCAAAATTCCGTTTTGATATTCATGTTGAATTTCGACTTTCAACCCAGCTTCACGGCAAAGTTCGGCCGCATATTGAACGAGCTCCCAGTTACCGCTGCTGGGACTCGAATCAATTGAAATGAATTTTCGACAGGCAGATATAAAGTCCATTAATATAATTCCAGCACGAGTTACTTCATCATTTCATGAATTGATTTTTCAATAATTTTCCCGGCGGCCTCAATGTCCTTCGTTTCAATAATCGCCGGCACCAGAAATCTCACGCGGTACGGATTTTGTCCGCATGAAAACGCAATCATTCCGTTTTGATAAAGCTTTTGCAATAATGTGTTGACCGTTTCTTTCCCGCCATCCAAGGGGGTGAAGGCAATCATGAGGCCCATGCCGCCAGCTTCAGTGACTTGACCCTTGCAGGTGCTGTCGTTCAAGCGGTTTAACATTCCGACAAATTCATTGTGCACTTTACTGATTTTTCCGTTTGGGCCTAAATAGCCTTCATTAACTAAAATATTCATGCCCTCAATGCCGGCAGAAATAGCGGCTGAAGCACCTGAAAATGTTCCCGAAACCAAGCCCGGCTTTGGATTGTATTCTTCCGTATAAAGTGTTGCGCCGGTTTGGAGAGTTTTAGCAATTGAACAGATGTCGACATATTTTCCGAGATCAAGAGTTTCAAAAGCAAAGAGCTCTCCGGTTCGCATAAAGGTTTGAACTTCGTCAAACCAGATTGCGATATTTTTTTGTTTGCAAAACTCAAGCATCGGCACAAAATATTCTCGCGGTGCTCGGCGATAGCCGCCCTCCCCAAGCATGGGCTCAAACACAAAGGTCGCAATTTGATTTTCAAATTTTGCAACGTGCTCCTTCATAATTCGCAAAGAATTTTCAG
This sequence comes from Bdellovibrionales bacterium, assembly GCA_043739185.1. Lineage (GTDB taxonomy): Bacteria > Bdellovibrionota > Bdellovibrionia > Bdellovibrionales > JAMPXM01 > JAYTQQ01. The sequence continues at coordinate 64,294 of JAYUEN010000506.1, forward strand.
CACTCTTTGGATCTTTCGAATCATAAAACGGAATACGCAAGACTTCCTTATATTCAGGTAAGCCATGTCGGTAGCTCGGATTGTCGGTAATTTCGGCCATGGCCTGAGACCTGCCGGCAAAAGCATTGTTCATCGCCAAAATCATTTTTGCAGGCGAATGTTTTTGGCGCGCCATCTTAAGTGCATTCTCATTTGCCATCGTACCGCAAGTCGAAAGCCAGGCATATTTTAGGCGACTTTTTTTGCCAGCCAACTCGACCAATTTCTTACCCATTATGGCGTATTCATTTCCTGGCTCAAGATTTCCCTGCATGACGACATCTGAAATTGCGCCACGAATACCAGCTTTCAAAATCTTTGGATGAGAATGCCCAAAAAGGTGAATGCCAATCCCGTTTATTAAATCAAGTTTTACACTACCGTCTTCGACTTCTACATACGCACCACGACCAGCGCCGGTACTTAGAAAAGGATAAAACAGTGGGCGCCCTCTGTACTTTGCAATTTCATCGAAAGCTTTTTTAGCTGAGTCGACAAATTCTCCTTTTGCCTCCGTCACTCCACTTAAGTTTTTTGAAATATTTGTAACTTCATCAACCAGCTGTTCAATTAAAGCTTCGATTTTTGAGTTTCTTTGAATTTGTTTTCCGACTAGTTCCATGCATCCTCCGAGTTGACAACTTTTCACTTCAGATGCTACGCATCCGAAAGCCAAAGCTCCTAGTGAGATTTTAGCCTTCGACTAAAACTTTGTATACACTCGACGCGCACCTAGCTAGAGAAGCTTAAAAAAAAGACCTTGCAGAACCAGATCAAAGATCTACAATTACAAGCTATGTTACGACTCAAATCTATTTGCATCTTTGGCCTCATTTCTTGGACTTTTGGCTCCGTTTGCTTTGCTCAAGTTGGCGGAGACTCCGCATTGCTCTTTCAAAAAGCTATCGAGTCCTATAAAAAGCAAGCTTTTGATGACGCGAGAAAGTTTTTCACAGAACTTTTAAGTCAAAATAAAAGCAGTGAAGTTTATTATGACCTTGGTCTAGTTGAATATGATTCTAAAAATTTAGGCCCTGCCGTTGCCAATTGGCGCAAAGCTATTGCGCTAGATCCCCACAATCAATTGGCCCAAGACTCACTCAATTTTATTCAAAAGCGCATTGAACATCCCGAGCTCAATCGCCAAATTGATAACTTCGAAATGCTCAGAAATCGAATTTTAATTCACAGCCAAATTGAATATTTAGCACTTTTAAGTATTTTAATCTTTGGCTGCGCATCCTGGCTCTTCCTTTCTTATTTAGGTGAAAGAAAAAGATCGCGCGAACAAGAATTATCTCCGCCTCCAGTTCCTTGGGTTTTTGGCGTCCTGCTGGTTCTATTTTTTCTCTCATTTTTCTTAAGTGGCGCAAAAGTTTACGATTTAACTTTGGCGCGCGCCACGGTTTTACCAAGCAAAATTCAAGTTTTGTCTGCTCCAGATCCCGAAAGTACAACTTTGTTTGAATTGTTTGAAGGGCTTGAGGTAATCGTAGACTCCTCCCATGACGATTTTTTGCAAATTACTTTTCCCGGTGGAATGAGCGGCTGGACTCTTAAAAAAAATCTTATGCTGAATGGCGGAAGCGAAACATGAATTATTTATGGGACAATATTTTCCGAGCTAAAACCAAGCCGGGTGATTTATTACATGCACTCAAAACCAATCATCTATTTCAAGATTTGTCAGAACGTGAGTTTAAACTTTTGCAGAATGTCGTTCACTTACGCAAATTTCATGCTGGCGAAAGTATCTTTAACCAGGGTGAAGCCGGTGTAGGAATGTATATGGTTGTAAAGGGACGGGTCGAAATTTTTGTGACCGACAAGAACGCTACAAAGGAAGAGTTTCGCGACATTTTCATTACCCAACTAACTGATGGCGATTTTTTTGGCGAGCTTTCCCTGGTCGAAGACAATAGTCGACGAACCGCCACCGCCATTGCCCGCGAAGAGTCGTCCTTGATTGGTTTTTTTAAACCCGATCTCATTGAAATTCTCAATCGCAGCCCCTCGACCGGAGTCAAAGTAGTTTATCGTTTAGCCGAAGTATTGGGTCGAAGACTAAAAGAAACCACGGCCAAAGTTTCGGAACTTCGTGCCGCACTAAAAGAAGCTCGTATTCCGCCCCCGTTAGAAGGCGATCATGCCTAAAGCAAATCCTTTGTCAGGTCTCAAGCGCGAGCGCCTCTTGCGACTCGCGGCTGTTATCGCAATTATTTTGACCAGCCTGCTGGTTTTAATAAAGGTCGACGATCTCTTAGTATCTTTTGTATTGGCTTTTGTTATTAATTATATGGTCGGTCCATTTATCAATTGGCTAGAGCGGTTGCAGGTGCAACGAAGTCTTGCCGTTCTGGTGATTTTTTCTCTAAGTGGTATCTTGATTTTTTTAGGGGTTTATTTAGTAGTTCCGCTCATCGTAGATCAGCTGCAACAACTCCTACATGAGGCCCCTAAACTTCAAGCTGATTTTCTTGCTCTCATTGTAAAGACCGAGCATCACTTTAAGGTATTCTTTCGCACCAATGATATTAATTTTTCAAAGGCCATTAATGCCTGGTTGCTAGATAAATCAAGTGAGCTTTCAACCGTGGTTCCGTCGATAATTTCACATTCATTTACCGTCTTACTTTTATCCCCACTTTTCGCTTTTTTTATGCTTCAAGACGGACGCACAACCTCACGCGCACTCTTGAGTCTAGTTCCCAATAATCTCTTTGAACTTGCGCTCAATCTTTTTCATCAAATCAACGAGCAGGTGGGGGGTTTTATCCGAGCCAGATTTTTGGAGGCGGCAATAGTTGGCGCCGTGGTTTGGGTTGGCCTTTTAGCCATTTCTTTTCCCTATGCGACTTTGCTTGCAATCGTTGCTGCTGTAACCAACCTAATTCCCTATATTGGGCCAATTATCGGCGCCGCCCCTGCCGTAGCAATTGCAATTATTTCGCCAGATGCCCATCTTGCCGATCCAATTGGTCTTAATGTACTCATTGTGAGCTCGGTGTATTTTGTCGCTCAGCTTATCGATATGCTTATTATTATTCCACTTGTGGTTGCTAAGATCGTAAATTTGCATCCCGCGCTTGTCATTATTGTTATAATTATTGGAGCTCAAATAATGGGAGTTCTAGGCATGATGATTTCGATACCTGTTGCGAGCGTAATCAAGGTCACTCTTACCGCAATTTATCAGCACCTAATTGAGTTCCCAAGCTTTGAAGAAGAGCTTTGAATGTCGTCACGCGCACGCGAAAAAGTTGACTTCATTAACGCATGAGCAATAAGCTCAACTCGATGAAAAAATCTAGCTTTTCAAAGTTTATTTTAACCCTAAAGGCCAGCCTTTTGGTCTTAGGAATGGCTGCCTGCTCAACCGCAGACAAAATTGATACTTCGACCCCCGAGGGAGCCTTTAAGCTCGCAGAAGAGTTTGAAAAGGATGAAAGATACGAAGAAGCTATTCAAAAATTTCAAGAAATTAAAAATAAAAATCCGTACAGTCGATTTGCCGCATTGTCTGAACTTAAAATTGCTGATTTGCAGTACAAGCGTGAGTCCTTTATTGAGGCCCAAAATGCCTATCAGCTGTTTAAAGATTTTCATCCTAAACATGCGCAAATTGACTATGTCACCTTTAGGCTCGCGATGAGTTATTTTAACCAGCTTCCGACAAGTATTGATCGGGATTTGACCATGGCAGATAAAGCCATTTTGTACTTTGACGAGGTTGTAAATACTTATTCAAGCTCACCTTTTGCTGTTGAAGCCAAACAGCACAAAGCAGATTGTCTAAAAATGAAAGCTGAAAAAGAACTCTATATTGCACATTTTTATTTTATTCGTGAAATGTATGATAGCGCACTAAAGAGATTTGAGACCGTCCTTAATAAATATCCAGGACTTGGACTTGAACCTCGCGCCCTTTTTGGAGCAGCAAAAAGCGCATTCGAAACCGGCGAAAAAGAAAAGGGCCGGCAGTTTTTTAAGAGCCTTGAAAGCCAATATGCCGAATCAAATGAGGCAAAGAAAGCAAATGGTGAATTCAAAAAATATGGCACAAATTGAATTTCAAGATTTATTAGAGACCGCTCGCGAAAATTTCAAAAACGCAAACTACAAACTTGCGGAGTCGTTGCTGCAACAGTTGGTAATGATGAATTTTCAAAATCCCGAAGTGCAACATATGCTGGCCAGTATTTATTATGACCAAGGTAAATTCAACAAAGCGATCAAGACTTTCAAGCGCGCCCTTGAGATTGATCCTGAGTTTATTGATGCGGCCGTCGGACTATCCATCATTCTTAATGACCTCGGTAAATACGAAGAAGGAAAAAAAGTTTTTCAAGCGGCACAGAAAGTTTTAGATCAAAAGAAATTGCAACGCGATCCTTATACACAAGAAAAATTGGCAGCAAAACATGATGAGCTCGGTGAATTGTATTTTCAATACAAACAATATCAAGATGCCATCGCACATTACGAAAAAGCGCTTGAACTCACCAGTCGAAAATCTGAAACCAAGATGAAGATTGTAGAGTGCTATATTAAACTCGAAGATTTTGATACGGCCACCAAATCTCTGCGCCAAATAATCCTTGCCGCTCCACATTTTAATCAAGCTAAATTGAAATTGGGTTTCATTTATTATAAAACAAAAAAATTCGTCGAAGCTATCGAGCAGTGGGAAAGTGTTTTAATTAAAGATCCTCAAAATGCGATTGCCACGCGCTATTTGCAAATGGCTCAAGAGTCCGGACCAGAACTTACTTTGTAAAGATTGACTGACTATAAAGGGAGAAACAAATGGCACGCTTGCAAGATGAAATGATGAGTTTTCTTTCTGACAGTGACATTCAAAAACTGGTCAAGCGCCTAGCTAAAGAAATTCAGGGCGATTATGCTGGCAAAGAATTGATTCTCATTTGCCCGTTAAAAGGAAGTGTCCATTTCGTCGCGGACCTCATGAGACAACTTGACCTCAACCAACAAGTAGATTTTGTGCAACTCACCGGCGCAGGAGAATTCGGCACTGTTCGCATCCTCAAAGATATTAGCGTCAATATTGCGGGAAAACATGTGCTCATTTGCGAAGAGATTATTGATACCGGGCGCACCCTAAGTTTTTTGAAAACCCGTTTGCTCGCCTCGAACCCAGCTTCACTCAAAGTTGTAGCGCTTCTAGATAAGCCGGCACGTCGCGAACTACCCATCAAACCAGACTATACCGGAACCACAATCGACGATCGCTATGTCGTCGGTTACGGAATGGACTCAGAAGAAATTGGCCGAAACTACAACGGCATCTACTACTTCAAGCAATAATCTATTGTGAGCCAATTAGGGAACGAATTGGCCATCCATTTTTGCCGATCCATTTTGTTTAAGTGCGCCCTTTGTATAAATCAAGTCGCCACTGAAACGCGGATTGCCGCCAAAGTTATTTCGCTCAAGTATAAAAGCGTAAACTCCTCCGGTCGGGACACCATTTAAAATTTCAGGAACTTTAAAATTCAAAGAGCGATTCTCGTGATTATAAACCACATCGTAAATTTGACCGGCCTTTAAAGGGTTTCCATCGTAAGTTGTAATACCTTCTACATTGGACTGATAATTCTTTGCTTCTCCAAACCCATCAAAGCGAATTTCGACTCGATCCACGCTTGCTTCTTGCGAAAGTATAATTGACGAGCCCACGGGATTTTTAAAGGACTTATAGTTCGTTTGAATTCCAGTTTTCTGATAGGCGGGATCAATTCGATAAAGAATTTTTGCTGTGAGTTCAAGTCCCGATGACATGAGTTTATCAAGACTGGTCTTCAAATTGACTTTTGTATCGGTAAAATCTCGGCAAGCTGAATACAGTTTTTTCATTTCATCTGTTGGTACGTCTTCAATTCTCAAATAAACCCAGTTTTGCACAGTTTCGCTATTCAACTGAACATCATCGCAACTCGGAGGTCCCGCGGGCGGAGTATTTGAACAAGATTGTTCAAAGTTCTTGAAGCAAGGCGCATAATCAAAACCATTTGAGTTCAATACATCAAGTTGGCTCTGAGTTTTCTGTCTTTGAAGCTCTAATTGATCCGACTTTGCGGCATTTGTAGCGACATCGCTATAAAGCTTGACCGCCTCAGTTGCCGATGGCATTTCAGGCCACAAAAATACCGAAACACTTGTGAGTTGCATTTTTCCGTATTCAACACCCAAGGGTCCCACATTGTTAAAATTGGGAGGCGTGCTATGGACTCTGTCGTTTTGCACCGAGCAGGCACTCGCTAATAATGCTAAGGCTAAAATTTTGTATTTCATATTTCCTCAATCGATCAAAGTTTTAAAATCATAAAAATTAAATTAGAAAAACAAAGACAAGGCAGCTGAATAGAGCTCAGTTGTATTGACGTTTCGACCCGAGAATACATTGGCATAACTCAAATTCATCTCAAGCGGAACCGCAAAGCTATGAGCCAAATACAATGGCACTGTGCTAAAATTCAATCCCATTTGCCCAGAGAACATGACTTGCTCTGTATTAATCGACATCCAATCATAATGAGTCGATTCAAATTGATCTCCGGTATATACATCTGGAGCCTTATATTGATAAGCAAGTGCACCACCCAGAGTAAGAAGTGGCGTCAATTTATATTTTGGGCCAACCTGACCAGAAAAAATATCTCCAAGTTGCACGCGTGTAGACTGATCGATATCAGGCGAAGAAGTCATGGTCGGATCAAACGGAATTCTTTTGGCACGATACATAGGTAGTTGAGTCGTATAACCCACTGACTGAACCACCGAAAACTTACCATCAAACTGATAGCTTTGAATCGCAGAAATCCCGACATCCCAAACTCCTGCACCAGGAGCCACATCTATTACTTTATTTACATCTGCCGTCTCGCCAGTTGGCAAAACCAACTTCGGCACGATAGCAAGGGCGTAGTTGTCTGTCTTTACCGCGCGATATTTTCCGGCGAGGGTGATATCACCCATTCCTGTTCTCGTCTCATTGGCAAGGGGCGCATATCCTTTAGAAGCCACATCCGAAGCCACAACATCCATGAGCTTTTGTTTGTTCTGTAAAATTCGATAATTTTTACCATCAGCCGCAAATTTGGCAATTGCCGTATTGAAATCTTGATTTGCCGCCCAGCCAGTTGAAACATTGAGATTTGAATAAAGAACCGGGATGACCGCAGCAAGCGTGAAGTTTTCAGAAATACCATAAGCAATAACCGGAACAGTGGCTGTGACGCGAATATCAACCACGCCCAAAGCGCTACCGACTGATTCGCCCATGCTATAGCCTTTTGATTGAACATAACCCTGAAGACTATTTCTTTCATAGCCCGCCTTTTGCGCGTTAACCAAATCTCCCCAAGTTACATTCTTATTCATGGCGCCGCCGACGGGGACATCATTGGACCAACCATTTTTAGAGTCGGAAATATCAGTAGAGAAGGACGCTACGGTGAGATTGCGAATTCCCTTTGGGAGAACTTCGGTAGAGTCCATTGTAAATGGAGCAAATAGGCCAGCCGCTTGAAGCGTTGAGCTCATCAAAACTAATGCGAAGAAAGAGTTTCGGGCTACAAATTTTATTTGAGTCACAAGACTTTACCTTTCAAGTTAGGGGACATTGAAAATGAATTATTTGTCCGATTTAATATTAAGAAAAAGCCAGCCTCTTTAATCCGAAGTCTAAAGCTACTGGCTTTCATTAATACTAAAGCTTGCTTAAAATATCGCGAGCGTCTTTTTGTGTTTTCAAAACATCAACTAATTCATCTGCATTAGGAAATATTTTTGAATCTTTTGGATCCGCGGCTACGAAAGCTGCCAAAAGTGCTTTTGCTTGTGACACTTTATTATTCGCACGAAGAGTGTCTGAGAGATAAATATTGTTGAAGCCATTGGTGCTAAAGCCTAAAGCTTTACCAGAAGCATCTACCGCCATTGAGCTCTTAACAGCCAAATCAAGATATTTTTCAGACTTAGTTTTGTCTCCACCCAAAAGAGTTGGGATAACATAATAACCACGACCAACAACACGGTAAGCAGCAAAAGAGTGAACAAATTTATAAGAAACAAGAGTTGCTTTTCCAGCGCTGTCTGTTGAAGCATAAGAAATTTTAGTGATGAAATCTACGATATTACGAAGTTCTGGCCATCTGAAAAGAGCGCCAACGATATCGGTTTGTCCCCATTGGCCCAAGTGCGCAGCTTTTTGATAAAGTGCTTCTGCCAAAATATCCATTTTTACTTTATTTGCTGAAAGCTGAGCGGTTAGACTCTGAGCCAAAGCATCATTTAAAGTTGCAGCTTTTGTATCGTTGATACCGTAATTTTTTAAAACGCCATCTGCCAAATCCATTCCAGTTTGGAAGATCTGTTTTTGAGCTGCTTTATCAGTTGTATTGTCGCCAACGAAATAAATTGATTTCGCTACGCCAAGATTGAATTGCGCCAATAAATCTTGATCATTGGTCATTTTTAAAAGCTGGCTGTATTTATCCATTGCGGCTTGCGCGTGGACTACACCGGCTGGCGAATAATCTCTTTGAGAATACTCTGCATCGGCTTGAGCTTTTAATTGGTCTATTGTCACGCCATCAGCATGAGCTTTGTTTGAAAACGTACCTACTAGCAATGCTGCAGATAGGATCGCGGTAAAAAATTGATTCATAGAATCCTCCAGTTAAATATTTGTTGAATCGTTAAACGACGAAATAGCTCTATCAATAAGATGGCCTGAGAGCAATAGACTAGATTTGACTCTAAAAATAATTCTCAAAAGAGGGAGATATTTTCAAATAGATTATGTTCAGTTATTGCGAAGGTGCTTAGTGTACCAAGGCATTGACTAAGAAAAATAGGAGCGCGGATCCAATGAATAAAATGACAAGACGACTTGAAAACACGGATGTACCTATCTTAAGTTGAGCTTAATGTTGATTAAACGCCTACTTTTAAATACTAAATGAGTTTGCCCGACCACGTCAAGCCTAGCTTTTAAGCCGGCTAGACCATTAGCCCTAGGGAACAATCTTGCCTATCAAATCGTAATCTAAACTGTCTGTGATTTTTACCCGAACGATTGATCCAACTTCTGCTGATCCTTCATTTATTAAAACCACACCATCAATATCAGGCGCCTGCTGAGCCATTCTCCCTTGAAGGAGCAAGTCTGTTTCTTCACTCTCGCCCTCAACTAAGACTTCAACTATTTGACCAATAAATTTTTTATGCATTTTGCGACTGATCTTGAGTTGTAGCTCCATTAGGGTGTCATGGCGACGTTGCTTGGTTTCTTGATCAATTTGATCAGGCATCTTTCCGCCGGGAGTATTGTCCTCAGGCGAATACATAAAGCAGCCAACGCGATCAAACTCTTGCTCTTTTATGAACTCAAGAAGTTGCTGAAAATCCTCTTCGGTTTCTCCCGGAAAGCCCACAATGAATTGCGTTCGAATCACCGCCGCTGGGATCTCGGCTTTGATTTTAACAATACGCTCAGTAATTTCTGCTTTTGTCATATGACGATTCATGCGCTTGAGCATCGAATCACTAATGTGCTGCAGAGGCATATCGAAATACTTTACCAGCTTTGGACTGGTTTTAATGATCTCAATCATTTCATCCGTTATTCCGTCAGGATACAAATAGAGAAGGCGAACCCAATCGATACCATCAAGAGTAGAAAGAGCACGTAAAAAATTCTCTGGCGTCTCTTGAGCATCTGGATTCTTTTTGCGCAAATCGTAACCAAAGTCGGTGAAGTCATGAGATATAATATTGAGTTCCCGCACGCCACCTGCAATTAAAAGTCGCGCCTCACTCACAATGGCCGAAAGCTTTCGTGATTGCAAATTGCCGCGAATTTTAGGAATCGCGCAAAATGCACAACGCTTGAGACAACCTTCTGAAATCTTAAGATAGGCCCGATAAAATGGTCCCGAATTCACCCGTGGCGAATGTTCTTCTTGCAAATAAGTTGGCAAGTTAAAATAAGTCTTTTTGGTTTCACCTAATTCTGATTTCTTTAAAATATCCGCAATATTTTGAAATTCACCTGAACCTATAAATAAGTCAGCCTCTGGCAAGCCTTCAACAAGTTCGTCTTTGTATCTTTGCGTGAGGCAGCCTGCGACCACAAGTTTTTTAAGTTGGCCCGACTTTTTAAGTTCGGACATTTCTAAAATTTTTGAAATAGATTCTTTTTTTGCATCGTCAATAAAGCCACAGGTATTCACTACCACGGTATCGGCGAGCTCGCTGGCATCGGTAACTTCGTAGCCACTTTTCAAAAGATGACCGAGCATAATCTCGCTATCAACCAAGTTTTTAGGACAGCCAAGGCTTACAAAATGAACTTTTTTAGCGCCTTCAATTAAAACTGGATCTGGGGTCCGCATTGATTATTCCCTCATATTATTAAACTGTAGTGGTATTCCAAAAGTCTGCGCACGGCAAAGAGCAATTGTCTCTTGTAAACTATCTATACTCTTAGATGTAACTCGTACCTGTTCATCCATAATTTGGGCTTGAACTTTGATTTTTGAATCCTTAATCTTAGCCACAATCTTCTTAGCTGTCTCTTTATCGATTCCCTGCTTGATCTCGCCTTTTTGCCTCAGGGTCATCATCCCAGCCGGGACTGGGTCTGAAAATTTTATAGACGAGATTTCAACCCCACGCTTGTGGAGTTTGGATTGCAGAATATCCTTTACCGCATTGATTTTATAGGTGTCATCGCCAACAAGAGTAAGAACCTTTTTATCCCATTCAATATCGCATTTCGAGCCCTTAAGATCATAGCGCTGAGAAAGCTCTTTCTTAGCTTGATTGATGGCATTTTCAACTTCTTGTAGGTTCACTTCTGAAACAATATCAAAGGCTGGCACTTGAAAAACCTCCGTCAAAATTCGGTTAAATCAGCCCCTTCGGGCAACTCAAAATTAAAGTTTTTTTCGTCGAGCTTCACATCAAACTTTATATTCGAAAACTCAAAAACCGTTTCATTATCTAGCTCATCCCAATACCTTAAGCCCGTAATACGCTTGGTCTTTGGATTCAAAACCATTTGGGCTCGCTTAAATTCAACAGTGGCGTCATTGGGCTGTAAGAAAAATATTTTTTCTTCGTCTGAAAGCTTCATAAGGCCTGAAACATTGAAGTACTTTAAGACTCCACCTTGAGTGAGCAATCCCAAAAAGTTTTGCGAACGGCCTTTTTTAGAAGAGATCTCAGCTTTTAAAACTTGTAGAGCCGAGTTTTTGAATTCCCCGCTCGGATAATTCACCACCCAAATATGCTTTTTGTCGATAACCACCAAACTTTTATCAGGATCATTTAGCTCCATTCGCATTCGACCTTTTGAAAATAAAACCTTGCCGGAGGAGCTTGCATGGCTATCGATAAGCTGTGATTTTATCGACTTTTTAATATTCATTGAGACCGTTTTCGCCTTTTGGTAGGCCGAATCGATGCCACGAACCATTTTCAAATCCTCTTCGCTAGGTTGAACTACCGAGGGCACGGGTGCTTTGACTTCAGCTGCAAAGCTCTGAACGCCAAAAAAAATGGTGCAGCAAATATATAATAATCTTGAACTTAACATGGTTGGCTAGCCTAGCAAAGTCGTCCCGAACTTGCAATCTTAGCCTCTTGTTCTAATGTTTATGCTGTACCAAATCTTGGCTTGGCCACTAAAGTCCAAACCTCAAACTGGCAAGGCCCCTCAAGGGCTTGAAAGGCCGCCGCTGCCGTGCTGCCGGTGGTAATGGTATCGTCGACAAAGGCAATTCGAAGCTCTCGAAAATGATCTTTTTTGAAATCCCCTTCAAGTTCGAATTCTTTTTTTTGGCGACTTTCTCGAGAAAGCAGCTTTTGCTTTCTTGTATTATTGGTCTCGGCCAAGCACAAAAGCAGCTCACAGCCTATCGAATCTGCGAGTGCTTTTCCCCAATAGTAGGCATGATCGAGACGCTTTTTTTGCGGTGGAATCACAATTACTTGAGGTAGTAGATTGCCAATTTGCGACCTAAAAAAAAGAAAGTCTTGGGCAAATTTCATCCATGGTTCAACTATCACTCCGCCCTTAAGAGCATATACGAGAGGCCGTATCAATTGATCCAATTCATCTTGCCAGGTGAAAAGCGCGTATACTAAAAATGGATAATCCCTCTGCTGAAAATCATTGACTGCATTCTGAATTTCAAAAAGCCTAAGCCAGCAATACTCACAATAAATGTGAATCGGACCTCTTAGGCTGCGGCAACGCGCACAACTACTCACCCATTTTCGAATAAATGTTTGAACTTCAAAATTCATCTCTCTTGGCTATGCATTCAATTGGCCATCGACAAAAGATTTATAAAGTTAAGACACGAGGTCCTTATCCGAATAGGCCCGCGAAAAGCGAATACCACATTAGTCGTTATGATAGGGTAGATTTTTCCAAATGCTTATGGCTCGATAGACTTGTTCGAGAATGAGGGCTTGAGCCAAATGATGATTAAAGGTCAGGTCTGAAAGGCTGAGTTGGGCATTGGCTCGCTTCTTCAATTCGTCGTTTGCACCAAAGGCTCCTGCAATGACAAACACAATTCGTGACTTTTGGCTTTCACACCATCTCACAAATTGTGCCGAAAATTTTTGCGAGCTATAACTCCTGCCAAGTTCATCGCATAAAACCACAAAATCCTGCGGCTGCAACAAGGTTAAAATGGATTGGCATTCTTGCTTAAGCTTAACCTCTGCTGCAGCACGTGCCAGTTGAGAGGCCTTAACTCGAGTCACTTCAGTTTTGAAAAAGTAATTCAACTTCTTTTCATAAGAGGCAGTAAGTTCTGTTAACCAAGGCTCTTTTTGACCGCCCACAAAAACAAATGCCAATTTCACTTTTTACTTCACTTTTTTTTGGCGTCCGGAACGTTTTCAACCAAATTGAGTGGCTTGGCCAAGCGCCAAAGTTCTTCAATCTGATATTCTTGTCGGACGAAATCATAAAACAGATGAATGATCAATGCTCCGTAATCTACGACTATCCAGCGTCCTTCATTGAGGCCTTCAACTGCTTGCGGGCGAACATTGAATTCTTCTTTGACAGCCATCATGAGATTTTCAGCCAAAGAACTTGCATGTCTTGTACTTGTACCAGAAGCAATCAGCGTAAAGTCAGTAGGTGCCTCAAGACCCGTTAAATTAAAGCCCTTGAGCGCCAAGGCCTTTTTTGAAAACAATTGGTCGGCACAAAAGTGGGTGAACCTTTCGTAATCCCCGATTTTTTCTTTAAGTGGAGCATAGAGTTTACTTGAGCGAATGAATTCTTCAACTTGAATGGGAATCAATTTATCAACATTGCGTCCGGAACGCAGTTTCTTACGAACTTCGCTTGCCGAAACCGTCGAATTCTTAATTTGTAAGAATTCAATGCTTCGATCTGTCGACAAATGCACAAATTGTCGATCCATTTCTTGCACCAACTTTTGAAGACCGCTTGGTAAATCTTCGACGGAGAATGGCAATTGAAAAGCGGGTCGAGATAAAACCACAAGATTTGAAAGCTTGAGTATTTTCTCGAAGTCCTTCCATTGATCGAAATTTTCAAATTGGTCAATCCCCACAATTAAAAACAAGTTTTCAGGAGAAATTTGTTCGCTGTAATGTTCGATCGTTTCAATGCTATAGCTTTTGCCGCCGCGCTTGAGTTCTTGATCATCTACTTCGACGAAATCAAGATCTTTGATCCCAAGTTTAACCATTTCTAGCCGTTCGGAATTACTTGGCCCGTCGACAACATCTTTTTTAGGATTCTGCGCTGCCGGAAGGACTATGATTCGATCAAAATCTAGAGCGCTTTGCACAGCAGAAATTGCATTGATATGTCCGGCATGAAAGGGATTGAAGCTTCCGCCAAATAAGCCAACTTTTTCATTTGAACTAAATTTTGTTTTCAAAAACTTTTCTCCCTAAATCAAAAAGTAATTCTTGTACCCCTTGACCACTCACTGCTGAAATAAATCGAACTTGTACTTTTATTTGTGAAAAACGTCCTGCCAAATCTCTTTTTTGATCTTCCGTCATGGTATCAATTTTATTGCAAACAACAATTTGCTCACGCTCACTTAAGGGTCGAAATCCTTCTAAATCTATTTTTCTTTTATCGTATTCAATCAATTCATGATTGATGTCTTTGTAGTCTTGAACTGCATCGCGACCGGACAAACCACTGGCATCAATTAAATGAACAAAGTAATTGGTTCTTTCAATGTGTCGTAAAAATTGTGTTCCGAGACCGACCCCTTTGTGAGCGCCGGGAACCAAACCCGGAATATCCGCGACCACCATCGTTCGATCCTGATCGACTCGAACCACTCCTAAATTTGGACTCAAAGTTGTAAATGGATAATCGGCAATTTTTGGACGAGCTGCAGAGATCCGAGAAATCAAGGTCGACTTGCCTGCATTAGGGTATCCAATGACGCCGATATCAGCGATTAGCTTTAACTCAAGAACGATATCTCGGGAATGGCCGTCTTCGCCAGGCTGAGAATATTCAGGTGCTTGGTTGGTACTGGTTCTGAAAAAGTGATTTCCTTTTCCGCCGCGACCACCCTTCAAGAAAACACTCTCTCCCACCTCGTTTAAGTCATAAAGAATATTGTGTTGATGATCGCGCACGACAGTACCCGGGGGCACTTGCAATACCAAATCTTTGCCATCACGTCCGGTCATTAATTTATGTTCTCCGGCAAGACCATCTTCGGCTGCAAATTTCTTTTTAAAGCGAAAATCAAGGAGGGTATTGAGTTGCGGATTTACTTTTAAGATAACGTGGCCGCCCCGACCGCCGTCCCCTCCATCTGGTCCACCGCGAGGTGTGCCTGATGCGCGCAAAAAGCTGACGCTACCGGGTCCGCCTTTGCCAGAACTGACTGTAATACTCACTTCATCAACAAATTTCATAGAAATATCCTCGGGTTTCTTTGGCGAAGCCGTAACCCGAGATGCAAAGACATCGAAAGGCCATTCAAACCGCTAAAAAATGCTTACGATAAAAAGCTTTAAGCGGCTGCAGTTGCAGCTGGATAAACGCTAATCTTAGTTCTCAATTTATCAACACGTTCAAATTTTACATGACCATTTACAACCGCATAGATTGTAAAATCACGGCCCATACGAACATTGTTTCCTAAATGAAATTTAGTTCCTCTTTGTCGAACGATGATGGTTCCTGGCTTAACAAGTTCACCGCCAAAGCGCTTCACTCCAAGTCTACGACCAGCACTATCACGTCCGTTGCGGGAACTTCCCGCCGCCTTTTTACTTGCCATTGTCTACT